>NZ_JBEZBE010000049.1:0-44409 GCF_040646935.1 Streptomyces sp. NPDC044984
GTCTCGTCAGATCATGCCGGACCGTCGTGCTCCTCGCCTGCCCCGCCCGTCACTTCGGCAAGCGCGTCCCGCTCGGCGGCCTTCTCCCGGGCGCGGTCGGTGTCGGTGAACTCCGCGACCGTGGCGATCTTGAAGTCGGCGAAGGCGGCGCGGAAGCCGGGGCGGCGCCGCAGGTCGCGTCCGGTGAGCATCGCCGTCAGACGAGGGACTCCACGGCGGCCGTGGCGAAGGCATGGTCCTGCTCCGGGGCGCCACCGCCGACACCGATCGCGCCGATCAGCCGGCCGTCGCGCCGGACGGGCACGCCTCCGGCGATGAACAGCAGCGGCCGGTCGAGTGCGGTGGGCAGGGTGTGGAAGAGGCCTCCGGGCTGCACGGCGTCCACGAGGTCGGCGGTCGGCGCGTTCAGCTGGAGCGCGGTGTACGCCTTGCGGGTGCTGGTCTCCCCGGAGATCAGCACGGCGCGGTCGTCCCGGCGGAAGGTGAGCAGATGCCCGCCCGCGTCGAGAACGGTGACGCTGACCGTGACACCGGCCGCGTCCGCGGCCTGATACGCCGCGCCGAGCAGGGCTTCGGCCTCCGGGGTGGTGAGCGGGGCGACGGCGGTGGGGCTCATGAGGGGATTCTCCTCGTGGTACTCGGTGTTGTCGGTGGTTCCGGGTGGGGAACCGGCCGGGGGACGGCCCTGGCCCCGCATCTGCCGGTCCCGTGGGTCAGTGGGAGACGACGGTCCGCCGCTCGGTGGGCACCGGACCGGCGAGCACGCTGCCGGGCGGGGTGTCGCGGCGCTCGAAAGCGGCCGAGACGAACGCCAGCACCAGGGCACTCGCGGCGAGAACGGCACCGACCCAGTTGGGGGCGGTGTAGCCGAGGCCGGCCCCGATCACGAGGCCGCCGAGCCAGGCGGACAGCGCGTTGCCGAGGTTGAAGGCGCCGATGTTCAGGGCCGAGGCCAGGGTGGGGGCGCCGTGCGCCTGGTCGAGGACCCGCTTCTGCAGGGGCGGCACCGTGGCGAATCCCAGGGCGCCGATGAGGGCGATGGTGACGGCTGCGGCGATCTTGTTGTGCGCGGTCAGGGTGAAGAGCGCGAGAACGACGGCGAGGGCGCCCAGGGAGAGGTACAGCATGGGCATCAGGGCACGGTCCGCGTACCTGCCGCCGACGAGGTTGCCGCCGACCATGCCGAGGCCGAAGAGGACCAGCAGCCAGGTTACGGAGCCGTCGGCGAAGCCGGTGACGCGCGTCATCATCGGCGCGATGTAGGTGATGGCCGCGAAGACGCCACCGAATCCCAGGACGGTCATCGCCATGGCGAGCAGGACCTGGACGTTCTTCAGGGCGGCCAGTTCGTGACGCAGCCGCACTCCCTCGGCCTTGGGCATGTCGGGGACGAGCCTGGCGATGCCGGCCAGGCCGACGACACCGAGGGCGGCGACGATGCCGAAGGTGACCCGCCAGCCGATGGACTGGCCGACGAGCGTGCCCAGCGGGACGCCGACGACATTGGCGACGGTCAGCCCGGTGAACATCAGGGCGATGGCTCCGGCCTTCTTTTCCGGGGCGACCAGGTCGGCCGCGACCACCGAGCCGATACCGAAGAAGGCGCCGTGGGCCAGCGAGGCGACCACCCGCCCGGTCAGCATGAGGCCGAAGGACGGGGCCAGCGCGGAGAGCAGGTTCCCCGCGATGAACAGTCCCATCAGCAGCATCAGCATCCGCTTGCGGGAGATCCTGGTGCCGAGCACGGTCATCAGCGGGGCGCCGAACATGACGCCCAGCGCGTAGCCGGTCACCAGATAGCCGGCGGTGGGAATGGAGACACCGAAGTCACCCGCGACCTCGGGCAGCAAGCCCATGATCACGAACTCCGTGGTTCCGATCCCGAAGGCCCCGATCGCGAGGGCCAGAAGCGCGAGAGGCATGGGGGAGAGACCTTCCCAGACGATTGCAGGGGCGCTTTGCGTGCCTCGACAATAATTGCAGACGCTGGCTATTTGCAAGCGCCGTATATTGCGGCCTTGCTCTACCCTGGTGTCAGCAGCTCCTGGACGGAGGAAACGCCCATGACAGCCACGGACCCCGCGCTCACCGCCCTCGCTCAGGGCTGGTGCGCACTCTCCCTGCTGCACGGGAGGATCGAGGCCCACATCGAGCGCGCCCTTCAGGCCCGGCACGACCTGAGCGTGCGGGAGTACTCCCTGCTCGACGTGCTGAGCCGGCAGCACGACGGTGACGGGGGGCACCTGCAGATGAAGCAGGTCGCCGACGCGGTCGTGCTCAGCCAGAGCGCCACCACGCGCCTGGTCACCCGTCTCGAGGACCGCGGACTGCTGGAGCGCTACCTGTGCCCCACCGACCGCCGGGGCATCTACACCAACGTCACCGAGGCCGGTCTCGAGCTGCTGGACGAGGCGCGGCCGACCAACGACACGGCCCTGCGCGAAGCCCTCGACACGGCGGCGGAGAACCCCGACCTCGCTCCCCTGGTCCGGGCCGTGGAAACACTGAAGGCGCCGGTGCCCGCGTAGGGTGCCGGCATGGAAGATCTGGAGATACGGGCCGCGGTCGCCGACGACGTTCCCGCGATCGTCGGCATGCTCGCGGACGACCCCCTGGGCGCGCAGCGCGAGTCGCCGGACGACCTCAGCCCCTACCTGACCGCCCTGGAGCGGCTCAGCGCCGATCCGAACCAGCACCTGGTCGTCGCGGTCCGCGCAGGACGCGTCGTCGGCACGCTTCAGCTCACGGTCGTTCCCGGGCTCTCCCGCCGCGGCGCCACCCGGTCGATCATCGAAGCGGTCCGCGTCCACGCGGACGAGCGCGGCAGCGGCCTGGGAAGCCGGCTCGTCGAGTGGGCGATCGACGCGTCCCGCCACGAGGGCTGCCAACTGGTCCAGCTGACCTCCGACAACACCCGGACCGCCGCCCACCGCTTCTACGAGCGACTCGGCTTCACGGCCTCCCACGTGGGCTTCAAACTGCCGCTGTGACGAAGGAACCGGGTCCTGTTCCACGTGAAACAGGACCCGCGGCCGCTCCCTGACGGCCGGGAGCTAGCCGATACCCCGCCATCCCTCCGGATCCACGCCGCCCGGCACGGGAGCCCCCTCCTCGTACGGCTGACGTGTGAACACGAACGAGCCCAGGTCGAGATGGCTCAGCGCCCCGTCCGACCGCCGTACGGGTTTCAGGAGTTCTCCGGCGTAGTAGCCCTCCAGGCCCACCCAGGTGCCGTCCTCCGCCGGGCGGAAACGCGAGCGCCGGCCGTTGCCGGACAACGGCTCCAGCGAGACGAGGCCGTCGGCCGAGAGCCGGAGCACGAACGCGGACGTCCCCCAGTACCACTGCCCCACCAGCTCCAGCGCCGCCGGATCCGCCTCTCGCAGCGGCCGCCAGGGAGCCGGGACACGTGGTTCCGCCTCGGCGACGATCCGGACGAGGTCGGCCGCGACCGTGAACGGCGCCGGTCCGGACGTGCAGTTGGCCAGGACCACCGCGCCCACGTCGTCCGCCACACTGATCGTGAGGCAGGCGAGGAAGCCCGGCAGTGAACCCGTGTGCCCGACGAGGGAACGCCCGTGCTGGTGACGGATCTCCATGCCCAGGCAGTACGCGTAGCCGCTCGCCACGTCCGCCGCCTCGACCGGAGCGGCCGGCGTCCTCATCTCCCGCAACGACTCGGCGCTCAGCACCCGTTCGTCGCCCTCGGCCAGGAAGGCGGCGAAGCGCGCCAGATCACCTGCGGTGGACCACAGTTGCCCGGCGGGCACCATCACCCCGAGATCCTCCAAGGGCTCGGGCAGCATCACATCGGCCCATGGGTGCACCGCCCAGCCACCCGCGTGCGGCGCTTCCGCGCGCACAGTCGTGCGACGCAGGCCCAGAGGTGCGAGTACTTCCCGCCGAAGCACCTCCTCCCACGGGGCACCGCGCAGCTTCTCGACCAGGGCGCCGAGCAACGCGTATCCGGGGTTCGAGTAGTGGAACCGCCGGCCGACGGGGTGCACCAGGGGCCGCTCGCCCAGCACGTCGGCGAGGCCTGGACGCAGGGACCCGGGGGTCCGTTCCCACCAGGGCCCGGGGGTCTCGGCGGCCAGCCCGCCGCTGTGGGCGAGCAGTTCGGCGACGGTCGCCCCGCCCACGCCCGTGTCCGGCAGGTGCTTCTCCAGCGGGTCGGCGAGATCGAGCGCTCCCTCGTCGCGCAGCCGGAGCACCAGAACGGCGGTGAAGGTCTTGGTGATCGAACCGATCCGGTACTGCACGTGCTCGTCCGGAGCGTGCCCTTCCACCGACGTCCGCGCTCCCGTCCACACGGCCTTCCCGCCCCGCACCACGGCCGCGACGAGCGACGGCGCGCGTCCTTCGCTCTGGGCGACGGCGATCCTGTGCAGCAGCGCCCGCCGTGTACCGGGCAGCAGTTCTTCCTGATGAGGTGTCGTCATGCCCTCAGTTCAGCAGGAACGGATCAGGTCTGTGCCATGTCCACGAAACGTGAGTAGTGGCCCTGGAAGGCGACCGTGATCGTGGCCGTCGGACCGTTACGGTGCTTCGCCACGATCAGGTCCGCCTCACCCGCGCGCGGGGACTCCTTCTCGTAGGCGTCCTCGCGGTGCAGCAGGATGACCATGTCGGCGTCCTGCTCGATGGAACCGGACTCACGCAGGTCGGAGACCATCGGCTTCTTGTCCGTGCGCTGCTCGGGGCCGCGGTTGAGCTGGGAGAGCGCGATGACCGGGATCTCCAGCTCCTTGGCGAGCAGCTTGAGGTTACGGGACATGTCCGAGACCTCCTGCTGACGGCTCTCGGACCGTTTACCGCCGGACTGCATCAGCTGGAGGTAGTCGATGACGACCAGCTTCAGGTCGTTGCGCTGCTTGAGGCGACGGCACTTGGCGCGGATCTCCATCATCGACAGGTTCGGGGAGTCGTCGATGTAGAGCGGTGCCGCCGAGACGTCCGGCATCCGGCGCGCCAGGCGGGTCCAGTCCTCGTCGGTCATCGTGCCGGAGCGCATGTGGTGCAGGGCGACCCGGGCCTCGGCGGACAGCAGGCGCATCGCGATCTCGTTGCGCCCCATCTCGAGCGAGAAGATGACGCTCGGCAGGTTGTTCTTGATGGAGGCGGCCCGTGCGAAGTCCAGGGCGAGCGTCGACTTGCCCATCGCGGGACGCGCGGCGATGACGATCATCTGTCCCGGGTGCAGGCCGTTGGTGAGCGAGTCGAAGTCGGTGAATCCGGTGGGCACCCCGGTCATCTCACCGCTGCGCGATCCGATCGCCTCGATCTCGTCGAGCGCACCCTCCATGATGTCGCCGAGCGGCAGGTAGTCCTCGCTGGTGCGCTGCTCGGTGACCGCGTAGATCTCCGCCTGCGCGCGGTTGACGATCTCGTCGACGTCGTCGTCGGCCGCGTATCCCATCTGCGTGATGCGCGTGCCGGCCTCGACCAGGCGGCGCAGCACGGCACGCTCGTGCACGATCTCCGCGTAGTAGGCCGCGTTGGCCGCCGTGGGCACCGTCTGGACGAGGTTGTGCAGATACGAGGCCCCGCCGACCTTGTTGATCTCACCGCGCTTGGTCAGCTCCGCGGCGATGGTGATGGGGTCGGCCGGCTCGCCCTTGGCGTAGACGTCGAGGATGGCCGTGTAGATGGTCTCGTGGGCCGGCTTGTAGAAGTCGTGGCCCTTGAGGATCTCGACGACGTCGGCGATGGCGTCCTTGGACAGCAGCATGCCGCCCAGCACGGACTGCTCGGCCTCGAGGTCCTGCGGCGGCACCCTTTCGAACGCGGAGCCTCCGCCGTCCCACACGCCGTTGTCCCGGCCGCGGTCGTGCTGCTCGTCGCGGCCCCTGCCCCGGTCCTCGCGGCGCCGGGAGGCGGGCAGACGATCACTGGGTCCGCTCTCGGCCCACGGGTCGTCCAAGGGCTCGGAAATGCTCACCGAGCCACCTCCTCCCGTCCGCCGGAACGGACCTCGCCGTGCCTCTCTGTTCTACGGCACGGCACTGACAGATAAGAGGCCCAACTCCACTTGTCGTGCGCCGGATTTGTGGCGTTTCTGAAACCGGTGGACGGAGCGAGCGCCGGACCACCGTAGGCCCGTCGGCACCGACAGCCAATCTGGTTATCCACAGGCCATGTGGACGACCGGCCCAATGCTGTGGAGAACTCGGCGAAACCTGTGCACGAGCCGGTGGACAGCCCTGTGAACAAGCCCGCACCTTTGACACCCACAAGGCTTTGACCTGCGAATTCATCGTCCACCGGCTGTGCAGAAGAAAAAGTTTCCCGGTCGGATCAAGATCGCTCCATGTGGTGTACGCAAGCCCACACCCAGAGCCACAAAGTAAGGGTCTCCAAAGCTTTGCATCTCTTACCTGTGGACGATTAGATTGGTGCACATGACACAGGCCCCCGCGCGGCCCGGAGCCGCTCGACGGCAGCATGACCGCGAGATCGTCATGCTGGCAGTCCCCGCCTTCGGCGCCCTCGTCGCCGAGCCGCTCTTCGTCATGGCGGACAGCGCCATCGTCGGTCATCTGGGCACGGCACAGCTCGCCGGTCTCGGCGTCGCCTCGGCCCTCCTGATGACCGCCGTGAGCGTCTTCGTCTTCCTGGCCTACGCCACCACGGCCGCCGTAGCCCGACGCGTCGGAGCCGGCGACCTCCCGTCGGCCATCCGCCAGGGCATCGACGGAATCTGGCTGGCCCTGCTCCTCGGCGCCACCGTCATGGCCGTCGTCCTGCCCACGGCGCCCGTCCTCGTGGACCTCTTCGGCGCCTCCGACACAGCGGCCCCCTACGCGACCACCTATCTGCGGATCTCCGCACTCGGCATACCGGCCATGCTGATCGTGCTCGCCGCGACCGGTGTCCTCCGCGGACTGCAGAACACCAGGACACCGCTCTACGTCGCCCTCGCCGGCTTCGTCGCCAACGGTGTGCTCAATGTCGCGCTGGTCTACGGCGCCGGCCTCGGCATCGCGGGCTCCGCCTGGGGCACCGTCATCGCCCAGTGCGGCATGGCCGCGGTCTATCTGGCCGTGGTGCTGCGCGGAGCGCGCAGGCACGGGGCGTCGCTGCGGCCGGACGCCGCCGGCATCAGGGCGTCCGCCCAAGCGGGCGTTCCGCTGCTGGTGCGCACCCTCTCACTCCGGGCGATCCTGCTGATCACGACAGCCGTCGCCGCACATCTCGGCGACTCCGACATCGCGGCCCACCAGATCATCCTCTCCCTGTGGAGCCTGCTCGCCTTCGCGCTGGACGCCATCGCCATCGCCGGGCAGGCCATCATCGGGCGTTATCTGGGCGCCGGCGACGTCCGGGGTGCCCGTGAGGCATGCCGCCGCATGGTCGAGTGGGGCATCGCGGTCGGTGTCGTCCTCGGCGTCCTGGTGGTGCTCGCCCGACCGGTGTTCCTGCCCCTGTTCACCAGTGACGCCACGGTCACGGACGCTGCCCTGCCCGCCCTGGTCCTGGTGGCGCTGTCCCAGCCGATCTGCGGCGTCGTCTTCGTCCTGGACGGGGTCCTGATGGGCGCGGGCGACGGACCGTATCTGGCCTGGGCGATGCTGCTGACCCTCGCGGTGTTCACTCCCGCCGCCCTGCTGGTTCCCTCGCTCGGGGGCGGACTCACCGCGCTGTGGGCCACGATGACGCTCATGATGACCGTGCGGATGCTGACCCTGTGGCTCCGTACTCGCTCCGGCCGCTGGATCGTCACGGGTGCCGCACGCTGACCGTTTCACGTGGAACACGGCGATGGGGGCCGCACCCCGAAGGGTGCGGCCCCCATGCTCACTGCTTCAGCAAGCGCGGCACTCAGCCGGCGACGACCTCGATGCTGACCTTGGCGGCCACCTCGGGGTGCAGACGCACGGACGTCTCGTGGGCGCCCAGCGTCTTGATCGGCGAGCCCAGCTCGATGCGGCGCTTGTCGACCTCGGGACCACCGGCGGCCTTGATCGCCGAAGCGATGTCGGCCGGGGTGACGGAACCGAAGAGACGACCGGCGTCGCCGGAGCGGACGGCCAGGCGGACCTTGACGCCCTCGAGCTGGGCCTTCACCTGGTTGGCCTGCTCGATGGTCTGGATCTCGTGGATCTTGCGAGCACGACGGATCTGCTCGACGTCCTTCTCGCCACCCTTGGTCCAGCGGATCGCGAGCTTCCGCGGAACCAGGTAGTTGCGAGCGTAACCGTCCTTGACGTCGACGACGTCGCCCGCGGCACCGAGGCCGGAGACCTCGTGGGTGAGGATGATCTTCATGAGTCGGTCACCCTTCCCTTATCGCGCGGTGGAGGTGTAGGGCAGCAGCGCCATCTCACGGCTGTTCTTGACGGCCGTGGCGACGTCACGCTGGTGCTGCGTGCAGTTGCCGGTCACGCGGCGGGCACGGATCTTGCCGCGGTCGGAAATGAACTTCCGCAGCATGTTCGTGTCCTTGTAGTCCACGTACGTGACCTTGTCCTTGCAGAATGCGCAGACCTTCTTCTTCGGCTTGCGCACAGGCGGCTTCGCCATGATGTTTCTCCTGTGTGATCAAGAAGTGTGGGTACGGCCCGCCTAGAAGGGGGGCTCGTCCGAGTAGCCGCCGCCGCTGCCGCCGGAGCCACCGCCCCAGCCACCGCCGCCGCCCTGCTGGCCACCGGCGGGAGCGCCGGTCGCCCACGGGTCGTCGGCAGGAGCGCCGCCGCCCTGCTGGCCACCGCCGGGGCCGCCGCCCCAGCCGCCGCCACCCTGGCCGCCGCCGCCACCCCCGCCGTAGCCGCCCTGGCCACCGCGGCCGGTGGTCTTGGTGACCTTGGCCGTGGCGTTGCGCAGGCTGGCGCCGACTTCCTCGACGTCCAGCTCGTAGACCGTGCGCTTGACGCCCTCACGGTCCTCGTAGGACCGCTGCTTCAGCCGGCCCTGCACGATGACGCGCATGCCTCGCTGGAGCGACTCGGCGACGTTCTCCGCCGCCTGACGCCAGACCGAGCAGGTCAGGAACAGGCTCTCGCCGTCCTTCCATTCGTTCGTCTGACGGTCGAAGGTGCGGGGGGTCGACGCGACACGGAACTTCGCGACGGCCGCACCGGACGGGGTGAAGCGCAGCTCGGGGTCGTCGACAAGATTGCCGACGACCGTGATGACGGTCTCGCCTGCCATGGGGAACCTCTCGGCGGGTTTGCTGCTGGCTGCTTGTGCTGCTACTCGAGTCCCGGGATCAGCTGAGCGGAAGAGCTCAGTGGGTCTCGGGGCGGAGGACCTTGGTCCGGAGGACCGACTCGTTCAGGTTCATCTGGCGGTCGAGCTCCTTGACGACCGCAGGCTCGGCCTGCAGGTCGATGACCGAGTAGATGCCCTCGGGCTTCTTCTTGATCTCGTACGAGAGACGACGACGGCCCCAGGTGTCGACCTTCTCGACCTTTCCGCCGCCGTCACGGACGACAGAGAGGAAGTTCTCGATCAGCGGGGAGACAGCGCGCTCCTCGGTGTCGGGGTCGAGGATGACCATCACCTCGTAGTGACGCATGTGGAACCCACCTCCTTTGGACTCAGCGGCCACGGTCGTTCCGTGGCAGGAGGGTCGTGATGCGTTGCTGCAACGATGCCTGTCAGTAAAACAGCCGCCACTGACAATCGAGGCCGGGCGGCGATCTCCCAGGCCGGCGAGGACGGACCGTGGCCCTTCCTCGACTCGCCTGGCTCTGTCCGGACAGACACCGATGCGGACGGTACAGAGTACCCACACAGCGGCTTCCGGTTGAAATCCGGCCGTGGGGACAGTCAATCTGTACACATCGGGTGTGTACGGCGCTACGATCCGCCGCCTTTCGCAGGAGGTGCCCCATGGCACAGGCATTGCGACCCAACACCACCGGAGGCCTTTTCGCCACGGACGGTAAACCCCACCCGCTCCAGGACACCCTCATGGCGGTGACCCTGGTGCTGGGGATCACGTCCTTCATCACGGCGATGTTCCACCATCTGCACCTGCTCAGCTCCTGGACCGGCCTGGTGGGGATCCTCATCGGCGCGTACGGCCAGTGGATCTCGGTGACGACCCGCGAGCGCTTCGGCCTCGTCCTGGGCCTCGGTGCCGCGGCGGTCGGGTTCTTCCTGGGCATGGCGCACGGGGGCCTCTTCGGCGGACTCTTCGACTGACGTCGGACACCACTCCTTTTCGAACACCGCCGAACGCCCCGGCCGGCGACGAGCCGGGGCGAAGGGCCCGTGCGCCCAACCGGGGCGCCCCCGAGGCGCAGTAGGCTTCGCGCGAGAGCCGGAGCCCCTGAACCCATGGGGACACACCAGCCCGAGGAGCGCCCCGAATGAGCCTGACCCTGAGGACCATCAGCCGAGAGCAGCATCTGGCCTACATCCAGAGCCTGCCGTCGGCGAGTCACATGCAGGTCCCGGCCTGGGCCGATGTCAAGGCGGAATGGCGCTCGGAGAGCCTCGGCTGGTTCGACGACCGGACCGGTGAGCTGGTCGGTGCCGGTCTCGTCCTCTACCGGCAGCTGCCCAAGATCAAGCGCTACCTCGCCTATCTGCCCGAGGGCCCGGTCATCAACTGGTTCGCGCCGAATCTTCAGGAATGGATCGAGCCGATGCTCGCCCATCTGAAGCAGCAGGGCGCGTTCTCGGTGAAGATGGGCCCGCCGGTGATCATCCGGCGCTGGGAGGCCTCGACCATCAAGAAGGGCATCCAGGACCAGGACGTGAAGCGCCTGCGCGACCTGGAGGCCGACTTCATCGAGCCCCGGGCCTTCGAGGTCGCCGACAAGCTGCGCCGTATGGGCTGGCAGCAGGGTGAGGACGGCGGCGCCGGATTCGGAGACGTCCAGCCCCGCTACGTCTACCAGGTGCCGCTGGCCAACCGTGCCCTGGAAGAGGTCCACAAAAACTTCAACCAGCTGTGGCGCCGCAACATCAAGAAGGCGGAGAAGGCCGGCGTCGAGGTCGTCCAGGGCGGTTACAACGATCTGCCCGAGTGGCAGCGGCTGTACGAAATCACGGCCGTGCGCGACCACTTCCGGCCCCGCCCGCTGTCGTACTTCCAGCGCATGTGGACGGCCCTCAACACCGAGGACCCCAACCGCATGCGGCTGTACTTCGCCCGGCACAACGGCGTGAACCTGTCCGCGGCGACGATGCTGATCGTCGGCGGGCACGTCTGGTACTCCTACGGTGCCTCCGACAACATCGGCCGCGAGGTCCGGCCCTCGAACGCGATGCAGTGGCGGATGCTGCGCGACGCCTACGCGCTCGGCGCGACCGTCTACGACCTGCGCGGCATCTCCGACTCGCTGGACGAGACCGACCACCTCTTCGGTCTGATCCAGTTCAAGGTGGGTACCGGCGGCCAGGCCGCCGAGTACCTCGGCGAGTGGGACTTCCCGCTGAACAAGCTGCTCCACAAGGCGCTCGACATCTACATGTCGCGCCGCTGACCCCTGTTGCGCCGCTCCGACGGCTCCATAAGCTCCCATACCTCTGATACACCGCAGCCACGAGAAAGGTTCCAGGTCCGGCCATGGCGCTCACGCTCTACGTCGACACCGCGCGCTGGCGGGCGCATCACAAGCACGTGCAGGAGCAGTTCCCGGGGCTGGTCCCGGTCTGCAAGGGCAACGGCTACGGCTTCGGCCACGAGCGGCTGGCCGAGGAGGCCACCCGGCTGGGCTCGGACGTCCTCGCGGTCGGCACGACGTACGAGGCCGCCCGGATCAAGGACTGGTTCGGCGGTGACCTGCTGGTGCTGACGCCGTACCGGCGCGGTGAGGAGCCGGTGCCGCTGCCCGACCGGGTCATCCGTTCGGTGTCGTCCGTCGACGGCGTGTACGGCCTGGTCGGCGCCCGGGTGGTCATCGAGGTGATGTCCTCGATGAAGCGGCACGGCATCAGCGAGCAGGACCTGCCCCAGCTGCACTCAGCGATAGAGAACGTCCGGCTGGAGGGCTTTGCCATCCACCTGCCGCTGGACCGCACCGACGGCTCGGACGCCGTCGAGGAGGTCATCGGCTGGATGGACCGCCTGCGGGCGGCCCGTCTCCCGTTGCACACCATGTTCGTGAGCCATCTCAAGGCCGACGACCTCGCCCGGCTGCAGCAGCAGTTCCCGCAGACCCGCTTCCGCGCCCGGATCGGCACCCGGCTCTGGCTGGGCGACCACGAGGCCACCGAGTACCGGGGCGCGGTGCTGGACGTCACCCGCGTCGCCAAGGGGGACCGGTTCGGCTACCGGCAGCAGAAGGCCGCCTCCGACGGCTATCTGGTGGTCGTGGCGGGTGGTACGTCGCACGGGGTGGGCCTGGAGGCCCCCAAGGCCCTGCACGGCGTCATGCCGCGCGCCAAGGGCGTCGCCCGCGCCGGCCTCGCCACGGTCAACCGGAATCTTTCGCCGTTCGTCTGGGGCGGCAAGCAGCGCTGGTTCGCCGAGCCGCCGCACATGCAGGTGTCGATCCTGTTCGTGCCCGCGGACGCGCCGGAACCGAAGGTGGGCGAGGAACTGGTGGCCCACCTCCGGCACACCACCACGCAGTTCGACCGGCTCCTCGACCGCTGACAGCGAGAAGGCCGTACACGGTTCTCCCGTGTACGGCCTTTCCTCTGCCCTGAGCAGGTGTCACCCTCCTGATCGTTCGCTCAGAGCGAACCTCCGGTGGCTTCCTTCCTGCCCCATTCGACCGGGGTTCCCTCGAAGTGGGCCGCGTGCCGTGCCGGGTGAGCCGCGGGTCCGAGCACGAACACGTCCTCCGCCCCGTCCAGCACCCCGCCCGAGGGGTCGTCGTCACCGGACCGGCGCACCGGGTCCCGCTCCGGCATCAGGATGTCGCGCAGGACCATGACACACAGGTAGAGCGTCCCCAGCAGGTGCACGCCGATCGCCCAGTGGTAGCCGTCGGTGGGCAGCCCCTTGTGGGCGTCCCCGCTGGTCGTGTAGGCGAGGTACATCCAGATGCCCAGGAAGTAGGCCACCTCGCAGGCCTGCCAGACGAGGAAGTCCCGCCACTTCGGCCGGGCGAGGGCCGCCAGCGGCACCAGCCACAGGACGTACTGCGGCGAGTAGACCTTGTTGGTGAGGATGAACGCCGCGACGATCAGGAAGGCGAGCTGGGCGAAACGCGGCCGGCGGGGGGCCATGAGCGTGAGCGCCGCGACACCCGCGCAGCACAGCAGCATCAGCGCCGTGGCGAGCGTGTTGACCGTGTCGGTGCTCAGCGGGTCGTCCGAGTTCTGCGCGAGGATCAGCCAGAAGGACCCGAAGTCGACGCCCCGCTCCTGGCTGAACGTGTAGAACTTCGACCAGCCGTCGAACGCGAAGAGCATCACGGGCCCGTTCACGACGAGCCAGGCGGCGGCCGCGCCACCGAGGGCCGTGCCGTACTCCCGCCACCGTCCCGCGCGCCAGCACAGCACCAGCAGCGGCCCGAGCAGCAGCACGGGGTAGAGCTTGGCGGCCGTGGCGAGCCCGAGGAGGACACCGAAGGCGAGGGAACGCCCGCGCGACCACATCAGCATCGCGGCGGCCGTCAGAGCGACCGCCAGCAGGTCCCAGTTGATGGTCGCGGTCAGCGCGAAGGCCGGCGCCAGCGCGACCAGCAGGCCGTCCCAGGGCCGCCGCCCGTGCGTACGGGTCACGCAGACCGCGATGACGGACGCGCACGCCATCAACATCCCGGCGTTGACCATCCAGTACCACTGCTCCTGGTCCTGGATGCTGCCGCTGCCGGGGGTGAGCCAGGCGGCGACCTCCATGAACAGGCCGGTCAGCACCGGGTACTCGAGGTACTGCATGTCCCCGGAGAGCCTGTCGAAGTACGGCACCAGCCCGTCGGCGAAGCCGCGCCCCTGGTAGAGGTGCGGGATGTCCGAGTAGCACGCGTGCGTGTACTGGGAGCTGGCGCCGAAGAACCAGGCTCCGTTGTAGCAGGGTGCCTTCTGCACCAGGCCGAGGGCGAACATGCCGATCGCCACGAGCGCGATCACCCGCACCGGGGTCCACCAGGAGGTCCCGGTCAGAGCACGCCGCCCGAGCGGACCGCCGATCAGCTCGCTGCCGGCCGCGGCGACCCGGTCCTCCTCGGTCGGCCGCACCGGCTCCGGCTCGTGGACGCTCGCTTGCGTCGATTCTCCACTGGGCATGCCGCACATCCTGCCGCATGGGGCTGGGGATACGCCGAGGGCCGCCGCACCCGGAGGTACGGCGGCCCATGTTTCACGTGAAACACCCAAGCCGGGCGATAAGCCGACTAACCGAAGAGACCGCCATCACTTCCGTTGCCGTTGCCTCTGCTGGTTCCGGTGTCGCTGCTGGCCGTGGGATCCGGCGAGCTGGTCGCACCTCCGTCGGTGCCGCCGCTGTCCGTGCCGCCCACATCGGTGCCGCCCGATTCCTCGCCGTCGTCCTCGCAGTTGAAGTCGAACGGCCTGCACGTGGCGGTATTGGTCGGCGGCGGCGGCGTGACCTCGGTCTGGCTGGGCGACGGAGGCGCCGTCGGCGTCTCCTTCTCCTCTTCCTCCTCGGTCGCCGTGACGCTCGGGCTGGGAGACGGTGCTCCGATCCCGTCCGCGATCTGACCGATCTTCTCGGCCTTGGGGAATCCGGGGTCGTCCTCGCCCTTCAGCGCGACCTTCATGTACTCGGTCCAGATCTGCGTGGGAACGTCACCACCGTGGATGGACTCATCACCCGCCGTGCCGTTCATGGAGAGCAGTTTGTGGTCCTTGGGGTCCTCGCGGAACATGGCGACCGAGGTCGCGAGCTGCTGGGTGTAGCCGACCCACCACGCGGACTTGTTCTCGTCGGTCGTACCCGTCTTGCCGGCCGCTGCACGCCCGAGCCCTTGCGCCCTGTAACCGGTACCGTTCTCGATCACGTTCTCGAGGACATTGGTGATGTTGTGCGCCACGTTCTCCGGCATCGCCTGCTTGATGCGCGGCTTCTCGAAGTTGGGAAGCTCCGTCCCCTTGTGCTTGACGGCGGTCACCGAGTACGGGTCGGCCTGCTTGCCGGACGCCGCGAAGGTCGCGTAGGCGTCGGCCATGCGGATCGCGCTGGGGGTCGACGTGCCCAGGGCGAACGACGCGTTGAGGTCGGCGAAGCTGTCCTTCAAAATGCCGGACTTCTCGGCGACGTCCGCCACGTTCTTCATCCCCACGTCCATGCCGAGCTGTACGAAGGGGGTGTTGACGGACTGCTCCATCGCCTTGTGCAGGGTGATGTAACCCCACTTGTAGTCGGTCTCGTTCGCCTGGTAGAAGGGCGTGTTGTCCTTCTTGAGGACGAGGGAACCGTCGTTGTTCCTGATCTGCAGGTGGTCGTTGCCGTTGTACTTGCTCTGCGGTGAGACGCCTTCGCCATTGGTCTTGTACGTGCCGTGCTCCATCGCGGCGGCCAGCACGAACGGCTTCCACGTCGAGCCGACGGGGACACCCGAGGTGTCCGCGTTGTTGTTGAAGTGACCGTTCTCGAAGCCGGCACCACCGTAGAGAGCGACGATCGCACCGTCATTAGGCTTCACCGACGCCGCGCCGAACTGGACGTGCTGGTCCTCCTCGCGCTTCTTCGGGTCGAGCTTCTCCTTCTCGACCTTCTTCACGGCCTTGGCCAGCGCCTCGACCTTGTCCTTCTCGAAGGTCGTGTAGATCTGGTAGCCACCCTGGTCGAACTGCGCCTCCGTGATGTCGGAGTTCTTCATGACGTAGCGCTTCGCCGTGTCGACGAGGTAGCTGATCTGACCGGTCATGCCCTTGGTCGCCTTGCGGCCCTGGGGCATGGGGTACTCCTTGGTCGCCTCCTGGTACTCGGCGTCCGAGAGGTGCTCGTCCGTGTGCATCTGCTCGAGGATCCAGGACCAGCGCTCCTCGGAACGCTCAAGGTTCTTCTCCGCGGTGGCGGAGGAGTCGAGGTTCACGTTGCCCGCGGGGTCGTAGTACGTCGGGCCCTTGAGCAGCGCGGCGAGGAAGGCGCACTCGCTGGCGGTGAGGTCGACCGCGTCCTTGCCGTAGTAGGTCTGGGCGGCGGCCTGGATGCCGTAGGCGCCGCGGCCGTAGTACGAGGTGTTCAGGTAGCCCTGGAGGATCTCTTTCTTGGTGAGCTTGGTGCCCACCTTGATCGAGATGAACATCTCCTTGAACTTCCGGGAGATCGTCTGGTCCTGGCTCAGGTAGGTGTTCTTCACGAACTGCTGGGTGATCGTCGAGCCACCCTGGGTGTCACCACCCGTCGCCATGTTGCCGAGCGCCCGGGCGATGCCCATGGGGTCGATGCCCGAGTCGTCGTAGAAGCTCTTGTTCTCGGCCGAGATCACCGCCCACTGCATGGCCGCGGGGATCCGGTCGATCGTGACGTTCTGCCGGTTCTGCCCGCTGCCGGTGGCGACCATCTGGGTCTCGTCGGCCCAGTAGTAGACGTTGTTCTCGGACAACGCCATGGCGTTCTCCTCGCTGGGCACGCTCACCATCGCGTACCCGATCCCCGCCACGGCGACCAGACTGCCGAAGAAGGCGAGGCACAGCCCGGACACGAGCTTCCAGGACGGCGTCCAGCGGCGCCAGCCGTCCTTGTCCCAGCGCGGATAGTCGATGATCCGCTTCTTTCCGGGAGGGGCCGAGCGCCCCCCGCCCCGGCCGGGGCCGGCGGCGCCGGCACGGCGGCCCCCGCCTCTCTGTGCCGCGCGTCGCGCCTCGGCACGACTGCTGTACGTATGCTCCTCACCCCCCGGACCACGGGAGCCCGACCCATAGGAATCGGACGGAGACCCGGTGGCGCCTCGCGGTGCCGCGCGGCGGCCGGAGGACGAACCGGACTGGCCGCGTCGGGCCGCGGCACGTCCGCCTCCCTGCGGCTGCGGCGGTTTGCGACGGTGCTCGCTCATCGAACGACTACTCCTCGGGCAGGCGCACCTTTGCGCGCCTGGAAACGGCGGCTGGTTTCCGGTCCCCCCGAAGTACGGATGCGGCGCTTCGCGCATTCACCCGTACTACACCGGGGACCAAGACGCCCCCGGGCGTCACTCGGTTCCCGGTGGTGTGCATGGCGCACAGACTACGCACCGCCAAAACCCGCCGAGCACAGAAGTTCACCTCAAATCAGGCAACTTGCTCTCGATGAATCGGTGATGTGATCCCGTTCACCTTTTTCCCCCTTGTCGCATCCGGGAGGCCGTTCTATCGTCGTGATGTATCGAGTCGATACATCAGCTCGGCATAAGGACGGCGACAAGCCGCACACGAGCCCGTCACGGCATGACCGCGGCAGAGAGGAGGCGACGATGAGCCGGCGTTCCGGGATCCTCGAGTTCGCCGTACTCGGCCTGCTCCGCGAATCTCCGATGCACGGCTATGAGCTGCGCAAACGACTCAATACGTCACTGGGTGTGTTCCGTGCGTTCAGCTACGGGACGCTTTACCCCTGCCTCAAGACGCTGCTCGCCAACGGCTGGTTGATCGAGGAACCGGGGAACACCACCGAGGACGCCCTCGCGGCCCCGCTCGCGGGGCGCCGCGCCAAGATCGTCTACCGGTTGACGGCGGAGGGTAAGGAGCACTTCGAGCAGCTGCTCTCCCAGACGGGACCGGACGCGTACGAGGACGAGACCTTCGCCGCGCGGTTCGCCTTCTTCGGGCAGACGTCGCGCGACGTACGCATGCGCGTGCTCGAAGGCCGCCGCAGCCGGCTGGAGGAGCGCCTCGAGAAAATGCGCGCCTCCCTGGCCCGGACCCGGGAGCGCCTCGACGACTACACGCTCGAGCTCCAGCGCCACGGGATGGAGTCCGTGGAGCGCGAAGTGCGCTGGCTGAACGAGCTCATCGAGAGCGAGCGGGCCGGGCGGGACCTGAAGGGATCCGCCACCGGGGAGCCCGCTCAGCAGGACACCACATCTGGAGCGACGGGCGGCCTGCCCCGGACCGGGGACGATCCCCGGCCGGATACGCCCGACGACACCGCCACGTGAGACCCGCCGAAGGGCCTCACTCGTACACACAGGGAGCAACCGGAATGGGTTCGGTTCGCGTAGCCATCGTCGGCGTGGGCAACTGCGCCGCATCGCTGGTGCAGGGCGTCGAGTACTACAAGGACGCCGACCCGGCGTCCAAGGTCCCGGGCCTGATGCACGTCCAGTTCGGCGACTACCACGTCCGTGACATCGAGTTCGTCGCCGCCTTCGACGTGGACGCCAAGAAGGTCGGCCTGGATCTCGCGGACGCCATCGGCGCCTCCGAGAACAACACCATCAAGATCTGCGACGTGCCGAACAGCGGCGTCCAGGTCCAGCGCGGCCACACCCTCGACGGTCTCGGCAAGTACTACCGGGAGACCATCGAGGAGTCCGCCGAGGCCCCGGTCGACGTCGTCCAGGTCCTCAAGGACAAGCAGGTCGACGTCCTCGTCTGCTACCTGCCCGTCGGCTCCGAGGACGCGGCGAAGTTCTACGCCCAGTGCGCCATCGACGCCAAGGTCGCCTTCGTCAACGCCCTCCCGGTCTTCATCGCCGGCACCAAGGAGTGGGCGGACAAGTTCACCGAGGCGGGCGTTCCGATCGTCGGTGACGACATCAAGTCGCAGGTCGGCGCCACCATCACGCACCGCGTCATGGCGAAGCTGTTCGAGGACCGCGGTGTCGTCCTGGACCGCACGATGCAGCTGAACGTCGGCGGCAACATGGACTTCAAGAACATGCTCGAGCGCGACCGCCTCGAGTCCAAGAAGATCTCCAAGACGCAGGCCGTCACCTCGCAGATCCCCGACCGGGACCTCGGCGAGAAGAACGTCCACATCGGCCCGTCCGACTACGTCGCCTGGCTGGACGACCGCAAGTGGGCCTACGTCCGCCTCGAGGGCCGTGCCTTCGGTGACGTCCCGCTGAACCTGGAGTACAAGCTCGAGGTCTGGGACTCCCCGAACTCGGCCGGTGTCATCATCGACGCCCTGCGCGCCGCGAAGATCGCCAAGGACCGGGGCATCGGCGGCCCGATCCTCTCGGCGTCCTCGTACTTCATGAAGTCCCCGCCGGTGCAGTACTTCGACGACGAGGCCCGCGAGAACGTCGAGAAGTTCATCCAGGGCCAGGTCGAGCGCTAGGACCTCCCTCTTGTGGGCAGTTGAGGGTCTCCGGGTCGTATGGCCCGGGGACCCTCTTCGTATGTGAGGCTGTGCCCCATGGCCGTCGTCCATGACCTGCGCGTTCTGCTGCGCCTCCAGGGCTTCAGACGTCTGCTCGCCGTCCGGCTGCTCTCCCAGGGCGCCGACGGTGTCTTCCAGGTCGCGCTCGCCGCCTACGTGGTCTTCTCCCCCGAGAAGCAGACGTCGGCCACGGCGATCGCCTCCGCGATGGCGGTTCTGCTCCTCCCGTACTCCGTGGTCGGCCCCTTCGCGGGAGTCCTCCTCGACCGCTGGCGCCGCCGTCAGGTCTTCCTGTACGGCAACCTGCTGCGCGCCCTGATGGCCTCGGTGACCGCCCTCCTGATCCTCGGCCGGGTGCCCGACTGGCTCCTCTTCGTCGCCGCCCTGTGCGTCACGGGCGTCAACCGCTTCGTCCTCGCCGGACTGTCCGCCGCGCTGCCGCGCGTGGTGGACCGCGAGCGGCTGGTCGTCGCCAACTCCCTGTCCCCGACCGCCGGAACGCTCGCCGCGACCGCGGGCGGTGGACTCGCCTTCGTCGTCCGCCTGGTCGTCGCCGACTCCGACGCGGCCGTGGTGCTCGTGGGCGCCGCGCTGTACCTGTGCGCGGCCGTGGCATCGCTCCGCATCGCGAAGGAACTGCTCGGTCCCGACCGCGCGTTGGTACGTCCCCGGCTGGCCACGGCACTCACCGGCACCGCTCGGGACCTGGTGGCGGGCGTACGGCACCTCGCCGCGCCCCGGCGCAGGGAGGCCGCCTGGGCGCTCACGGCGATGTCGCTCATGCGGTTCTGCTACGGCGCGATGCTCGTCATGCTGCTGATGCTCTGCCGGTACGCCCTGACGTCGACCACCGAGGAGGGGCTCGCCCTGCTGGGGCTGGCGTTGGGCGTGTCCGGCGCCGGCTTCTTCGCCGCTGCCGTCCTCACGCCCTGGGCCGCGGGACGGCTCGGTCCCGGCCGCTGGATCGTGGTGTGCGCAGCGGCGGCGGCCGTACTGGAGCCGGCGCTCGGTCTGCCCTTCGCCACCGGCCCCTTGCTGGCCGGGGCGTTCGTCCTGGGCCTGACCACCCAGGGCGCGAAGATCGCCACGGACACCGTCGTCCAGGCCTGTGTCGACGACGACTTCCGCGGCCGGATCTTCTCGGTGTACGACGTCCTGTTCAACGTGGCCTTCGTCGGCGCCGCGGGAGTGGCTGCCCTGATGCTGCCGCCGGACGGCCGATCGGTTCCACTGGTGGTAACGATCGCCGTTATCTACGGAGCAGTAGCTGTGGGTATGGCTCGTTTTGAGCGTCAGTAAGTGTCACATCAACGCCACAGAGCTTTATTGAGCTACGGAGTTGTCAGTGCGGGCCGGTAGCTTACGTGCGTCTTATCAACGCTTCTTTCACGCCACGCACCCATGTTCTAGGGGGACCCCAAGTGACCACTCCGCCGCCTCAGGGCAATCCGTTCGCACAGGGCCAGCAGCAGCCCTACGGCCAGCCCCAGGGTCAGGCCCCCTTCCCGCAGCAGGCGGGCCAGCCCGGCTTCCCCCCGCCGGGTGCGCCGGTTCCCCCGCAGCAGGGTCGCAAGCTCAGCTTCAAGACGATCAAGAACATCGTCATCGTCCTGATCGTCGCCGGTGTGGCCATCGGCGGCTGGATCACCAGCCAGGACGACGCCAACACCGCCGCCGTCGGCGACTGCATGCACCGGGGCAGCACGAACGACAACAGCCCGGACCTCGAGGTCGTCGACTGCGGTGACGCGAAGGCGCAGTACACGGTGCTCGCCAAGATCGAGGGCGACTTCTCCGGTCTCACGGCTCAGAGCAAGTGCGACGCGGCGGCCAAGGACTTCGAGTACGTGTACACGGAGACCAACGGCAGCCAGAGCTTCCTCCTCTGCCTGAAGGACAAGTAGAGAAGACGGTGAGGGGTGGCGTTTCACGTGAAACGTCACCCCTCGCGCACATCCGCGGGGCGATGTTTCACGTGAAACATCGCCCCGCTCCACATCCTCAGGCCTGCTGGCCGGCCCACCACTCCTTGAGTGCCGCCACCGCCGCGTCGTGCTCCATCGGACCGTTCTCCAGCCGGAGCTCCAGCAGGTGCTTGTATGCCTGGCCGACGGCCGGGCCCGGCTTGACGCCGAGGATCTCCATGATCTGGTTACCGTCGAGGTCCGGGCGAATGGCGTCCAGCTCCTCCTGCTCCTGAAGCTGGGCGATACGCGCTTCCAGGCCGTCGTACGCACGGGAGAGCGCGGCGGCCTTGCGACGGTTGCGCGTGGTGCAGTCCGAACGGGTCAGCTTGTGGAGCCGGTCGAGAAGCGGTCCGGCGTCGCGGACATAGCGACGCACAGCGGAGTCCGTCCACTCCCCCATGCCGTAACCGTGGAAGCGCAGATGGAGTTCGACGAGACGTGAGACGTCCTTCACCAGCTCGTTGGAGTACTTGAGCGCCGTCATGCGCTTCTTGGTCATCTTCGCTCCGACCACTTCGTGGTGGTGGAACGAGACGCGGCCGTCCTTCTCGAAACGCCGCGTGCGCGGCTTGCCGATGTCGTGCAGCAGGGCCGCAAGGCGAAGGGTCAGGTCGGGGCCTTCCTCCTCCAGGGCCATCGCCTGCTCCAGGACGATCAGCGTGTGGTCGTAGACGTCCTTGTGCCGGTGGTGCTCGTCCCGCTCCAGGTGCAGGGCCGGCAGCTCGGGCAGCACGTACTCGGCGATCCCGGTGTCCACGAGCAGGGACAGTCCCTTGCGCGGGTGCGTGGAGAGGATCAGCTTGTTCAGCTCGTCCCGTACGCGCTCGGCGGAGACGATCTCGATACGTCCGGCCATCTCCTTCATCGCCGCGACGACCTCGGGTGCCACCTCGAAGTCGAGCTGGGCGGCGAAACGGGCGGCCCGCATCATCCGCAGCGGATCGTCCGAGAAGGACTCCTCGGGCGTACCCGGGGTGCGCAGCACCCGCGCGGCCAGGTCGGCGCGACCGCCGTGCGGATCGATGAACCGCTTCTCCGGCAGCGCGACGGCCATCGCGTTCACCGTGAAGTCACGGCGGACCAGGTCTTCCTCGATCGAGTCGCCGTACGACACCTCCGGCTTGCGTGAGGTGCGGTCGTACGCTTCCGAACGATAGGTGGTCACCTCGATCTGGAAGCTCCGGTCGGCGTCTTCGACACGGGCTTCCTTCTGTGCCCCGACCGTGCCGAAGGCGATCCCGACGTCCCAGACGGCGTCCGCCCAGGGACGCATGATCTTCAGTACGTCCTGCGGGCGGGCGTCGGTCGTGAAGTCCAGATCGTTGCCGAGGCGGCCGAGCAGCGCGTCCCGCACCGAGCCGCCCACCAGGGCGAGTGAGAACCCGGCTTCCTGGAAGCGGCGGGCGAGGTCGTCGGCGACAGGGGCGACCCGCAGCAGTTCACTCACGGCGCGGTCCTGCGCCTGGCTCAGGGCACTGGTTTCTTCGTTGGCGTTCGGCACAACAGAAGAGGGTACGTGGCCGGAACCACCGAGGGCTCCTCCATAACGTGCGCGGGGACACCCCCGCCGATACACGGACAAGCCCATGTCTCCACGATCTTGTGGACCGGTCCGCGGCACTTCCTCCCGGCGCGCATCGTTACCATGCGTGGACGCACATTCCGACAACCACTGACGAAGACGAGGGACGGGCGAGCGCGTGGCCGAGGCGGCAGACTTCCAGGGGACCAGTCCCTCACCTGCCCGCCGCTGGCTGCGGCGTACCGGAGCCCTGTTCGCCGGAGTGCCCCTGCTGACGGGGCTCGTCCAGCTGCCCGCCGCGCCCCCCGCGGACGCCGCGGGGGCGGACGCGTCACAGGCCGCCTCCGGCGCTGGCTCGGTCTCCGTCTCGGTCGACACCCTCACCCCCGGCGCCCCCGCCGAGGGGGACACCGTCACCGTGTCCGGGACGGTGACCAACAAGGGCAAGCAGACCGTCACCGACGCCCACGTGGGGCTGCATGTGGGTCCGCTGCTGAACACCCGCTCGAGTATCGACAGCGTCGCCAAGAACAGCACCGACGTGCAGAGCTCCATCGGCCCGGAGGTCGGCGACAAGTACTCCGAGGAGTTCGCCGAGCTCACTCCGGGTGTCTCGCAGTCCTTCACCCTCTCGGTGCCGGTGGACAAGCTGGACCTCGGGCAGGACGGCGTCTACCAGCTGGCCGTGGCACTCTCCGGGGAGACCTCCGACCAGCCGTGGGAGCAGACCCTCGGCGTCCAGCACACGTTCCTGCCGTGGCAGCCCGACGAAGCCGGCACGAAGACGAAGACAACGTTCATGTGGCCGCTGATCTCCACCGTCCACATGACGGCGGAGACGGGTTCGGACGAGCAGCAGACGCCGGTCTTCCACGACGACGACCTCGCCAAGGAGATCTCCCCGGGCGGCCGGCTGGACCGGATGGTGGCGCTGGGCAAGGACCTCGACGTCACCTGGGTGATCGACCCGGACCTGCTGGCGTCCGTCGAGGCGATGACCGACCGTTACGAGGTTCCCGGCGAGGGTGACGACACCGTCGTCGGCGGCCACCAGTCGGTCGCGAAGCGATGGCTCACCGAGGTGCAGAAGGCCGTGACGGACAAGGAGGTCGTCGTGCTGCCGTTCGGCGACCCCGACCTGGCCTCCCTCGCCCACAACGGCACGTCCGTCACCGGCTCGCTGGGTCACCTCAAGGAAGCCACCGACGTCGCCAGGACCGTGGAGGCCATCCTCCACGTCAAACCCGTCACGGACTTCGCCTGGCCCGTCAACGGTGCCGTCGACCCCTCCATCGTCAAGGTCGCCACCTCCGCCGGAGCCGACAAGGTGATCGCCCGCAGCGACACCTTCAAGGAGACCGGTGGCCTGTCGTACACGCCCTCCGCGCCCCGGCCCATCGGCGGCGGCACGACGGCCGTCGTCGCGGACGCGCGGCTGTCCACGGCGTTCCAGGGCGACATGACCAAGGCCTCCACCTCCACGCTCGCTGTGCAGCGGTTCCTGGCCCAGAGCCTGACCCTCGGCCTGCAGACGGGGCAGCAGCGCAGTGTCGTCGTCGCGCCGCAGCGGACGCCGTCCGCGAGCCAGGCCCAGACGATGGCCGAGGCGCTCACGCTCCTCCAGGACGGAACCTGGTCCGAGTCGCAGGGCCTCACGGCGGCCGCCGGGGCCGAACCGGACCCCGCCGCCACCACCAAGGTTCCCCCGGCCTCCGCGTACCCCTCCTCGTTGCGCAAGCACGAGCTGCCGCGCACGACGTTCGAGCAGATCGGGAGGACGCAGGCCAAGCTCGACAAGTTCAAGGTGATCCTCTCCGACCAGTCCCGGGTGGTGACCCCGTTCGGACGTGCCCTGAACCGGTCGATGTCCGTGTCGTGGAGGGGCCGGCAGTCCGAGGCCGCGATCTACCGGAGCGGCATCGAGTCGTACCTCGACACGCTCATCGGCCAGGTCAGACTGATCGACAAGTCGGAGACGAAACTCTCCGGCCGCAGCGCCACCATCCCCGTGACGGTCCAGAACAACCTGGTGCAGGGTGTCGAGCACCTGGTGCTGCGGCTCACCTCGACCAACCCGACCCGTCTCGAGATCGGTGGGGACGCCTACGAGGAGCAGCCCGTCGCGGTCTCCGGCGGTCACAGCCAGTCGGTGAAGTTCACCACGTCCGCCAATGCCAACGGACGGGCGACGGTGGTCGCCCAGCTGTACACGCAGGACGGCCAGAGGTACGGCGAACCCGTCACGTTCGACGTGAAGGTCACCGAGATCACCGCCACGGTGATGCTGGTCATCGGCGGTGGCGTGCTGTTGCTCGTCCTCGCCGGCTTCCGGATGTACACCCAGCGCAAACGGGCCGCGGCCCGTGAGGCGGACGAGGACGCCGACGACCCGCAGAACCCGGAAGCCGCCGGGGAACGTCTCACCCGGGAGCCCGGCACGGACGCTCGGGCGGACGCCCCGGAGCAGCCGGGTGACCCGGCACCGGACACCGCACCGGAGAACGCCGACCCGTCCGGCACGGGTGAGAGAGTGGACCGTTGAGGATGTCGTGGCCGGTGGGCCCGGGACGATGAGGTGGGGTAACCATGAACGCGCCGTACGACGGTGACCGCGGCCATGCCGCGGGCAACTCGGGCCATCCCGAGTCGGGCCCCCCGCAGGGTCCGCCGCCCGGGCACGACCAGGTGCCGCAGCCGCCCGCCGACCCGTACCTCCAGGACGCCTACGCCCAGGATCCCTACCGGGCGCAGGACCTCACCGCCCAGGACCCGGTTGCCGAGGCGCTCTACGACCGCGCCGCGCACCCGCCGCCCCCTCCCGGCGCCTACCCCCCTCAGCAGCCGCTGTACGGGCAGCCGCCCCCGTCTCCGTACGCTCCCGACCCGCGGGTGTGGGCCCAGACCCCCGCACCGGAGCCGGACGGGCCGACGCAGTACCTGCCGTACGGCGACGACCCGCGCACCACACAGTTCGTGGGCGTGGACGACCTGGTCGGCCAGGCCGGGGACCAGCGGCATGAGCCGGACGCCTTCGCCCACCTGTTCCGCGACCAGCAGCAGAGCGGCGCCTTCCCCGACCAGCAGCAGGGCGGCGGGTACCCCCAGCAGCACGTCGGTGGACACCCGGCCCACCCGCCGGTGGGCGGCCCACAGCCCTACGCCTCCGCACCGGTGCCGGGCCCGTCGTCCCCGACGCCCGGCCACTACGCGGGAGCCACGCCGCCTCCCGCCGCGGAGGCTCCCGTACCTGAACCGGCTCCCGCCCCCGCCCCGAAGAAGGGCGGCCGGGCCGGGGGACTGCTGAAGTCGAGCGCCGTGATGGCGGCGGGCACGATGGTGTCCCGTCTCACGGGGTTCGTCCGGTCCGCGCTGATCGTCTCGGCCCTGGGCCTCGGTCTGCTCGGCGACTCGTTCCAGGTCGCCTACCAGCTGCCGACCATGATCTACATCCTGACCGTCGGCGGTGGCCTCAACTCCGTCTTCGTACCGCAGCTCGTGCGGGCGATGAAGGAGGACGAGGACGGGGGCGAGGCGTATGCGAACCGTCTGCTGACGCTCGTCATGGTGGCCCTGGCGGTGCTCACCGCCCTCGCGTGGCTGGCCGCCCCGCTCCTGGTACGCGCCCTGTCGAACCCGGTCGCCGGCAACCCCGAGGCCAATGACGTCGCCGTCACCTTCACCCGCTACTTCCTGCCTTCGATCTTCTTCATGGGCATTCACGTGGTGATGGGTCAGATCCTGAACGCCCGTGGCCGTTTCGGCGCGATGATGTGGACCCCGGTCCTGAACAACATCGTCATCATCGTCACGCTCGGCGTCTTCATCTGGGTCTACGGCACCGCCGCGGACTCGCAGATGGAGGTCGCGAACATCCCTCCGGAGGGTCAGCGGCTCCTCGGCGTCGGCGTCCTGCTCGGTCTCGTCGTCCAGGCACTGGCGATGATCCCGTATCTCCGTGAGACCGGGTTCCGCATCCGCCCGCGCTTCGACTGGAAGGGGCACGGACTGGGCAAGGCGGCGATGCTCGCCAAGTGGACCATCCTGTTCGTCCTCGCCAACCAGGCAGGCGCTCTGGTGGTGACTCAGCTGTCCACCGCCGCGGGTCTGGATTCCGATGTGAAGGGCACCGGATTCGCCGCATACGCCAACGCCCAGTTGATCTGGGGTCTGCCCCAGGCCATCATCACCGTTTCCCTGATGGCCGCCCTGCTGCCGCGCATCTCCCGCTCGGCCGCCGAGGACGACGCCGGTGCCGTCCGGGACGACATCTCCCAGGGTCTGCGCACCACAGCCGTCGCCATCGTGCCGGTCGCCTTCGGCTTCGTCTCGCTCGGCATCCCGATGTGCACGCTGATGTTCGGCTCCTCGGGCACAGAAGCGGCCACCAACATGGGCTTCATGCTGATGGCCTTCGGCCTCGGCCTGATCCCCTACTCCGTGCAGTACGTCGTCCTGCGGGCCTTCTACGCGTACGAGGACACCCGAACCCCCTTCTACAACACGGTCATCGTGGCCGCGGGCAACGCGATCGCCTCGGGCATCTGCTACTTCGTGCTCCCGGCCCGCTGGGCCGTGGTCGGCATGTCCGCCTCCTACGGCCTGGCCTACGTGATCGGTGTCGGCGTCGCCTGGCGCCGGCTGCGCAAGCGGCTGGGCGGGGACCTGGACGGCTCCAGGGTGCTGCGGACCTACGCACGGCTGTGCATCGCCTCCGTTCCCGCCGCGCTGCTCAGCGGCGCGGCCTGCTACGGGATCGTGCAGACGCTCGGCCAGGGCGTCCTGGGCTCGTTCGCGGCACTGCTGGCCGGTGGGGCCGTACTGTTCGGAGTCTTCTTCGTGGCCGCCCGCCGGATGCGGATCGAGGAAGTCAACTCACTGGTCGGTATGGTGCGCGGACGCCTTGGACGCTGAGGCAAGGGGTAGGCGCACAACCATCGTCAGCCACTGTGTGTCGTGCATAGCGGCGGACTGTGGGCACAATTGGTCTCGGCGTCGAACGGCGCGCGACGGACGCCGGCCGACGCGCATGGGATGGGGAGGCAGGGAACGACGGTGGCCGAACGGAGCACAGCTGCCGTCGACGTGGCAGACGACAGCGGCAAGCAGCCGCTGACCGCACAGGCGGACCAGTCCACGGCCGACGGGGTGGCCCAGAACCGGGAGCGGGACACGGACAACGACGAGGCACAGGAGAGCACTGGGGCCGAAGGTTCCGCGATGACCTCGCCACCCGAACTGCACAGCGGTCACAAGCTCGCCAGGCGCTATCGCCTCGAGGAGTGCGTCACCCGTCTGGACGGGTTCAGCAGTTGGCGTGCCGTGGACGAGAAGCTCCGCCGTGCCGTCGGCGTGCACATCCTGCCCGCGGATCACGCGCGCGCCCGGTCGGTCCTGGCCGCGGCCCGTTCCTCCGCCCTGCTGGGCGACCCGCGCTTCGTCCAGGTCCTGGACGCCGTCGAGGAGAACGACGTCGTCTACGTCGTGCACGAGTGGCTCCCCGACGCCACCGAGCTGACGACGCTCCTGGCGGCCGGCCCGCTGGAGGTGTACGACACCTACCAGATGGTCAGTCAGGTCTCCGCCGCCATGGCCGCGGCCCACCGCGAGGGCCTCGCCCACCTGCGGCTGAACCCCAACGCGGTCCTGCGCACCTCGACCGGCCAGTGGCGCATCCGCGGCCTCGCGGTGAACGCGGCGCTGCGCGGCGTCAGCTCCGACACCCCGCAGCGCACCGACACCGAGTCCATCGGCGCCCTGCTCTACGCGGCGCTCACCCAGCGCTGGCCGTATGAGAACGACGCCTACGGCATGTCCGGACTGCCGAAGGACATCGGGCTGATCCCGCCCGACCAGGTGCGCGCCGGTGTCCACCGCGGACTGTCCGAACTGGCCATGCGCGCGCTGGCCAACGACGGCGCCACCGCGTCACGCCACGAGTCGGCGTGCACCACGCCCGAGGAACTGGTGAAGGCGATCGGCGAGATGCCCCGCATCCGCCCGCCGGAGCCCGCGTTCGCGACCCCGCCCGACTACCAGCGCACCACCTATCAGCAGGGCACCTACGGCCGGTCGGCGCCGCACCCCGGCGTCGCCCAGCCGGTGCCGGCTCCGCCTCCCCCGTTGCAGAGCCGCACGGGCAAGGCACTGAAGTGGGCCGTCTCGGCCCTGTTGATCGCCGCGCTGGGCCTGGGCAGCTGGCAGCTCGCGGACGCGCTGCTGGAGCAGGACAAACAGTCCGACGACACCAACCAGACACAGACGACGGACGGCGACGACAAGAGCGACGACAAGCCCAAGCCGGCCAAGCCGCTCGGCATCGAGGGCGCCCAGGAATACGTGGCCGAGGGAGACGCCCAACATCCGGAAGACGTGAACCTGACGTACGACGACAGCACGTCGACGGGATGGCGGACCAACAGCTACAGGGACGGTCCGAAAATAGTGATCAAGCCCGGAGTCGGCATCGTCTACGACCTCGGCTCCGACCAGGAGGTGTCGGCCGCGACGCTCTCCCTGCGGTACGGCGGCGATCACACCACCGTCAAGCTGTACGCCACCGACTCACTGGACTCGTCCACACCCCTGAGCTCGATGAAGGAGCTGGGCGAGACGACGACGAACAGCACTTCCGCGAAGGTGACGGTCGACAAGCCGGTGAAGAGCCGCTACGTGCTGGTGTGGCTGACCGCGATGCCGTACTCCGGCCAGGATTCCGTCAACTACAGCCAGCCCGGCTACAAGCAGGCCATCACCGATATCGAAATCCTCGGCTGACAGCTCGCCGCATCCCGGGGAGGGGGTCCGATGGCAGACGACAGCACCTACGGCAACGTCAGTGATCGGGACCTCCTCGCCCGCCATGTGGAGGGCGACCCCGAGGCCTTCGGTGAGCTCGTACGCCGGCACCGTGACCGGCTGTGGGCCGTGGCCCTCCGGACGCTCGGCGACCGTGAGGAGGCCGCTGACGCCGTCCAGGACGCCCTCGTCTCCGCCTACCGGGCCGCCCACACCTTCCGCGGCCAGTCGGCCGTCACGACATGGCTGCACCGGATCACGGTGAACGCCTGCCTCGACCGCGCCCGCAAGACGGCCTCCCGCAAGACCGCTCCGGTCGACGACACGGAGCGTCTGGAGCAGTTGCTCGAACCCCACGAGTCCGCCTCCGCGCCCGCGGAGCGCAACGATCTGCACCGCCAGCTCATCGAAGCCATGGGCACCCTCCCGCCCGATCAGCGGGCCGCGCTCGTCCTCGTGGACATGCAGGGTTATCCGGTCGCCGAAGCCGCTCGCGTCCTCGATGTACCCACCGGCACGGTGAAGAGCCGCTGTGCACGGGGCAGAGCCAGACTCCTGCCCCTGCTCGCTCATCTACGGCCGGACGGCCCCGGTGGGAGCAGGAAACAGGGTGAGGGACGGAACCGGACGCAGGGGACGCCCGTCCCACCCGCAGCGGACCCGCGGCAAGCGGATCCGCCGGACCCAGGACCGAACGACCCGGCTGCAGTGAAGGGCGGAGGTGGGCGAGCGTGACGTCGACGACAGACATGGCCGAGCACCCGGACGTCGCGGAGATCTCCGACCTGACCGAAGGGCTCCTCCCCTCGGCCCGGAGCGCCGACGTACGCCGGCATCTGGACGAGTGTGCGCTCTGCGCGGACGTCCACGCCTCGCTCGAGGAGATCCGTGACCTGCTCGGCACGGCGCCGGGACCGCCCCGCATGCCCGCCGAGGTGGCGGGCCGCATCGACGCCGCACTGGCCGCGGAAGCCCTGCTGCACGCCACGGCACCGGTGCCCGAGGCTGCCGGGGAACTCGACGGCACTTCTCCCACGGCCTCCGATGACGAGACCGCACATGTTTCACGTGAAACATCGACGTCCCAGGACCGGCCGACCGGGCGCCCCCGCTCCACCACGACCGGACCGGGACGCAAGGGCCGCCTGCGCGGCGGGCGCCGCCGGGTCGCCGTCCTGGGGACCGTCTTCACGGTCGCCGCTCTGGGGCTCGGGTCGGCGGTGTTGTCCTCCATGGACGACGGCACCGGTCAGAACGAGGGACCCCGGACGGCCGCCTCGGACACCTTCTCCGAGGGGAAGCTGGAGAAGCAGGTCACCGATCTCCTCGCACAGAGCCAAGGGGAGATGAAGGGCTCGAGCACCGCACACACCTTCGGGTCTCAGTCGGAGTTCGACACCGTCAGCCCCAGGGTCCTCAAGAACTCCGTGGTGCCGAAGTGCGTCAGTGACGGCATCGGCCGCAACGACGCCGCACTCGCCACCGAGAAGGGCACGTACAAGGGGAAGGAAGCGATGCTCGTCGTGCTTCCCGACGCCTCGGACGACACCCGTGTGACCGCGTACATCGTCGAGGCGACCTGTGTGGACAACCCGTCCGTGGCCGCCACGGCGAAGGTTCTGCTGAAGCACTCCTACACGCGCTCCTGACGACCGACACACGTTACTGACACCCGCACTTGACGGCCGGCGCTTCGTCTCCCTCCTGCGTGGTATCCCGTACGGTGTGCGCTTCTCCCTGTCGGAAGAAGGCTGTGCCCGTGTGCCCGGACACGGCGGGAATGCGCGCCCCTTAGGATCCGTTGGGTGGGGTGAGAGTTCCGAAAGAAGCTCCCCCGGTCGACCGACGCAGACCAGAGACGAGGAAACAAGCCGTGAGCGACGTCCGTAACGTGATCATCATCGGCTCGGGGCCCGCCGGCTACACGGCGGCGCTCTACACCGCCCGTGCGTCGCTGAAGCCCTTGGTGTTCGAGGGCGCCGTCACCGCCGGCGGCGCGCTGATGAACACCACCGAGGTGGAGAACTTCCCCGGCTTCCAGGACGGCATCATGGGCCCCGAGCTCATGGACAACATGCGGGCCCAGGCGGAGCGCTTCGGTGCAGAGCTCGTCCCTGACGACGTGGTCGCCGTCGATCTGACCGGTGAGATCAAGACCGTCACGGACACCGCCGGCACGGTCCACAGGGCGAAGGCCGTCATCGTCACCACCGGCTCGCAGCACCGCAAGCTCGGCCTGCCCAACGAGGACGCCCTCTCCGGCCGCGGTGTCTCGTGGTGTGCCACCTGTGACGGGTTCTTCTTCAAGGACCACGACATCGCCGTGATCGGCGGGGGCGACACCGCGATGGAGGAGGCCACCTTCCTCTCCCGCTTCGCCAAGTCCGTGACGATCGTCCACCGTCGTGACACCCTGCGCGCCTCCAAGGCGATGCAGGAGCGTGCCTTCGCCGACCCGAAGATCTCGTTCGTCTGGGACAGCGAGGTCGCCGAGGTCCAGGGCGACCAGAAGCTCTCGGGTCTGAAGCTGCGCAACGTCAAGACCGGTGAGCTCTCCGACCTGGCGGTGACCGGCCTCTTCATCGCGATCGGCCACGACCCGCGCACCGAGCTCTTCAAGGGCCAGCTGGAGCTGGACGAGGAGGGCTACCTGAAGGTCGAGGCGCCCTCGACGCGCACGAACCTCACCGGTGTCTTCGGTGCCGGTGACGTGGTCGACCACACCTACCGCCAGGCGATCACCGCGGCCGGTACGGGCTGTGCCGCCGCCCTCGACGCCGAGCGCTTCCTCGCCGCTCTCGCGGACGAGGAGAAGGCTGAGCCCGAGAAGACCGCTGTCTGACCCCTACCCGCCCCACGCACCAACCAGTTAAGGAGCCCGCTGTGGCCGGCACCCTGAAGAACGTGACCGACGACTCCTTCGAGCAGGACGTCCTCAAGAGCGACAAGCCCGTTCTGGTGGACTTCTGGGCCGCCTGGTGCGGTCCGTGCCGTCAGATCGCTCCGTCCCTCGAGGCGATCGCCTCCGAGTACGGGGACAAGATCGAGATCGTCAAACTGAACATCGACGAGAACCCGGCCACGGCCGCCAAGTACGGCGTCATGTCCATCCCGACCCTGAACGTCTACCAGGGTGGCGAGGTCGCCAAGACCATCGTCGGCGCCAAGCCGAAGGCCGCGATCGTCCGCGACCTCGAAGAGTTCATCACCGTCGCCAAGTGACGACCGACCGCCTCACCGGCGGCACATGTTTCACGTGAAACACGAATGGGCCGACCCGCCTGGGTCGGCCCATTCGTATGAGGACCATCAGAGAGGCCGCAGCGCCGGCTCCTTCTGCACCGCTCCGAGCAGCCGGTCCAGCGCCATCTCGACGTCTTCCCTCCAGGAGAGCGTCGTCCTCAGCTCCAGTCTCAGCCGGGGATGGGTGGGGTGCTGTCGAACCGTCTTGAAACCCACGGCCAGCAGATGGTCGGCGGGCAGGACACAGGCCGGTTCCTTCCAGCGGGCGTCGCCGAACGCCTCGATCGCTTTGAAGCCCCGGCGCAGCAAGTCCTTGGCCACCGTCTGCACCATCACCCGGCCCAGCCCTTGCCCCTGATACCCCGGCATGATGAACGCGGTCATCAGCTGCACCGCATCGGGCGACACAGGGCTGGTGGGGAATGCCGTGGAGCGTGGCACATAGGCGGGTGGGGCGTAGAGGACGAAGCCCACGGGGACGTCATCGACATAGACGATCCTTCCGCAGGATCCCCAGTCCAGGAGGACGGCCGAGATCCACGACTCCTTCTCGACCGCCGACGTGCCCGCCTTTACCGATGCCTCGCCACTGACGGGGTCGAGTTCCCAGAAGACGCACGAGCGGCAGCGCTGGGGGAGGTCCGGAAGGTTGTCCAGCGTGAGCGGTACGAGCCGACGGCCCATGAAGGCTGTTCCTCGCTTCCTTCGCCCGCTGCCTCGCGGGCGGCTGTCAGAGCGCTCCGTTCCCTGAGCAGGCTGCCGATGAAGCCGCTGATGGCTCCCACCCCCAGCCCTGCGCTCACCAGTCCGGTGCGGCTCGTCATTCGCATGGCCCCTGCCTTGCTCTCAGAGGTACTGCCGGGTGGATGCGCCCTGTCCGAACGCATCGTATCCATGAAGCGATTCCATCGATACCGCCAAAAAGCAAAGGGCGGACCGTGTTCCGGTACACACCGGAAAACGGTCCGCCTCTGGTCACCCAGTCAGCCGCTCAGCCGAACCCGCCGAGGGGTCAGGACTCGCTCTCCACGGATGCGTCGTCCACCAGGCTCTTCTGCAGAACGGGTCCCTCACCCGGAGCGAGGGTTCCGAGGATGCGCTCGAGGTCCTCCATGGAGGCGAACTCGACGGTGATCTTGCCCTTCTTCTGCCCCAGGTCGACCTTCACCCGTGTCTCGAAGCGATCCGAAAGACGCGTCGCCAGATCCGTCAGTGCGGGGGAGACAAGGGCTCCGGCACGCGGCCCCTTGGACCGCTGCGCCTTCTGGGGGTGTGAACCCATCAGGGTCACGATCTCCTCGACCGCCCGCACCGAGAGCCCTTCGGCCACGATCCGGTGAGCCAGCCGGTCCTGCTCCTCGGCGTCCTCGACGGACAGCAGCGCGCGTGCGTGTCCTGCGGACAGCACACCGGCAGCCACCCTGCGCTGAACGGTCGGGGACAACTTCAGCAGACGCAGCGTGTTGGACACCTGCGGCCGGGATCGGCCGATGCGGTCCGCCAGCTGGTCGTGCGTGCAGTTGAAGTCCTTCAGCAACTGGTCGTAGGCGGCGGCCTCTTCCAGCGGGTTCAGCTGAGCACGGTGCAGGTTCTCCAGCAGTGCGTCCAGGAGGAGCTTCTCGTCCTCCGTGGCCCGCACGATCGCCGGGATCGCCTCGAGTCCCGCCTCATGGCAGGCCCGCCACCGGCGCTCACCCATGATGAGCTCATAGCTCGCGGGGCCCACCTGCCGTACGACGACCGGCTGGAGGAGACCGACCTCCTTGATGGAGGTGATGAGCTCGGACAGCGCATCCTCGTCGAAGACCTCACGCGGCTGTCGGGGGTTCGGCGTAATGGCATCGAGAGGGATCTCAGCGAAGTACGCGCCCATGGGAGGTGCGGGCACGGCCGTGATGCCGTGAACCGAAGCCTCTTCCGTTTCACGTGAAACAGTCGGCAGCGTGGCTCCACGCTCGTTCGGCAGCATCGACACCCCCGAAGGAGACGGGGAAGCAGCGCCGCTCACCGCGGGCGGTGTCACCGCCTTCTCTGTCGGGGGAGCAGGGATCAGTGCGCCGAGACCACGGCCCAGCCCTCTCCGTCGCTCGCTCACTGGACGCCCTCCACCATGCTCGGATCATTCTGCTGTACGCCGAGGTGAGCCTGTGATGCGTCATAGCTGACGCCGACGCCCCTCAGCGCGATCTCTCGTGCCGCCTCGAAGTAGGAGAGGGCACCACTTGATCCAGGATCGTAAGTCAGTACCGTCTGCCCATAGCTCGGCGCCTCCGAGATACGGACGGAGCGGGGGATGCTCGTCCGCAGTACCTCGTCGCCGAAGTGGGTGCGCACCTCGTCCGCGACCTGCGACGCGAGACGCGTCCGGCCGTCGTACATGGTGAGCAGGATCGTCGATACGTGCAGGGCGGGATTGAGGTGCCCCCGCACCAGATCGACATTGCGCAGCAGCTGCCCCAGCCCTTCCAGCGCGTAGTACTCACACTGGATCGGGATCAGGACCTCCCGGCCGGCCACCATCGCGTTGACCGTCAGCAGGCCGAGCGAGGGCGGGCAGTCGATGAGGATGTAGTCCAGCGGCTGCTCATACGCCTGGATCGCCCGCTGCAGCCGGCTTTCCCGCGCCACCAACGACACCAGTTCGATCTCCGCGCCGGCGAGATCGATCGTGGCGGGTGCGCAGAAGAGCCCCTCGACATCGGGGACCGGCTGGACGACCCCCGCGAGCGGCTTGCTCTCCACCAAGACGTCATAGATGGAGGGGACTTCCGCGTGGTGGTCGATGCCCAGGGCTGTGGACGCATTTCCCTGGGGGTCGAGGTCGATCACCAGGACGCGGCTGCCGTGCAGAGCGAGCGACGCGGCGAGGTTGACGGTGGTCGTCGTCTTGCCGACACCGCCCTTCTGGTTGGCGACCACGATGACGCGGGTCTGCTCGGGCCGTGGCAGGCCCTCACCGGCTCGCCCCAGAGCCTCCACCGCCAGTTGGGCAGCACGACCGATGGGAGTGTCGTCCATCGGAGGCGGTGTTTCACGTGAAACATCCGCTCCCGTCGACTCGGTACGGGGGCCGGGGACCGGATCGGTCATCGGTCCCGCGATGTTGGCGTCGGACCGCAAGGATTCACTCTCCTCGACTTCAGGCTCGCTATGAACAGAGCCTCCCATGCCTTCGGGGTCGCGAACCAGTGAGCCCTGACCTTCTGTGGAGAAATCCACCTCTGTGGACAACTCCATACCCCTTGGGGAGGCCGGTGTCTCGTCGTGACCGGAAGCCTCTCGAAGCGAACCGAGAGGCTTCCGGTCACGGGGTTCGGCCGCAGCGCGGCCCCGACTGATGATGCCGTGCAGCAGTGAGCGATGTTTCACGTGAAACACGATGCACAGCAGCCGAGGCGGCGCTGCCGCGACACTCCGACCTGCATGGGTTCGGCAGCTTGTGTGGAGTACGTCCGGCTCTCAGGACGGACCCCACTCCGTCGGACCCCACTTCATCGGGCCGCACTCCGACGATTCGGTCATCGTCGGCTCAGCCCCGCCCGCTCTCAGCGCCGGCGCCGGGCCCGTCCCGTACGAGCAGCCTTCGCGCGCTTCGCCGCGAACCGCACACCGCCCGGGCTCTCCCCGACCTCGACCCGCACCACCGTGGACATCGGATCCACGACGCCCTCGCCCACATGCACGATGGACGTCTCCACGGCACCGAGCTTGCTCAGTGCCGTCGCCGCGCTCTTCAGCTCCTCCTCGGCGGTGTCGCCCTTGAGCGCCAGCATCTCGCCGTAGGGACGCAGCAGAGGAATGCCCCATGTGGCCAGGCGGTCGAGCGGGGCCACGGCGCGAGCGGTCACCACATGCACCGGAGGCAGCTTCCCCATGACCTCCTCGGCCCGGCCACGCACGACCGTCACGTGGTCCAGTCCGAGCAGCTCGACGACCTCGGTCAGAAAATTGGTACGCCGGAGCAGCGGCTCCAGCAGAGTGATCTTGAGGTCCTCCCGGACCAGCGCCAGGGGGATGCCCGGCAGGCCGGCACCCGAGCCCACATCGCACACCGTCACGCCCTCGGGCACGACCTCCGAGAGCACCGCGCAGTTCAACAGATGCCGCTCCCACAGGCGGGGCACCTCGCGCGGCCCGATCAAGCCGCGCTGCACGCCCGCCTCGGCGAGCAGCTCCGCGTACCGGACCGCGTCCTCGAAGCGATCGCCGAACACCTCACGTGCCTGCTCGGGCGCGGGGGGAAGCTCCGCTGCCTCCGTCACGGGGGACCGTCCTTCCGTACCGTGCCGGCACCGGGCGCCGACACCAGAACCACAGAACTATCAGGCTGACAAAGTTCGGCCCCGTCTGCGCAACAGACGGGGCCGGTGGAACGTAGAACCGATCAGGCGGGAAGCACGACGACGAAGCGCTGCGGCTCCTCGCCCTCGGACTCGCTGCGCAGGCCGGCCGCCTTGACCGCGTCGTGCACGACCTTGCGCTCGAACGGCGTCATCGGGTCCAGCTTCACGGCCTCGCCGCTGCTCTTGGCCTCGGCCGCGGCCTTGGCACCCAGCTCGGACAGCTCGGTCCGCTTCTTGGCCCGGTAGCCGGCGATGTCGAGCATGAGACGGCTGCGGTCCCCGGTCTCCCGATGCACGGCCAGACGCGTGAGCTCCTGGAGCGCCTCCAGCACCTCACCGTCACGACCCACCAGCTTCTGCAGGTCACGGCTGCCCGTGTCGCTGATGATCGAGACGGAGGCTCGGTCGGCCTCGACGTCCATGTCGATGTCGCCGTCGAGGTCGGCGATGTCGAGCAGACCCTCCAGATAGTCCGCCGCGATCTCGCCCTCCTGCTCCAGGCGGGTCAGGGTGTCTGTGCCCTCGGCAGCGGCGGAGGTGGTGCCTTCCGTCACGGGATGGTCTCCTTCTTACTTCTTGGACGGGGACTTGGGCCGCTGCGGACCCTTGCGCTGCCCGGACTGGGCCCTGCTGCGGGTACTGCCGGCAGGCTTGGCGTTGTCCTTCTTGGCAGGGGCGGCGGGCTTGGCGTCCTCGGGCTCGGAGGACTTGGTCAGCGAGGTGGGCTCACCGGCCGCCTTGGCCGTACCGGACTGGCGCTTGGCCTTGGTCTGCCGCTTGGGCTGCTGCCGCTTGGCGGCGGCGACCTCCTCGGCCTGGGCGGCGGCCGTGCTCTCGCTCTTGATCACCGTGCCGTCGGCCTGGACCGCGAGGCCCTCCTTGTTCAGGCCGTTGACGAACTTGCGCTCGTACTCGTTGCGGTCCCGGCCCTTCGCGACGATGGCCTTGACGATGGCGCGCTCGCCGCGGCCGCGGGTCCTGCCGTGCTTGGAGACGCTCTTGGAGAGGCGCTCCAGGTACGCGGCCTGCGCCTTGGAACCCGGCGTGGGGTTGTTGCGGATGACGTACATCTGCTGGCCCATGGTCCACACGTTGGTGGTCAGCCAGTAGACGAGGACACCGACCGGGAAGTTGATGCCGAAGACGGCGAAGATGATGGGGAAGACGTACATCAGCATCTTCTGCTGCTGCATGAACGGCGTCTTCACCGTGGTGTCGACGTTCTTCGTCATCAGCTGGCGCTGCGTGTAGAACTGCGACAGCGACATCAGGACGATCATGATGGCCGTGACGATGCGGACATCGGTCAGCGAGGAGTTGAGCGCCTCGACCTTGTCCGAGCTGTCCGTGAACTTCGCCGCGAGCGGGGCACCGAAGATGTGGGCCTTCTGCGCGCTCTCCAGCAGCCGCTCGTTGATCACGCCGATGGTGTCGTTCGACGCGATGCTGTTGAGCACGTGGTAGAGGGCGAAGAAGAACGGCGACTGCGCCAGGATGGGAAGGCACGAGGAGAGCGGGTTGGTACCCGTCTCCTTGTACAGCTTCATCATCTCTTCGGACTGGCGCTGCCGGTCGTTCTTGTAGCGCTCCTGGATCTTCTTCATCTCCGGCTGGAGCGTCTGCATCGCGCGCGTCGCCTTGATCTGCTTCACGAAGAGCGGGATCAGGCAGATACGGATCAGAATCACCAGGGACACGATCGACAGGCCCCAGGCCCACCCGGTGTCAGGGCCGAAGACGGCGCCGTACACCTTGTGGAACTGGACGATGACCCAGGAGACAGGTGTCGTGATGAAGCTGAAGAGGCTGGCAATCGTGTCCACTAATCATGCTCCTTGGGCATGGGACGAGGTCTCTGCGGCCGGGCTCGAAGGATTCGTCGGTCCTGTGGGAGAGATCCGTCCCTCGGTGGCCGGTTCGGCGGCGGAGGTCCCGCCCCTACGTGCGCGCCAGGCGTCACGCAGCATTTCGTGCCACCGCGGACGCTTGCGCGGAGGGACGTGGTCCACACCACCCAGCGACCACGGATTGCACCGGAGGATGCGCCAGGCCGTGAGCGCTGTGCCCTTGACGGCACCGTGCCGGTCGATGGCCGTGTAGCCGTAGTGGGAACACGACGGGTAGTACTTGCACACCGGCCCCAGCAGCGGACTGATCGTCCACTGGTAGATCTTGATCAGAGCCAGCAGCGGGTACTTCATCGCGCGCCCCCTCCCAGCAGCCGCCGCAGGGCGGCGTCCAGGTCTCGGGCCAGTTGTGCATGGTCGGCGTCACCCGCACCGGGCAGCGCTCGTACGACTACCAGGCTACCGGGGGGCAGCTGGTCGACTCGCTCGCGCATCAAATGGCGAAGCCTGCGCTTCACCTTGTTGCGCACCACCGCGCCACCCACGGCCTTGCTCACGACGAAACCCGCACACGGCGGGGGAGCGCTCTCCCCAGGCGCATGCGGGTCCGTGGCACCGCTACGAAGATGGACGACGAGATGCCGGCTTCCTGCCCGGCGCCCTCGTCGTACCGCGGTCGCGAAATCCTCGCGCCGCCTCAGCCGGTTCTCGGTGGGCAGCACGACGTCATGACCTGACCGGGATCAGGCGGACAGACGGGCGCGACCCTTGCTACGGCGGGACGCGAGAATCGCGCGGCCGGCACGGGTGCGCATACGCAGCCGGAAGCCGTGGGTCTTGGCGCGACGACGGTTGTTCGGCTGGAAGGTGCGCTTGCTCACTCGGGGGCTCCAGAAAGACTCGGTGTTTGCGGGGTGCCGTCCTGGCTGTCACCGTGCGCCCACGAGTAGCTCGCGTTACGCCCGAGTGCACCGCTGACCGATCACCTTGCGTGATCTGTGCCCATCGGAGGCAGGCGGCAGCAGCCATCGACAACTCGACCTGGTCACGGTACGCGCGACTGCGCCATTCGGTCAAACCGGCGACGAGTGGGAGACACTTGTCCACAGCCTGGGGACAACAACTTGAACCGTACCGGTCGCGCTGACTACCGTGGCTTGACTCCGATTCGTTCCCTTGACGATTCCTTCTCTTGACCCTCCACCACCCGATTTACATCCCGACCCGTCCTTCGCATCACACGATCGAAGGACCTGTGAGAGAGCGTGCCCTGTGGCTGACGTACCTGCCGATCTTGCCGCAGTGTGGCCACGCGTACTGGAGCAGCTCCTCGGAGAGGGCCGCGGACAGGGGGTCGAGGTCAAGGACGAGCACTGGATCCGGCGCTGCCAGCCGCTGGCACTCGTCGCCGACACCGCGCTGCTCGCCGTACCCAACGAGTTCGCGAAGGGCGTGCTCGAGGGCCGCCTCGCCCCCGTCGTCAGCGAGAGCCTGAGCCGCGAGTGCGGACGCCCGATCCGCATCGCGATCACCGTCGACGACACCGCCGGCGAGCCCTCGCCCCCACCGGCACCCCGCCCCCAGCCTCGCTACGAGGAGCCAGAGCTCCCAGCTGTCCGCCAGGACCGCCCCGAGCACCTCGAGCGGCCGGACCGGCAGGAGCGCGAGCCGTACGAGGGATACGACGGCTACGAGGGATACGGACGCCGCCGTGCCGACCAGCAGCAGGGCCCCTCCGGTGACCAGCTGCCCACCGCCCGGCCCGCCTACCCCTCGGAGTACCAGCGTCCGGAGCCCGGCGCCTGGCCGCGGCCGGCGCAGGAGGAGTACGGCTGGCAGCAGCAGCGCCTCGGCTTCCCGGAGCGGGACCCGTACGCCACACCCCCGCAGGACGCCTATGGCCCGCCGGACGGCTACGGCCCACAGGACAGCTACGGCGGCAACCCGCCCGTACAGGACTACCGTCCGCAGCCCGTGGACCGGCCGTCGTACGACCAGCAGCGCCCCGACTACGACACGTCACGCGGCGACTACGACCAGCGCGACGCCATGCGCCGCGAACTGCCCGACACCCCCTCCGGCTCCGGGCACGTCCACCGCGGCGGCCCCGTGGGCCCCAACCTGCCCACCACCGGCGCGCCCGGCCCGCTGGCGGCACAGCCGGCACCGGCGGCGGGCCCCGGTGAGCCGACCGCGCGGCTGAACCCGAAGTACCTCTTCGACACGTTCGTCATCGGCGCGTCCAACCGCTTCGCGCACGCGGCCGCGGTCGCCGTCGCCGAGGCACCGGCGAAGGCCTACAACCCGCTGTTCATCTACGGGGAGTCCGGGCTCGGCAAGACCCACCTGCTGCACGCGATCGGGCACTACGCGCGGAGCCTGTATCCCGGCACGCGGGTGCGGTACGTGAGCTCGGAGGAGTTCACCAACGAGTTCATCAACTCGATCCGCGACGGCAAGGGCGACAGCTTCCGCAAGCGGTACCGCGAGATGGACATCCTGCTCGTCGACGACATCCAGTTCCTGGCGGACAAGGAGTCGACACAGGAGGAGTTCTTCCACACCTTCAACACGCTCCACAACGCCAACAAGCAGATCGTGCTCTCCAGCGACCGGCCGCCCAAGCAGCTGGTCACCCTGGAGGACCGGCTGCGGAACCGTTTCGAGTGGGGCCTGATCACCGACGTCCAGCCGCCGGAGCTGGAGACGCGCATCGCGATCCTGCGCAAGAAGGCGGTCCAGGAGCAGCTCAACGCCCCGCCGGAGGTGCTGGAGTTCATCGCCTCCCGGATCTCGCGGAACATCCGCGAGCTGGAGGGCGCGCTGATCCGGGTGACGGCGTTCGCCTCGCTCAACCGGCAGCCGGTGGACCTGGGCCTGACGGAGATCGTCCTCAAGGACCTCATGCCCGGCGGTGACGACTCGACGCCGGAGATCACCTCGACGGCCATCATGAGCGCCACGGCCGACTACTTCGGCCTCACGGTCGAGGACCTGTGCGGCAGCTCCCGGGGCCGCCAGCTGGTGACGGCCCGCCAGATCGCCATGTACCTGTGCCGCGAGCTGACGGACCTGTCGCTGCCGAAGATCGGCGCGCTGTTCGGCGGCCGCGACCACACCACGGTGATGCACGCCGACCGGAAGATCCGCAATCTGATGGCCGAGCGGCGCTCCATCTACAACCAGGTCACCGAGCTCACCAACCGCATCAAGGCCGGCTGAACGGCCCGCACAGGCCGGCCGACTTCGTCGAGGGCGCCCCCGGATCGCTCCGGGGGCGCCCTTCTTCGTGTCCCGGGGCGTCCCGCCCCCTCGTGGAGCGCCCCGGCACTGTTCGATTCCGGAGCCGGGTTACGGCCTTCCTCCACAGATTCGGTGACTTTTTCCCGTCCACATCCTGGGGACCGGGAAGTTGTCCCGATCTTGTCCACAGGGCAGCCCGCCGAGGGATGATCGGGCCAGGTCAGCAGGCTGTGGATACGTGGATGAGCGATCTCCACAGGCTGTGGACAAGTCGGAGACCCACAGCCTGAGCATCGAGTTGTCCACGGGCAGCCCACAGGCTGGAGGCCGTTGTCCCCAGTGATCGACCGGTTCTCCACATGACTGTCCACTGTTCGGCAACATGACGCGCCTTTTCACCGGGGCGAGTGAAAGGCGTCACATCGGGCTGCCGCAGGGGCCTGTGGGAAAGGCCCGCAAACCTGGGGACGGAGCTGGGGAGAACTCGCCCCTCCCTGTGCACGGGATGTGCAGAACTTTCTGTTCTCCACAGAGACACCCAGTTGTCCACGGCCTCCACCCACAGGGCCAGTGGACAAAATATCCAGTCTGACCTGCGGAAACAGGGTTATCCACGGTATCCACAGGCCCTACTACTACTCCCAACTAGAGAGAGCGAGGAATTCGTTTCGAAGGGGGTCCTGTGCACAACTCGCTGTCTCGGCCCCGGCTGCCACTCGTCACGACTTGACCCCGAGGGGCACCTACTGTCAGTGCGGTGCGTCAGACTGGTCCCCGGTGTCCTTCCCCTCCCAGGGGCCGACGACACCGAGTCAGACGACGAAGCCAGGCAGGGCGAGAAGCGCCGGCAACAGCAGGAGGCGGCAACAGTGAAGATCCGGGTGGAACGCGACGTACTCGCGGAGGCAGTGGCCTGGGCGGCGCGCAGCCTCCCGGCCCGTCCGCCGGCCCCTGTCCTCGCCGGCCTGCTCCTGAAGGCCGAGGACGGCCAGCTGAGCCTGTCCAGCTTCGACTACGAGGTCTCCGCGCGGGTGTCGGTGGAGGCGGAGGTCGAGGAGGAGGGCACGGTCCTCGTCTCGGGCCGTCTGCTGGCCGACATCTCCCGCGCCCTCCCCAACCGGCCGGTGGAGATTTCCACAGACGGTGTACGGGCGACGGTGGTGTGCGGCTCCTCGCGGTTCACCCTCCACACACTGCCTGTGGAGGAGTACCCGGCCCTGCCGCAGATGCCGAACGCGACGGGCACGGTTCCCGGCGAGGTCTTCGCCTCCGCCGTGCAGCAGGTCGCCATCGCGGCCGGCCGCGACGACACGCTGCCCGTGCTCACCGGCGTGCGCATCGAGATCGAGGGCGACACCGTCACGCTGGCCTCCACCGACCGCTACCGCTTCGCGGTCCGCGAGTTCCTGTGGAAGCCGGAGAACCCGGAGGTCTCCGCGGTCGCCCTGGTGCCCGCCAAGACGCTCCAGGACACCGCCAAGGCGCTGACCAGCGGTGACCAGGTGATCCTGGCGCTGTCCGGCTCGGGCGCGGGCGAGGGCCTGATCGGCTTCGAGGGCGCCGGCCGCCGTACCACCACGCGCCTGCTGGAGGGCGACCTCCCGAAGTACCGCACGCTGTTCCCGACCGAGTTCAACAGCGTCGCCGTGATCGAGACCGCCCCCTTCGTGGAGGCCGTCAAGCGCGTGGCCCTGGTCGCCGAGCGCAACACCCCGGTGCGGCTGAGCTTCGAGCAGGGCGTGCTCATCCTGGAGGCAGGTTCCAGCGACGACGCACAGGCTGTGGAAAGGGTCGACGCCCAGCTGGAGGGCGACGACATCTCGATCGCCTTCAACCCGACGTTCCTGCTGGACGGCCTGAGCGCCATCGACTCCCCGGTGGCCCAGCTGTCCTTCACCACGTCCACCAAGCCGGCACTGCTCAGCGGCCGCCCGGCGGTGGACGCGGAGGCGGACGATGCCTACAAGTACCTGATCATGCCGGTGCGGCTCAGCGGCTGAGGCACACCCGCCGCAGCGGCTGCCGGGGGTGGGGGGTTGTCCCCACAGGATCGCAGCATGCCGGTGCGGCTCGACGGCTCGGCGTCGTCCCGGGTAAAGCCGCTGGTGAGGGATGCGTCTGAGCGCGTATGCCCACAGATGTGCGCGGGCGTCCGGGTTTAGGCTCGGACGCCGGCACGTACGTGCCGTCACGCCACGTCGCATACCTAAGGATCACAACTGATGGAGCTCGGTCTCGTCGGCCTCGGCAAGATGGGCGGCAACATGCGCGAGCGGATTCGCCGCGCGGGTCACACCGTCCTCGGATACGACCGCAACCCGGACCTCGCCGA
>NZ_JBEZBE010000050.1:0-38490 GCF_040646935.1 Streptomyces sp. NPDC044984
GGCGGCGACAGCGTGCTGGCCAAGCGGCTGGACCTCCCCGCCAACTTCCGCCTGGTCTACGGGCACATGGGCGAGTCCATCGCGCCACCAAAAGGGGTGAACGGGCGTAACTTTCCCGCACGGGACGCGTTTCGCCGTGCTGGGCGATCAGTCCGTGATCGGCGGACGCTCGACGGACGGTCGGCGGGCGGTCAACTCTTCGGGTACGGCCACGCGTTCGGGCGGCAGCTGATTCCGTCGTGGTCGAGGAACTTGGTCTGCTGCTGCATCACCGGGGCCAGGTCGCCGTCCTTGTCACAGGTGACGTGGTTGTAGCCCAGACGGTGGCCGATCTCGTGGTTGATCAGCATCTGGCGATAGGCGTGCATCTTGTCGCCGTAGGTGTCCGCTCCCCGCGCCCAGCGGTCGGCGTTGATCATCACGCGCTCGGTGGCCGCCGAGTCGCAGGAGACGTTGTCCACGGTGGTGTCCAGGCCGGACTTGGCGCACCAGTCGGCGGTCGTGTCCGGACCGGCGAGGGTGATCACGAAATCGACCTCGCCGGAGTGGACTCGCTCGAAGGTGCGCGCGCCGTTGTGCGCCCAGCTGCGGTTGTCGTTGAGCGTCTTCTGGACCGCTTCGGCGAAGAGTTCGCCGTCGAGGCCGAGCCCCTGCTCCACGTCCACGCGGTAGGTGACCTTCTGGCCCTTGCCCGGAGCCTTGTCGATGCCGGGGATCGCGTCGAACTTCCCCGTGCCCCCGCGCGCGGCGCTCAGCGGGTACTTCTTGTCCATCTTCTGCTCGTACGTCAGCGGTTCGGCGCTGGGTACGGAGGGCGTCTCCCGGTCGTCCCCGCGCGAGGCGGAGTCTCTGACGTCGCGCGCCTGCTCGTCGACGGCCTGCGCCCGTACGCCGGTGCCGTCGCGTTCGTCGGTGACCTGCCCGGCCACGACGACGGCCAGCACGGTGGTGACGGCGGCGGCCGCGATCCCGGTGAACGCCCGTCCCTTGCCGCCCCTGGCCGGTGCGGGCTCTCCGGTCGGCGGCGCGTCGTCGTCGGGGTCGGCGGGGATGCCGGTGGCCGGGGCCGCGCTCCAGTCGGTGACGGCGGCATAGGGGTCCGCGGGGCCCGGCGGGCGGGGCGCGGAGGCGGACGCGCGGGGGGAGAAGAGGTCGGTGTCCTCACCGAAGGCGTCGAGGTAGTCCTGGCGCGGCCCTCCGGGAGGCGCCTGCCGCTGTCGCGGGAAGGGCGCACCCTGCCCCGCCGGCATGCCGTACCCGGCCCCGGCCGCCGTACGACCGTCCAGCGTTCCCCAGCCGCCCCCGGGTTCCCGCTGCTCGGGATGCCCACCACGAGCCTGGGGAACGCCCTGGGCAGGAGTTCCGTCGGGCAGCCGGGGAACCCCCTGCGCGGGGGTCCCGTCCGGCAGCCGGGGAAAGCCGTGCGCCGGGGTTCCGTCCGGCAGGCGCGGTACGCCATGTGCGGGCGTTCCGTCCGGGAGCCATCCGTCCGGCAGGCGCGGAACGCCGTGCGCGGGCGTTCCGTCCGGGAGGCGCGGCACTCCGCCGGCCGGTGTCCCGTATCCCGCCGTTCCGTACGCCGGAGGGGCCCCGTACCCCTGGGGTCCCCCCACGGACCCCTGTTGCGGCGGGGGCGCGGGCGTCCTGCGCGGGCCCGGGCCGGACGCCCGCGCCCTGCCCGCCTGCCCGGCCCCGGACGAACCGCCCGGCGCCGGACGGCCGTCCCGTACGGCGCTCTTGTCCGCGGTGCCGCCCTTCGGGGCGGGTCCACGGCGGCTGTGGCGTCCCACGTCGCGCCTCAGCCCCTCGTGTTCTCGGCGGTGGTACCCCCACCGGTGCCGGCGGGTGGACCCGGAGCGCCCTGCGCGCCCGGCTCACCAGTATCCCCCTGATCCGCCGAATCCGTTGTACCCGCGAGGAGTTCGCGGAAGGCGAGGGCCACCGTCCCGGGGTACTCCATCATCGCGACATGCCCCGCGTCCGGAATCGTCACCAGCCGGCAGTTCCGGAAGGCGCGCGCCGACCGCTGGGCCATGCGGAAGCCGACGAGCTGGTCCCGGCCGCCGTAGACGAGCAGGGTCGGCGCGAGCACCCGCTCGGCCTGGCGCCACAGCCCCTGCTGGCCACCCAGCAGATAGGCGCTGACGAGCCCGCGCGCGGAGCGCGCCATCGCGTCCCAGAAGTACGGCAGTCGCAGCCGCCGCTCCATCTCCTGCACGGCGTTGCGGAACCCTTCCGGCGACACCCGCGCGGGATCGCCGTAGCAGAGCTGCATCACGCCCCGGACGCGCTGTTCCGCCGTCCACTCGCGGGTGATTCGGGTGAACAGCGGCGCGACCCCGGGCACCGCCAGCAGTCCCGTGGGGACGGCGGTGCGCTGCACCCGCAGCTCCGGCAGGGCCGGTGACACGAGCGTGAGGGTGCGGACGAGGTCGGGGCGTACGGCGGCGACCCGGGTCGCGACCGCGCCGCCGAGCGAGTTGCCGAAGAGGTGCACCGGGCCGCGGCCGGTCGCGTCGAGATAACGGATCACCGCGCGTGCGTGCGCGGTGATGGAGTAGTCGCCGTCGTCCGGGGGCGGGGAGTCGCCGAAGCCCGGCAGGTCGACGGCCTCACTGTCGACGACGTCGTCCAGCAGCGGCATGAGCGCCGACCAGTTCAGCGAGGAACCGCCGAGTCCGTGGACGTAGAGGGCGGACGGCAGCCCCTCCCGCGCGGGTGGCCGCGACCGCACCGACAGCGTGACCCCGGGCAGCTCCACCGAGCTGAGCCGCTCGCCCTCCGCGACCCTGACCGCCGCCACCTTGGGAAGCATGTTTGCGGGCGGCACGGACGGCAGCTCGGTCGAAGACATGCGGCAATGTTACGAGACGATCACGCAGTGGTTCGTGTGTTCGCCGTCACAGGCCGCCACGAGAGGTGGCGCTCAGGACCGCCCCGGGGGGCGGAGCCCGGCGTGCGCTCCCCGTCACACCCCGGTCGCGGATCGCATAGCGTCCGAATCGGGTGTCTCCTAGGCTCGTAGGGAGGGCACCCGCACACCGTCCCTGCGGTCTTCGCAGTCTTCAGGGACGTTCGCAGCAGACGTTCGCAGGAAGGGAGCCCGGCATGGCCGTAGATCCGACCGACCCCGAGACGTTCGTGGAGGACGAGGACGCCCTCGAGAACGAGGAGTTCGACGTCGAGGCGCCCGAGGTCGACGCGGCCGAGCAGCACGCGGAGGTGAAGCCGGACCGCGACGACCCGATGACCGGCATCGACCCCGACCGCGCCAGCGAGGCGGACCTGATGGAACAGGCCAGGATCGTCTCCCTCGACGAGGACGACTACCGGTGACGAGCGCACCGGCGAGGACCGTCGCCGAGCAGTGAGGAGGAAACTTCTTGCCCGCTCTGACAGCTTTTGAAACCGTCCGTATGGCTTTCACCGTCGTCCGGTACGTGAAATTCTGCGCTCTCACCGCGCACACCACGATTACCGAAAAGTACGATGGCGGCGCGGCTCACACCGCACGTGGACGACAATGGGAGGCGGCGTGACAGCCATCGAGCAGACAGACGCGGTACGCCCGAGGGGTACACGCCTGCCACGCCGTGCCCGACGGAACCAGCTGCTGGGCGCCGCCCAGGAGGTCTTCGTCGCGCAGGGTTACCACGCGGCCGCGATGGACGACATCGCCGAGCGCGCGGGCGTCAGCAAGCCGGTGCTCTACCAGCACTTCCCGGGCAAGCTCGATCTGTATCTCGCCCTGCTGGACCAGCATTGTGAGGCCCTGATCCAGTCGGTGCGCCACGCGCTGGCGTCGACGTCGGACAACAAGCAGCGCGTGCGGGCGACCATGGACGCCTACTTCACGTACGTCGAGGACGACGGCGGCGCCTTCCGCCTGGTCTTCGAGTCGGACCTGACGAACGAGCCCGCCGTGCGCGAGCGCGTCGACAAGGTGACCAACGAGTGCGCGGAGGCGATCTGCGACGTGATCGCCGAGGACACCGGGCTGTCGCGGGCGGAGTCGATGCTGCTCGCCTCGGGGCTCGGCGGTCTCGCCCAGGTGGTGGCGCGTTCCTGGCTGCACAGCGACCGCAGCGTGCCGCGCGACCAGGCGGTGCAGCTGCTGGCCTCGCTGGCCTGGCGGGGCATCGCGGGATTCCCGTTGCACGGCAACGAACAGCACCACTGAGGAAGGCGGGCGGGCGCCGGCGGCTGTTTTGTTCCCGCCGGCTGTTCGCTCCTGGCGTTGCCGGGCGCAGCGTGTACGTCCCCTCACCGGGCTAATGTGTGCTGGTACGGCGCGGAAGGTCGCGCACTTCACTGACCGTCGGAGGGACATAGCCGTGGAGGTCAAGATCGGCGTGCAGCACGCGCCCCGCGAGATCGTTCTGGAGAGCGGTCAGAGCGCCGAGGAGGTCGAGCGCGTGGTGGCCGAGGCGCTGGCCGGGAAGTCGCAGCTGCTGAGCCTCGTGGACGAGCACGGCCGCAAGATCCTGGTCCCGGCCGACCGTCTCGCCTACGTCGAGATCGGTGAGCCGGCCCCGCGCAAGGTGGGCTTCGGCGCGCTGTAGGCGCGACCGGCAGTCGAGTGGTCGTGGAAGGGCCCGGCGGTTCGAGACCGCCGGGCCCTTCGCATGTGCACGGACGGCGCACAGATCCTCCACAGGGAGGGTTGGATTCCGCAGGTCAGGGGTAAGACGGGCTACGACCGATGTGAGCAGGCCGGCCATGTGGGAGGGACCCCGACATGCTCTTGGAAGCGCTCAGCTCCGCGATCCTCGGCCTGGCTCTGGCGTGGGCGGCCGCCCGCCGCCTGCCGCATCGCCTCCCCGACCGCGCCCTGGTCCTGCCGACCGGTGTGGCCGGAGCGCTGTTCGGCGCCTTCCTCATGAGCACCGCGCTGGACGCCGGCAACCTGCTGACGATCCTGCTCGGCGCGGTGATCGTGTCCGTGGCGTCCCTGTCGCTGCTGCTGCGCCCGGCGGGAAGACTGCGCCGCCGGTCGGCGACCGCCTGACCGGTCGCCGTTGGTGGCGGCGGGGGTGAAACCGGCCGGGTGCGGCGCCCAGAGGCGTCGTTCGGCCCCTGCCTGACTCGCGGGCCCCGGCACTGCGGTGCACGGCGGCACCGGAACCCGCTCGGCTTGACCGTGGCGCCGCGCGTCACCCGGGCGGCTGAACGTTCTCTCGCCCCGCCGCCCCTTCCCCGGGGGCTCTGCCCCCGGACCCCCGTTCGCGCAGTTCCCCGCGCCCCCGTATGCCCAGCCCCCTTCGCGGCCGCGCCGTCAGGCGGGCCTACGCCGCCAGCCCCAGTGCCGCCATGCGCTTGGTGTGGGCCTCGGTGATCCGGGAGAACATCCTGCCGACCTCGGCGAGGTCGAACCCGTCCGCGACGCCGCCCACGAGCATGGTCGACAGCGCGTCCCGGTCGGCGACGACCCGCTGGGACTGCGACAGCGCCTCGCCCATCAGCCGCCGCGCCCACAGCGCGAGCCGCCCGCCCACGCGCGGGTCCGCGTCGATCGCGGCGCGCACCTTCTCGACGGCGAAGCCGCCATGGCCGGTGTCGTCGAGCACGGCCAGCACCAGGGCGCGGGTGTCGGAGTCCAGGCGGGCCGCGACCTCGCGGTAGAAGTCGCTGGCGATGGAGTCGCCGACGTACGCCTTGACCAGCCCCTCCAGCCAGTCGGAGGGCGCCGTCTGCTTGTGGAAGCCGTCGTACGCGGCGACGAATGGCTCCATTGCGAGCGTCGGCTCCTCGCCGATCCCGGCGAGCCGGTCGCGCAGCCGCTCGAAGTGGTGGAACTCGGCCGACGCCATCTTCGCCAGCTCCGCCTTGTCCGCCAGCGTGGGCGCCAGCTTGGCGTCCTCCGCGAGCCGCTCGAACGCCGCCAGCTCGCCGTACGCGAGCGCGCCGAGCAGGTCCACGACAGCGGCACGGTACTGGGGGTCGGCGGAGGCGGCCGCCCAGTCCATGGCGGCGACGCCGGTGGGCCCGGCGGAGGTGTCGGGGGTGTCCGCGGCGTTGTCAGGCTTGTCAGAGCTCGTCATGAAGCGCACAATAGCCCGCTTGTCACGCCCCGGAAGGTCCTGGCCGATCAGTGTGACGACGACTACGTGACCAAATCGGCCATGGCGTGTGCGCGAATCCGGGGTATGGTGGTAATGCGCCTGCTGAGCACTCTGACGTACTCGACAGGCCGCATGTATGAGGATGCCCGGTCGGAGGCCCGATCGGCTCCGACCCGACAGCCCTCCTTGCCGTACGCCACACTGCGTGCGGATTCCGGAGGGGAACCCTCAGCGGTACGAGCGCTCGAGCGTCGGCAGTGGTCCCGTGCCCTACGGCATCGCCCGTAAGGCAGCCGACGTCCCCGGCACGGTTTCTGCACGACCCCCGCGCTCGCCTCGCACCGCGCACACAGAAGAGGCAGCACCCTGACTACGACGTTCCGAGAGCTCGGAATCCTCCCCGAGACCGCCGAGGCCCTGGAGGCCGTCGGCATCATCACCCCCTTCCCCATCCAGGAGATGACGCTCCCCGTGGCCCTGTCGGGCACGGACGTCATCGGCCAGGCCAAGACCGGCACCGGCAAGACGCTCGGCTTCGGTCTGCCGCTCATCGAGCGTGTCACCGTCCCCGCGGACGTCGAGGCCGGGCGCGCGAAGCCCGAGGACCTCACCGACGCGCCGCAGGCGCTGGTCGTCGTCCCCACGCGCGAGCTGTGCACGCAGGTCACCAACGACCTGCTCACCGCCGGCAAGGTGCGCAATGTGCGGGTCACCGCGATCTACGGCGGCCGGGCCTACGAGCCGCAGGTCGAGGCGCTGAAGAAGGGCGTCGACGTGGTCGTCGGCACCCCGGGCCGGCTGCTCGACCTCGCCGGGCAGAAGAAGCTCGACCTCAAGCACGTGAAGGCCCTCGTCCTCGACGAGGCCGACGAGATGCTCGACCTCGGCTTCCTCCCCGACGTCGAGAAGATCATCAACTTCCTTCCGGTCAAGCGCCAGACCATGCTGTTCTCGGCCACCATGCCGGGCGCGGTGATCGGTCTGGCCCGGCGCTACATGTCGCAGCCGACGCACATCCGCGCCACCGCGCCGGACGACGAGGGCGCGACGGTCGCGAACACCACGCAGTTCGTCTACCGCGCGCACAACATGGACAAGCCCGAGATGGTCGCGCGGATGCTGCAGGCCGACGGCCGCGGCCTGGCCATGGTCTTCTGCCGCACCAAGCGCACCGCCGCCGACCTCGCCGACCAGCTCAAGCAGCGCGGCTTCGCCTCCGGCGCGGTCCACGGCGACCTCGGCCAGGGCGCCCGCGAGCAGGCGCTGCGCGCGTTCCGCAACGGCAAGGTGGACGTGCTCGTCTGCACCGACGTCGCCGCCCGCGGCATCGACGTCGAGGGCGTGACACACGTCATCAACTACCAGTCCCCCGAGGACGAGAAGACGTATCTGCACCGCATCGGCCGCACCGGCCGCGCGGGGGCGAAGGGTACGGCGATCACGCTGGTCGACTGGGACGACATCCCGCGCTGGCAGCTGATCAACAAGGCGCTGGACCTGGGCTTGGGCGACCCGGCGGAGACGTACTCCACCTCCCCGCACCTGTTCTCCGACCTCGGCATTCCCGAGGGCACCAAGGGCGTCCTGCCGCGCTCGGAGCGTACGCGCGCCGGGCTGGACGCGGAGGAGCTGGAGGACCTGGGCGAGCCGGGCGGGCGTGGACCGCGCGGGCGCGGTGGCCGGGTCGGGCGCGACGGCTCCCGTTCCGCGGAACACGAGACCTCGGCCCGTACGCCGCGCCGCCGTCGCCGTACGCGCGGCGGTGCGGTGCTGGACGAGGCGGCGCAGCAGCCCGTGAACCCGGCCGCCGAAGGCGCCGGCGAGGCGGAGACCGACGCGGTCGCCCGCACCCCGCGCCGCCGCCGCCGTACGCGCAGCGGAGTCCCGGCCGGGGCGACGACCGCGGTGGAGGCGGCGGAGTCCGCCGTCGACACGGCGGAGGGGACGGCGGCGGAGGCCGCCGAGGCTCCCGCGAAGCCGCGCCGCCGCCGGACGCGCCGGGGCGCGGCGGACACGGCAGCCGCCGTGGTCACCCCGGTGGCCGAGGAGACCACGGTGGCCGAGGCGCCCCCGGTTGCCTCGGAAACCCCGGTCATCACGCAGGCTCCGGTCATCACGGAGCCCGAGGCTCCGGCCGCCGAACCGCGCCGTCGCCGCACCCGCAGGACCGCGGACACCGCGGTGGTGGACACGGCGGAGGCGACCACCGAGGCGGTCGAGGAGGTCAAGCCGCGCCGTACGCGCAAGACCGCGGCCAAGAAGGCGGAGACCGCCGTCGACACCGCCGAAGGCACCACCGAACCGGCCGAGGCCACCGAGGCGACGGAGACCAAGCCCCGCCGCACCCGCAAGACCGCCGCCAAGAAGACCGAGACCGCCGTCGACGCGGTCGAGGCAGGCACCGAGGCGGTCGAGGAGGTCAAGCCGCGCCGTACGCGCAAGACCGCGGCCAAGAAGGCGGAGACCGCCGTCGACACCGCCGAAGGCACCACCGAACCGGCCGAGGCCACCGAGGTGACCGAGACCAAGCCCCGCCGCACCCGCAAGACCGCCGCCAAGAAGACCGAGACCGCCGTCGACACCGCGGAAGCCGCCGAGGCCAAGCCTCGCCGTCGGACCCGCAAGGTCGCCGAGTCGGAGCCGGCCGTCGCCGTCGGGATTCCGGCGCAGGCGGTTCCGGAGGCCGAAACGGTCGAGGAGACCAAGCCGCGCCGTACGCGCAAGGCCGCGGCCAAGAAGACCGAGACCGCCGTCGACACCGCGGAGGCCGCCGAGGCCAAGCCCCGGCGTCGGACCCGCAAGGTCGCCGAAATTCCGGCACAGGCCGCGGACGAGGCGGAGACCAAGCCCCGCCGCACCCGCAAGGCCGTGGCCGTGGCCGAGCCGGAGCCGGAGGCCAAGCCCCGGCGGACCCGCAGGACGGCAGCCGCCGCGGAGTCCGCGGAGGGCTGACGCAACGAACCGACGGCCCGGTCCCCCACCCGCGGGGCCGGGCCGTCGGCGTGTCCGCACCCGCTACCCTCACCCCGTGACCAGCCACTCCCCCTCCGCCCCGCCCCCCGGCGCCCACACCCACGCCCACCGACTCCGTACCGCACGCGGCGAGTTCGCCGTCGTGGACGTGCCACCGGCCGCCGGAGTCACGGCGCGGGGGGTCGCGCTGCTGCTGCCCGGATACACCGGCAGCAAGGAGGACTTCACGCTGGTGCACGAGCCGCTCGCCGCGCGCGGATACCGCACCGTCGCCGTGGACGGGCGGGGCCAGTACGAGTCGGACGGGCCCGCCGACGACGAATCCGCCTACGAACAGGACGAGTTGGCGCGTGACGTCCTCGCACAGGCGAACGCGATCGGTGCGCCCGTGCACCTCGTCGGGCACTCGCTCGGCGGCCAGATAGCCCGTGCCGCCGTCCTCCTCGACCACTCCCCCTTCCGCTCGCTCACCCTGGTCTCCTCCGGCCCCGCGCGGATCTCCGTCTCCCAGGAGCAGCGCGTGAAACTGCTGCGGGACGCGCTCGCGGTGATGTCGATGGCGGAGTGCTGGGAGGCGATCCTGGCCATGGGCCCGCCCGAGGAGATGGGCGGGCCCGCGCGCGGGCCCGTCGGTCAGGAGCACCTGCGGCGCCGCTGGCTGGGCACCAGTCCCGCGCAGCTGCTGGCCACCGGAAGGCAGTTGTGCACGGAACCGGACCGGGTCGCGGAACTGGCCGCCGTACCGCTGCCGTTCCACGTCCTGTCGGGGGCACGCGACGACACCTGGCCGGTGCCGGACCTCGACGGGATGGCCCTCCGCCTCGCGGCGCACCGCACCGTCGTCGACGGGGCCGAGCACTCGCCCGCCGCCGACCGTCCCGCACCGACCGCCCGCGCCCTCGCCGACTTCTGGGACGGGCTCGCGTCCGCCCCTTAGCACTGCTCAGTACTGCGCCTGCAAGTGGTCCCAGAAGCCGTCGCGCAGGACGCGCCGCAGGTCCGCCTGGCCGCGCAGGGAGTACTGCAGCAGCCCCTCCGCCTCCACCAGCAGGTCCTGGTCGACGGATCCGGGCAAGTAAGGATGGCCGGGAAGCAGTTCCACCAGCGTGTCCCTGCCCCGCGCGGCCAGCCACTTCGCGGCGATCTGCGCGCCGACGAACCGGACGTCCTCGCGGGCGGGCCGGCCCGTCGCGGGCTCGTACGCCGGTGCCGTGCGCCGGGAGACGTACGGCTTGAAGAAGTCCAGGTCGAGCGTGCGCTGGCTGTCGACCTCCCAGAGCAGCGGCTCTGCCTGGTTGCGGCCCTCGGGCGCCTCGATGCCCCAGAGGTGGACCCGGGCGCCGTACCCCTGGGCCGCCTCGACCGCCGAGACGAGGTCCTCGTCGCCGCCGAGCAGGGCCGCGTCGCTGATGGCGCGGTGCCGGGCCAGTGACTCCAGGTCGCTGCGGATCAGGGAGTCGACGCCCTTCTGCTGGTTGTTGGCGTTGAGGTTGCCGAGGCGGACCTTGACGTCCGGGAGCTCGGCGATGGACTGCTGCTCGGCGGTGTGGATGCGGCGTCTGGCCCCGTCGTACCAGTAGACCCGCAGCAGCCTGCTGTCCGCGAAGACGGTGCGGGCGCGGTCGATGAGCGCGTCGATGAGTCCCTCGGCGTCGAGGTCGAAGGCCCGGCGGTCCTCCGTCCCGGCCACGAGCCGTCCCGCGGCGGCGTACAGATAGCCCGCGTCGACGAAGATGGCGTGCGTCGAGGGCGTCTTCGCCACCTCGGCGAGCATGCGCTGGAGCAGCTCGTTGGTGCGGTCGATACGGGCGTGCAGCGCCGCGAGGTCTTCGTTCATCACCTCCATTGTCCCGGTGGTCACGCTACGAACACAACCGGTCCCGGTCGGTCTCCTTCGAAACCCTTACCGGTCAGTATTTAGTCGATCGAAAAATTTCCTTAGCGTAGGGAATGTTTGCATCGCGCAGGGCGTTGGACCCGTCATGGAACAGGGGCCCGAGCGGCCCGTGGGCCACCCACCGAGTAGTTCTCCTTCAGGAGGATGACCAGACGAAGGGAGAAGCCCCTTGCGCTTCGAAATCATGCGACTCGACGACGTCGACGGCACGCCCGTGGACACCACCGTCGTGGACGCCGCCTCCGTCAACCGCATCGTTCAGCAGGCCGCCGCCATCGGACAGCGCCTGTGGATCCGCCCGGCCGACACACCGGCCTCATAACGCGCGGCACGCGGAGGACCGGCCACACGGGCCGGTCCTCGCGCACGTACGCCCCGGAGCCCCCGTACCGTCACCGGTACGGGGGCTCCGCGCGTCCGGCGCCGGGTCAGCCGCCCCGGATCACCTGGGTGACGCCGTTGATGATCTGCTGCACGGCGATCGCGGAGAGCATCATGCCGGCCAGGCGCGTCACCAGCACCACGCCGCCGTCCTTGATGACCCGGATGATCAGCAGCGAGTACCGCATCACCAGCCATAGCACGACGTGGATGGCGAGGATCGCCGACCACACCGAGACCTGCCCGGTGACGCCGTCGGCCTTCTGCACGGCGAGGATGACCGACACGATCGCACCCGGCCCCGCCAGCAACGGCATGCCCAGCGGGACCAGCGCGACGTTGACGTCCTTGGTCTGCTTGGGCTCGTCGGTCTTGCCGGTGAGCAGGTCCAGCGCGATCAGCAGGAGCAGCAGTCCGCCCGCGATCATCAGCGCGGGCACCGACACGTGCAGGTAGTCGAGGATCTGGTGGCCGAGCAGCCCGAACACGGTGATCACGCCACCGGCCACACAGACGGCCTGGAAGGCCATCCGCTTCTGCATCTTCGCGGGCCGGCCCGCGGTCAGGGCGAGGAAGATCGGAGTGATCCCGGGGGGATCCATGATGACAAAAAGGGTCAGGAAGAGAGAGCCGAAGACGGCGACGTCGAGCATGACAGCCTTGCTGAGGAACGGATGGAGAAAGGTGCGGAGAGGAAAAGGTGCGGGAAGGAGGGGGAGAAGCCTCAGACTCCGCCGGTCCCCGGCACCGGGAACGCCCCGGTCGCCCGCCGCGTGATCTCGCCGTACACCTCGGGGTCCGTCATGAACTCGCCGAGGACGCAGGTCTTGCGGCTGCCGTGGTAGTCGCTGGAGCCGGTCACCAGGATCCCCAGTTCCCTCGCGAGGCCGCGCAGCCGCGCCCGCGTCTCCGGGCCGTGGTCCATGTGGTCGACCTCGAGGCCGTCGAGGCCGGCCGCGGCCAGCTCGGCGATCGCGGACTCCGGCACCGTCCTGCCCCGCTTGCTCGCGGCGGGGTGCGCGAAGACGGCGACCCCGCCCGCGTTCTTGATCAGCCGCAGGGCCTCGAAGGGATCGGTCTCGTGCTTCTCCATGTGGGCCCGGCCGCCGTCGGCCAGCCACTCCTGGGTGAAGGCGTCGCTCACGGTGGGCACGACGCCCAGCTCGACGAGTGCGCTGGCCACGTGGGGGCGGCCCACCGAGCCGTCGCCGGCGATCCGCGCGACCTGCTCCCAGGTGACCGGCACGCCCAGCGCGTTCAGCTTGGCGATCATGCCCTGGGCCCGCGGCACCCGGTCGTCCCGGACCAGCTCACGCTCGGCGAGCAGCGCGGGCTCCTCGGGGTCGAAGAGGTAGGCCAGCATGTGCATGCTGATGCCGTCGAGCCGGCAGGAGAGTTCCGCTCCGGGGACCAGCGTGAGTCCCGGCGGGAGCGCGGCGAGCGCCTCGGCGTACCCGCGGGTGGTGTCGTGGTCGGTCAGCGCGATGACGTCGAGACCGGCGGCGGCCGCCTTGCGGACCAGCTCGGCCGGCGTGTCCGTACCGTCGGACGCGGTGGAGTGGGTGTGCAGATCGATACGCACGACGCATGACTCCAAGCGGTGACGGACGGACGGGGACGCCCCAGGATAACCGGATTTTCACACGTCCCCTGTCACACCCGAACCCGCCGTACGCCCCCTACCGGCCCGCTGTGCGGCGTCTACACCTCCAGCAGGCGCGGTGAGAGCGCGCCACAGGGCACCAGCTCCACCTCGGCCCCCACGTCCCGCAGGTCGGCGAGGACCAGCTCGTCGTACATCAGCATCCCGGACTGCTCCGGCCACACCACCGCCCACAGCCACATCCCGAGCGCCTCGCCCGCGAAGACGGCGCGGTCGTCCGGCGTCTTGGCGACGTGCCAGAGCGGGGTCGGGCGGCCGGCCGCCAGCACCTTGGCCTGGGGTGGCTTCTCGATGTTCATGTACGGCCCCGGGTCCGGGCCGTCGACGCCCGCGTACCGCGCGCCGAGGCCCACGCCGAGTTCCTCGGCGACCAGGATGAGCTCACCCATGCCGCCGAGCGGTCCCGGCCCGGTGCACGCGACGGCCGTCGCCCGGCCCCCGCCGCGGTCGTCGCCCGCGCTGGCCACGCCCGTGAACAGCCAGCCCACCGGCAGCGGCCACGGCATCCACACCGGCACCTTCGTGCGGTGCACGACGACTTCGAGGGCCTCGACGCTCGGCGGTATCACCGGCTGCAGCGGGTGCACGGTGCCGTGCACGTCGCATTGCCAGGCATCCGAGAAAAGGCCGGGAGCCCTGACCCGGCCACCACACTTCGGGCAACTGGGTTCGCCCCTCATAGGGCCCCACGGTCCTACCCCTGCCGCGCCACGTCAAGGACGATCACCCGGCCGGCGCACGCGTCTTCCGGAACGAACGGGCGGCCGCGGGTGACCGTTCGCTCCGGTGGCCGCACCACGGACCACCCGTCAAGCGATGAGTTCGAGCCACTGGTGTCAGGCCAACGGGACGGATTTCCGGGACGGATCCCGCAGGTCCGTGCCCTGGTTCAGCCAGCGCTCCTGGAGGGCCTGGGCGCCGTGCACCCGCTTCCAGGCCGCCTCGTTCGGGGTCATCGGCAACAGCGGCAGGAACCGTACGGGGTCCAGGGGCCCGTCGAGCTCCAAGTCCTCCACCAGGCCGCCCGGCTCGGCGACCAGCACCGAGGTGAACGGGGCGCCGGGCCACAGCGGTCCCCCCACGTCCAGCGAAGCACCGGGAGCTACGACCACGCCCTCGACCTGCGGGGACGCGGCCAGCACGGCGAGCGGACGGAGCACCTTGTCGGTGTCCGCGACACCGCCGCGGACGGACAGCACGAGCTCGACACGAGGACCCCTGACCGGGTCCGCGATCACCGCCGTGGGGTCGTTCATGGGCTGCGCGGACATGCCGAGGGTGGCGTAGCGCACGATGTCGCCCTCGTGGAAGCGCAGCACCTCGATGCGGTCCGTGCCCAGGAAGGTGACCGCCGCCCGGGCGTCCGGTTCGCCCAGCGCCGTACGCAACCGGGCCTCGACCAGAGGAAGAACATCAGCCATGCGGCGAGCATAGAACTCGTCAGCACCGGGCAAAGCAGAGCCTTGACACGGAAGTCGGCTGATACGCTTGGCCGGTGGTTCGGGCAGCACGCAGAAGCGTCCGATCGTCCCGAACGCCTGTGTGACGCCCCCCGTCCAGGGGGAATCCCCAAGGGGATCGTGGATCGTCCCTCACGGGGGACCGGCCGGAGGAGGTGGGGCTGGCATGGACCGAAGTCGACCGTGCAGTAGCACCCGCTCTTCCGCCCGCTGATGCAGCTGCTCCTGTCTGGCTCCCGCCTTTCGTCCGCGCGTCTTCATCGGAAGAGCACTTTGTTTCGTTCTGCCTGATCTGCCCCAGTAGCTGTATCAGCGACGAAGCCCGCCACCGCGACGGTGCGGTGCTCCCCGCTTTGTGGACGCGCCAAACATCCGCAGTCCAGGACGTCCTCATTCCGGGTTGTTCCACCCGTCGTTCCGGCGCCTTTCGTTGCATGTATGCGAAGGAGCCCGCCATGTCGATGATCCGCGACCTGCGCGCCGTGGTCCGTCCCTCCTCCCGCGTCTCGCTGCGCAAGGAGAGCGGCCCGTACGACGCCACCCGTGACCCCGCGACGACCACCGCCGTCGTCGACTGCGCCGTCTACCGCGACGGCCGCCGCCTGGTGACCGAGGGCGGCCCGCTCACCCCGCACGAGGCGATGCGGCTGGTGCGCCGCGACGGCGGCTTCGTGTGGATCGGCCTGCACGAGCCGAACGAGGCCGAATTCGCCGGTATCGCCCGGGAGTTCGGGCTGCACCCGCTGGCCGTGGAGGACGCCGTCCAGGCCCATCAGCGGCCCAAGCTGGAGCGCTACGACGATTCGCTGTTCACGGTCTTCAAGACCGTCCACTACGTCGACCACGACGAACTCTCCGCCAGCAGCGAGGTCGTCGAGACCGGTGAGGTGATGTGCTTCACCGGCCGGGACTTCTTCATCACCGTCCGGCACGGCGGGCAGGGCTCCCTGCGGGCCCTGCGGCACCGCCTCCAGGACGACCCCGAACTGCTGGCCAAAGGGCCCTCGGCCGTGCTGCACGCCATCGCCGACCACGTGGTGGACGGCTACATCGCGGTGGCCGACGCGGTGCAGGACGACATCGACGAGGTCGAGACGGAGGTCTTCTCGCCGGGCCGCAAGGGCACCCCGCGCGGCACCGACGCCGGACGGATCTACCAGCTCAAGCGCGAGGTGCTGGAGTTCAAGCGGGCCGTGTCCCCGCTGCTGCGGCCGATGCAGCTGCTGAGCGAGCGGCCGATGCGGCTGGTCGACCCGGACATCCAGAAGTACTTCCGGGACGTGGCCGACCACCTGGCCCGGGTGCAGGAGCAGGTCATCGGCTTCGACGAACTGCTGAACTCCATCCTCCAGGCCAACCTCGCCCAGGCTTCCGTGGCGCAGAACGAGGACATGCGGAAGATCACCTCGTGGGCCGCGATCATCGCCGTGCCGACGATGGTGTGCGGGGTGTACGGGATGAACTTCGACCACATGCCCGAACTGCGGTGGAAGTACGGCTACCCGCTGGTCCTGGGGATCACGGTGGCCCTCTGCCTGGGCATCCACCGGACGCTGAAGCGCAACGGCTGGCTCTGAGCACCCCGGGAGCGCCTGGATAGGCTGGGCCCATGACAAGTGCGCTGCTCGACCGGGCCCTCATCGAGGAGGCCACGAAGAAGTCAGGCCTCGTCTGGGTCAAGGTGCCCGGCGCCGCGGCCCGCGCGCTGTGGCACGTGTGGCACGAGGGTGCCGCGTGCGTGGTCGGCGACGGGCCCGGGGAGCAGCCGCTGCCGGGGCTGGCCGACGGCGTGTCCGCCGAGGTGACGGTCCGCAGCAAGGACAAGGGCGGCCGGCTGGTCTCCTGGACGGCGACGGTCGTCGAGCTGCCGTCCGGTTCCGAGGAGTGGACGGCGGCGGTCGCCGAGCTCAAGGGCAAGCGGCTCAACGCGCCCGACGGCGAGGCGATGACCGGGCGTTGGGCCCGCGAGTGCCGGGTCCTGCGCCTGGAGCCGACCGGGGCGACGGCCCCGCTCCCCGACGGCTCCCTGGCCGAGGCCCCGCTGCCGACGCCGGTGACGACCCGGCGCCCCGCCCCGGCGGGACTGCCCCGGCTGCTGCTGAAGCGGAAGCGGCGGCAGCGCTAGGAAGCGGGGAGCTGCTTGCCGTAGTCGAGGGTCTCGTCCTCGGCCGGTTCCTCCAGCGCGAAGTCGGTGCCCCAGGACGAGAACGTGAGGGTGCCCGCCTTCCCGGCCCGCACCAGGCGCACCGGGTACGGCTTGCCCTCCAGCGAGACGTCCAGGGTGCCGCCGGAGCCCTCGTCGCCGGTGACGCGGATGGTGCGTACGCCCGACTGCTCGTGGTGGCCGTCCGTGGCCAGCTCGCCGTGCAGGGTCAGCAGGCCGCCGAGGAGGACGTCCTTGTCCGTGAAGCCGATGAACTTCTTGTACGACGGATCGCCCTGCGGCACCTTCACATACTTCTCGGCGAGCTTGTCGGCCGCCGCCCCGCCGTCCGCCCCGCCGTCCTTCTCGCCGTCCCCCTGGCCCCAGAACTCGGCGCCGGCCTTCAGGTACAGCTCGTCGTCGACCCGCAGCAGGCGAAACGTCTCCCCCTCGGTGGTGACCGAGCCGATGCCGCCCTGCTCCTTCAGCCGCATGTCCAGCGTGTACGTGCGTCCGCTGGTGACCACGGTGCCGTGCAGCCGTACGGCGCCGACCGACTCGGCGGCCTTCTGGGATCTGCTCCGGATCTGGTCGGCGGACAGTCTGCCGACACCGTTGGTGCCCTCGTTCGGGTCCTCGGAGCATCCCGTGAGCGCCGTCCCCGTCACGAGCAGCGCGCACACGGCGCCGGCCAGCGCGGCCCTGCGGGAACGGCCCCGGTAGATCGGAATCACAGGTGGGCTGCCTCTCTTACGGGGGACCTGAACGGCGTACCGCAGGGTACCGGGGCCGGGTGGACGGGACGGAGCCAGTCCGTCCGGACCGGCCGCCGGCGCACGGCCGATCGGTACGGGCTAGCCTGAAGCCCACCCGAGCGGGCAATTCGGAAAAGAAGCACAGCAGGCGGTACCCGCGACGAAACACCCGCACGGAAAGGAGTGGCGGCCATGGCAGGGGGCGCCCCCCGGTTCTTCGTCTCGCACGTCTCCGGCGTCGCCGTCTTCGATCCGGCCGGCGACCAGGTGGGGCGCGTGCGCGATCTGGTCGTCATCCTGCGGCCCGGCCGGCGTCCGCCGCGGCTGCTCGGCCTGGTGGTCGAACTCTCCACCCGCCGCCGCATCTTCCTGCCCATGAACCGGGTGACCGCCGTGCAGTCCGGCCAGGTCATCACGACCGGGGTGCTCAACGTGCGGCGCTTCGAGCAGCGGCCCACCGAGCGGCTCGTCTTCGGTGAGCTGCTCGACCGGCGGGTGACGCTCGTGGAGAGCGGGGAGGAGGTCACCGTCCTCGACCTGTCGGTGCATCAGCTGCCGGCCCGCCGCGAGTGGGAGATCGACCGGGTGTTCGTGCGCAAGGGGAAGAAGGGCGGCGCGTTCCGGCGCGGCAAGGGCGAGGCGCTGACCGTCGAATGGTCCGCGGTCACCGGGTTCTCCCTGGAGGAGCAGGGGCAGGGCGCCGAGAATCTCCTCGCCACCTTCGAACAGCTGCGCCCCGCCGACCTCGCCAACGTCCTGCACCACCTCTCCCCCAAGCGGCGCGCGGAGGTGGCCGCCGCCCTCGACGACGACCGGCTCGCCGACGTGCTGGAGGAACTGCCCGAGGACGACCAGATCGAGATCCTCGGCAAGCTGAAGGAGGAGCGCGCCGCCGACGTCCTGGAGGCCATGGACCCCGACGACGCGGCCGACCTGCTCGGCGAACTGCCCGAGGCGGACAAGGAGCGGCTGCTGAGCCTGATGCAGCCCGACGACGCCGCCGACATGCGGCGCCTGATGTCGTACGAGGAGCACACGGCGGGCGGTCTGATGACGACCGAGCCGATCGTGCTGCGACCCGATGCCACCGTCGCGGACGCCCTCGCCCGGATCCGCGAGCCGGACCTCTCCCCCGCGCACGCCGCGCAGGTCTACGTCTGCCGTCCGCCCGAGGAGACACCCACCGGCAAGTACCTGGGCACGGTCCACTTCCAGCGCCTGCTGCGCGACCCCCCGTACACGCTGGTCGGCTCGATCCTGGACGACGACCTCCAGCCCCTGGACCCGGACGCGGCGCTGCCCGTGGTCGCCGGGTTCTTCGCCACCTACGACATGGTGGCGGCGCCCGTGGTCGACGAGACGGGGTCGCTGCTGGGCGCGGTGACGGTGGACGACGTACTGGACCACATGCTGCCCGAGGACTGGCGGGAGACCGAGTTCCACCTCGACGAGGGGGTGGTGACCGATGGCTCCTGAGCGCGACGGCGTGCGCGAGCGCATGCCGGCGGGCGCCACGGCCGCCGGACGGCCGCGCACGCCCCGTCTGGACCAGCCGCGCCCTCCCCGGCGCCGCATCCTGCCCGAGTGGGACCCGGAGGCCTTCGGGCGGCTCTCGGAGAGCGTCGCCCGGTTCCTGGGCACCGGGCGGTTCATCGTCTGGATGACGTTCGTCATCATCCTGTGGGTGGTGTGGAACGTGTCCGCGCCGAAGGAGCTGCGCTTCGACGAGTACCCGTTCATCTTCCTGACCCTGATGCTGTCCCTGCAGGCCTCTTACGCCGCCCCGCTGATCCTGCTCGCGCAGAACAGGCAGGACGACCGGGACCGGGTCAACCTGGAGCAGGACCGCAAGCAGAACGAGCGGTCGATCGCGGACACCGAGTACCTGACCCGGGAGATCGCCGCCCTGCGGATCGGGCTCGGGGAGGTGGCCACCCGGGACTGGATCCGCTCGGAGCTCCAGGACCTGGTCAAGGAGCTGGAGGGGCGCCAGAACGGGCACAAGGACCATCACGGGTCCTTCCCGGCGATGCGGGCGGAACACCCGCCGGGACGTGACGCAGACGACCGCTGACATCCTTACCGGCGGGTGTACCCCGCGCCGTACCATCGTCTCTATGGCTACGGAAGACGCGGTGCGCGAGGCACTGGCGACGGTGAACGACCCCGAGATCAACCGGCCCATCACCGAGCTCGGGATGGTCAAATCGGTGGAGATCGGTGCGGACGGTGCGGTCGCGGTCACCGTGTACCTGACGGTTTCCGGCTGTCCCATGCGGGACACCATCACGCAGCGCGTGACCGACGCGGTCTCCCGGGTCGAGGGCGTCACCCGGGTCGACGTGACGCTGGACGTCATGAGCGACGAGCAGCGCAAGGAGCTGGCCAGCGCCCTGCGCGGCGGCCAGACCGAGCGCGAGGTGCCCTTTGCCAAGCCGGGCAGCCTGACCCGGGTCTACGCGGTCGCCTCCGGCAAGGGCGGCGTCGGCAAGTCGTCGGTGACGGTGAACCTGGCGGCGGCGATGGCGGCCGACGGCCTGAAGGTCGGTGTCGTGGACGCCGACATCTACGGCCACTCGGTGCCGCGCATGCTGGGCGCCGACGGACGCCCCACCCAGGTGGAGAACATGATCATGCCGCCGTCTGCGCACGGCGTGAAGGTCATCTCCATCGGCATGTTCACCCCGGGCAACGCCCCGGTGGTGTGGCGCGGCCCGATGCTGCACCGCGCGCTCCAGCAGTTCCTGGCGGACGTGTACTGGGGCGACCTGGACGTGCTCCTCCTGGACCTGCCGCCCGGCACCGGCGACATCGCGATCTCCGTGGCCCAGCTGGTGCCGAACGCCGAGATCCTCGTCGTCACCACGCCCCAGCAGGCGGCGGCCGAGGTGGCCGAGCGGGCGGGGTCCATCGCCGTGCAGACGCACCAGAAGATCGTCGGCGTGGTCGAGAACATGTCCGGCCTGCCCTGCCCGCACTGCGGCGAGATGGTCGACGTCTTCGGCACGGGCGGCGGCCAGACGGTCGCCGACGGCCTGACCCGCACGACCGGTGCGAACGTGCCGGTGCTCGGCGCCATCCCGATCGACGTCCGGCTGCGCGAGGGCGGCGACGAGGGCAAGCCCGTGGTGCTGTCCGACCCGGACTCCCCGGCGGGCTCGGCGCTCCGCTCGATCGCCGGCAAGCTCGGCGGGCGGCAGCGGGGCCTGTCGGGCATGTCCCTGGGGATCACCCCACGCAACAAGTTCTGAGGGTTTCCATGCGGAGGGGCGCCGTCCGGTGTGGACGGCGCCCCTCCGCGTACCCGCTCAAGCGTCTCCGCGTACCCGCTCAGGCGTCGTACGCGGCGATGTTCTTCACCACGGCGAAGCCGAGGCCGTACGCGCTCATGCCCCTGCCGTACGCGCCCACGTGCACGCCCTCCTGCGTGGAGCCCGCGAGCACCCAGCCGAACTCGGACTCCCGGTAGTGGAACGGCGTCGGCACCCCGTCCACGGGCAGGGACAGCGTCGACCAGTCCTCGCCCTCCAGATCGTCCGCGAGGACCCAGGCCGTCTCCGTCTGCTGGTCCAGCCAGTCGTCGCGCAGGGAGTGGTCCATCTGGCCGGGCCAGGTGAAGGACAGCAGCCCCACCCCGGCGAGCCAGGCGGCGGAGGAGACCGAGGTGGCCTCCAGCAGACCGGTGCCGTCGGCGCTGCGGCGCACCGGGGTGGCGGCCACGGTCACCACGACCGCGAACCTCTCCTTGGTCTCCTGGTCGCTCCCGGCCGTGTACTCGCTGCGCACCGAGGGCTCGTCGCCGTGCCCGAGCGATCCGTGCGCGACGGCTCCGTCGGCCGCCAGTCCGACCTGCATCAGCCAGCGCGGTCCCGTGAAGGCCTCGTCGAGGCCGTACCAGGGGAAGGGCGCACGCAGGTAGCCGTCGACCGTACGCCGGACGGAGGGGACGTGCTGTCCGTCCTCCGTGGCCGGCGCCTGCGCGACTGCCCGACTCGTCGTCTCCATGTGCCCGGACGCCTCCTCAGCTCTCGTCGGACCGGGCGGCCCGCCCCCCTTCGGGCGTACTCGTCCGTTCCGCACAACAACTCGGCAGCATAGCCACCTTGACGCCACAGGCTGGAAAACCGCCCGGCGCGTGGGCCGCACGGACGCCCTGATCAGGTCGTGCGCGGCCCGGGTGGAGTATGAAACGCGTCACGTACGCGCGGGGGCGCACGCTCCCACGCGCCCGGCTCAGGTGGCGTCCGCGTCGAAGGGCGGGCGGTCGTCGGCCGCCGGTGTCACGGGCTTCTTGGTCATGTCCACGCGGCCGTCGGCCGAGCCGGAGGCGGACGACGGGGAGGAGTCGGTGTCGCGGCCGTGGACGGCGTCCGTGACCTCCGCCATCTCCTTCTTCAGGTCGAAGCCGTTACGGATCTCCTTGAGCCCCAGGTCGTCGTTGTCCAGCTGCTTGCGGATGAACGTCTTGGGGTTGAGGTCCTCGAACTCGAAGTCCTTGAACTCCGGGCCGAGCTCCTGCCGGATGTCCTGCTTGGCGTTCTCCGAGAAGTCCCGGATCTTCCGGATCGTGCGCGTCACGTCCTGGATGACCTTGGGGAGCTTGTCCGGACCGAAGACGAGCACGGCGAGGACGATGAGCGTCACCAGCTCGAGCGGTCCTATGTCATTGAACACCTGAAGCTCCTCGCGATGCCTTCGGTCCTCGGTCCTCGGGGCGGCCTGCGGTCTTCCGTGGTCCGGGCCGGGTCCACGGTACCCGGCCACCCCGTGCGTCCGGTACCGTCCCGGGGCTCATCCGCCTCAGTCGCCCTCCGAGGAACCGAGCGTCAGGGTGACCGTCCGCTCGTCGCCGTCCCGCTGGAGGGTGAGCTCGAGGCGGTCGCCGGGGCGGTGGGCGCGGGTCTTGACGATGAGTTCCTCGCCGGAGTGGACGCGCCGGCCGTCGACCTCCGTGATGACGTCGCCGGCCTTGATCCCGGCCCGGTCGCCGGGACCGCCGGTGCTGACCGGGGGTCCGCCGTCGCTGCCCTTCTCCGCGACGCGGGCGCCGTCACCGCCGTACTCCATGTCGAGGGTGATGCCGATCACCGGGTGGCTGGCCTTCCCGGTGTTGATCAGTTCCTCGGCGACGCGCTTGCCCTGGTTGATGGGGATGGCGAAGCCGAGCCCTATGGAGCCGGACTGACCGGCGTCGGGGTCGGCTCCGCCGTCGGCGGAGCGGATGGCCGAGTTGATGCCGATCACCCGGGCCTCGGCGTCGAGCAGGGGGCCACCGGAGTTGCCCGGGTTGATCGGCGCGTCGGTCTGCAGGGCGTCGACGTACGACACGTCGCTGCCGTCGCCCTTGTCGCCGCCGGCGGTGATGGGCCGCTCCCTGGCGCTGATGATGCCGGAGGTGACGGTGCCGGCCAGGTCGAAGGGGGCGCCGATGGCGACGACGGGGTCACCGACCCGCACGTTGTCGGAGTTGCCGAGCGGCAGGGGGGTGAGTCCGCTGACGCCCTTCACCTTCACGACGGCGAGGTCGTAGCCGCTGTCCCGGCCCACGACGGTGGCTTCGGCGGTGTCGCCGCTGTGGAAGGTGACGGTGATCTCGCCGTCGTCCCCGGCGGGTTCGACGACGTGGTCGTTGGTGAGGATGTGGCCGCGCGCGTCGAGCACGAAGCCGGTGCCGGTGCCGGCCTCGCCGGCGCCGCTGACGTGCAGGGTGACGACGCTGGGCAGTGCCTGTGCGGCGATCCCGGCGACGCTGCCGGGGGCGCGTCCCGACGCCTCCTTGTCGGCCTGCGGCAGCTCCACGGTGCCCACGCCGCCGTTGCGCTCCAGATACGTGCCGACGATCCCGCCGATGCCGCCGGACACGAGCGCGAGCAGCAGTGCGGCGCCGACGAGCACCCGCCGGGCCCGTCGGCGCTTCTGCTTCTCACTGACCACGGTGGGCCCGGCCTGCTGCAACGGCGCGGCAGCGGCGGCAGCCGCCCAGGGGTCGTAACGCCCCCAGGGGTCGGCGGCCGGGGCACCCTGGGCCGGGGGCACCTGGGTGTCCGGGTGCGCTTGCGCGGGGATGACGGACGCCGTGGGAACACCGTGCGGCGCCCTGTCCGTCACGGCGGGGGCGCTGTGCGGTGCGGGGGTGCCGTACGACGCCGTGCCCAGGTCCGAGGGGGGCGCCGGGGGCGCGTCCTGCGGTGCGGGCGTGCCCTGCGGTGCGGTGCCCGGACCCGAGGGGGGTGCCGGGGGTGCGCCCTGCGGTACGGGGCCGACGTGGGACGCCGCGTCCGGGGCCGCGGGAGGGGCCGCGAGCGCCATGCCGTGCGCGGGTGTCGCCGCCGGGTGCTGTACGGGCGGGGCGGGTGCCCAGGGGCCCGGTTCGCCGTACGGCGGGGTGCTGTAGGGGTCGGGGTCGTGCAGGGGCCTCTGCTGCTCGGCGACGGGGGGCCCGAAGGCCACCGGCGGCGGGTCGGAGACCGCGGGGGCGGGGACGGCCGGGGACGGGGATCCGACGGAGGCGCCGGACGCGCCGGGGGACGGGACGGCCGGGGACGCGGACTCGACGGAGGTGGCGGCCCCCGTGAGGGAGGCGCCGGGGGCCGGAACGGCCGAGGACACGCCCCCGACGGGCTCGCCGGGGACATCGGCCCCGGCGGCAGCGGCACCGAGCGCCGGGGCCGGTGCGTCGGAGGCCACCGGCTCGGGGGCTCCGGGGGCGGGCTCGAGAGGCCGGCCCTCGGAGTCCTCGGGCCGCAGGGGGCGGTCCAGTTCGTAGTCGCCCCGGTGGTCGTCGCCCGCGGCGGCCGGCTCGCGGTCCGGGCGGGCCAGTTCGAAGTCGCCGTCGTGCCCCTCGGGACGCGTGGTCGACTCCTCCCCCGGTGGGCCCGGCTTCCCCTCGTTCATGCTCTCCCCACGGCTGGACACGGCACCGCGCGACGGCGGCGGCCGCGAAACTACTGGCTCGGCACCCGGCTGGGCCTGGGCGCGCCCCCTGGATTCAATCAGGTTCGCGCGCCCCTGCGCACTGGACGGTTCAGCGGGACGTCGGCGTGGGGACCGGTGTCGTGCCGGCGGTGGCGAGGCCGGGTTCCTTGAGCCCGGCGGAGACGGCCCACGTGGTCAGGGTGAGCGGCGGGGTCGAGGTGAGCGGTCGTATCAGCGGGGACAGGGTCGTCGCGCCGCCCGTCATCGGTGTGCCCGGCACGGGGTGGCGCTCCGTCGGCGCCGGGACCCCGGGCAGCAGCGGCGCGGAGACCGCGGTCGGGGCGGCCGGGGTCTTCGCCGCCGCGCTCTGGCCCGTCAGCTGGCCCAGCAGCGGTCCCACGCCGCGGCGCCGCTGGGACTCGGGCATCGCCGTGCCCGCGCCCTGCGTGCGCATCGGCGTGACGTTGCTGCCCTTGCCCGCACCGCGCGCCTCCGTGTCGGTGGGCGTGCTCGTGGTGACTCCGCCGAGCGCGATCGCGGCCAGCGACACCGCCCCGGCGGCGACGAACGCGAACCGCAGCCCGCGGGAGGACGGCCGGTCGGTCTCGTGGCGGCTGACGTCGTGGAGGGCGAAGTCCCGGCCGCCCGCGACGGCCGGCAGCGCCGGCTCCTGCCGCCGGACGGGCACGTAGGCGAACTCGAAGCGCTCGCTCCGCCTGGCCCCGAAGACCCCGGAACCCCCGCCGAACCGCCCCGGCGTACCGCCCGGCATTCCTCCGCCGCCCAGCGGCGAGCCGCCGTCACCGAGGTCGCCCCCGGCCGGCAGCCCTTGGAGGCGGGCCAGGAAGCTCTCGGAGGGCGGCGGGGGCGCCGCCTGGGCGAACACGTTCTTCAGACGGCGCTGCGCGTCCACCTCCGCCCTGCACTTCGCGCAGGTGGCGACGTGTGCCAGTACGCGCTCGCGCGCGTCATGACCGAGCTCTCCGTCCACCAGGGCGGAGAGTCGGTCTCCCAGGTGCTGCTCTGCGAGGTGTCCCTCGGAAGACTTCGGCTGTGAACCGCTCACGCGCTCGCGCCTCCTCCTCCCAGTGCGGGAACACGCGGCACGAAGGAGCGGCGCTCCGTGCGCGCCTTGGGCGAGCGGTGCGCGAGGGCCTTGCGCAGCTGGGAACGGCCGCGGTGGATCCGGGACCGGACGGTGCCGAGCTTGACGCCCAGGGTGGCCGCGATCTCCTCGTACGACAGGCCTTCGATGTCGCACAGGACGACGGCGGCGCGGAACTCGGGGGCGAGGGTGTCGAGGGCCTGCTGGACGTCCGCGTCGAAGTGGGCGTCGTTGAACACCTGCTGCGGCGTGGGCTCCTTGCTGGGCAGCCGCTCGGCCGCGTCCTCGCCCAGCGCGTCGAAGCGGATGCGCTGCTTGCGGCGGACCATGTCCAGGAAGAGGTTGGTGGTGATGCGGTGCAGCCAGCCCTCGAAGGTGCCCGGCGTGTACGTCGACAGGGAGCGGAAGACGCGGACGAAGACCTCCTGGGTGAGGTCCTCGGCGTCGTGCTGGTTGCCGGTGAGACGGTAGGCGAGCCGGTAGACCCGGCCGCTGTGCATGCTGACGATCTCCTCCCAGGTGGGCGGAGTCCACGCCTGCCCGTCCGCGTCGGTGGAGAAAGTCGCGGTCTGGGCCGGGTCGCCGGCGCGGTCGTGGTCAGCAGCGGTGTCGTTCACGGATTTCGGCCTGCCTGCCGATCCGAGGAAGCGCCGCAGCACTCCTCCGCGATCCACAGGCGCAGCCGCACCTCCCCTGTCGGCTCTGGTGGTGTCCAGTGGAGCCCCTACCATAGCCACCTCGCCCGTTAGCTCCGGATAAGCGGTTTTACGAGAATTTGATCTGGGCTGCCACGGCTCGTACGGCTGCGTCAGCACTTGCTCGGCGCCCTCGTCCACTCCCTGCCCCCCGTCACGGCACACGCCACTTGCACATCCCTTTAAACGACCGGTCCCATCTGCGGGTTCCCGACGCCAACGGATACAGTCACGCCCAGGCATCCACGGGGACAGGAGAGGGTCATTACCGCCAACCGGCAGACGAGCTGGGCGTTCGCCGACGCCTATGTCGCCGAGGACGAGGCGCTGCACTGGGCCCGGGAGCGGGCCCGTGTCGCAGGGCTGCGCTCGGTGTCGCCCGGCACGGGCGCGGCACTGCGGTTGCTCGCCGCCAGCGTGGACGCCAAGGCGGTCGCGGAGATCGGCACCGGCTGCGGGGTCTCCGGGATCCATCTGCTGCACGGGATGCGGCCGGACGGGGTGCTGACCACGGTCGACCAGGAGCCGGAGCACCAGCAGTCCGCCCGGCAGGCCTTCCGCGACGCCGGTTTCGCCGGGAACCGGGCCCGGTTCATCCCCGGTCGCGCGCTGGACGTCCTGCCCCGTCTCGCGGACGCCGGCTACGACCTGGTCTTCTGCGACGGCGACCGGCAGGAGTACCAGGACTATCTGGCCGAATCGTTGCGTCTGCTGCGCCCGGGAGGCCTGGTCGCCTTCGAAGGGGTCTTCGCGAACGGACGCACGGTGGACTCCGGACCGCAGCCCACGGAGGTGCTGCGGCTGCGGGAGCTGGTGCGGACCGTGCGCGAGAGCACGGAACTGGTGTCGTCGCTGCTGCCGGTGGGGGACGGGCTCCTCTGCGTCGTCAGGCGGTGACCGGCGGACGCGGTCCGCTCCCCTCCGCCCGGACGCGAAACAGCCGCCCCGGCACCGCGTGCGGCGCCGGGGCGGCTGAAAGGGTATGGTCGCTTGCGCGTCAGCCGACGACCTTCTTGAGGGCGTCGCCGAGCGCGTCGGCCTCGTCCGGGGTCAGCTCGACGACGAGCCGACCGCCGCCTTCGAGCGGAACGCGCATGACGATGCCCCGCCCCTCCTTGGTCACCTCGAGCGGGCCGTCGCCCGTCCGCGGCTTCATGGCCGCCATGCTCGTTCCCCTTCCTGAAACCCAGCTAAACCGTCTGAGCCGACGGCCCACTGAAGGGCACCTGCGGTCCTTGAAGCAGGACACACGCCACCGGCATCGAACACATTGCTTCCAGGCCATTATCCCGCATGGCGGGACCCGATGACCAACATCGGTCGGCATCGCTTGGGCAACGCGCGCGAGCAAAACCACTCAATTCGGCGATGTGGCTGCGATACTGCACCGCCGCACGCAGTCCCGGCGATCGGAAACGAACAGGAATTGTTTGACGCAGGTCACACGTCGGCCGTCCACCATGGTCGGTGATCTCCGTCATGCTGTCTGGCAGACGGGGCGTACCGGCCGGTAGGTCCCGAGCCGCCACACGGAGGGACACACCATGGCCGACACCGTGCTCTACGAGGTGAGCGACGGGCTCGCGACGATCACGCTCAACCGCCCGGAGGCGATGAACGCGCTGAACGTCGAGGCGAAGGTCGCCCTCCGGGACGCGGTACGGACCGCCGCGGACGACGACGCCGTACGGGCCGTGCTGCTGACCGCGGCCGGGGACAGGGCGTTCTGCGTCGGGCAGGACCTCAAGGAGCACATCGGGCTGCTGATCGAGGACCGGGAGACCGGTTCGGGGCAGACGATGAGCACGGTGCGCGAGCACTACAACCCGATCGTGAAGGCGATCGCCGGGGCCGCGAAGCCGGTGGTCGCGGCGGTGAACGGGGTCGCGGCGGGCGCCGGCTTCGGCTTCGCGCTGGCCGCGGACTACCGGATCGTCGCGGACACCGCGGCGTTCAACACCTCGTTCGCCGGGGTCGCGCTGACCGCGGACTCCGGGATCTCCTGGACGCTGCCCCGTGTGATCGGCCCCGGGCGCGCCACCGACCTGCTGCTCTTCCCGCGCAGCGTCTCCGCGCAGGAGGCGTACGAGCTGGGCATCGCCAACCGGCTGGTCCCGGCGGCGGAGCTGCGCGCGGAGGCGGAGAAGGTGGCGCGGGCGCTGGCCGAGGGTCCGACGGTGGCGTACGCGGCGCTGAAGGAGTCCGTGGCGTACGGGCTGAGCCACTCGCTGGCGGAGGCCCTGGAGAAGGAGGACGAGCTCCAGACCCGGGCGGGCTCCTCGGAGGACCACGCGATCGCGGTGCGGGCGTTCGTGAACAAGGAGAAGCCGAAGTACTCGGGCCGCTGAGCTCGGGGCCACAGCGCCGTCGGGGGCCGCGGGTCCGCTGTGGTCGATCGCGCCCACGCGGCGGAGCCGCACATCGATACAGCCCCGCACCCCTTTTAAAAGGCGCTTCTCGCCACGCACGTCTCCAGGTGGTCGTTCACCAGCCCGCAGGCCTGCATCAGGGCGTACGCCGTGGTCGGGCCGACGAAGCGCAGGCCCCGCTTCTTCAGGGCCTTGGACAGGGCCGTCGACTCCGGGGTCACCGCGGGGACGTCGGCGAGGGTCCGCGGTGCCGGCCGGCCGGCCGGGTCGGGGGCGTGGGACCAGATCAGGGCGTCCAGGTCGCCGGGCGCCCATCCGGCCAGTTCGCGCGCGTTGGCGAGGGTCGCGTCGATCTTGGCGCGGTTGCGGATGATGCCCGTGTCGGCCAGCAGCCGCTCGCGGTCGGTGTCGGTGAACTCCGCGACCGTGGCGATCTTGAAGTCGGCGAAGGCGGCGCGGAAGCCGGGGCGGCGCCGCAGGATGGTGATCCAGGACAGACCGGACTGGAACGCCTCCAGGCTGAGGCGCTCGAAGAGGGCGTCGTCGCCGTGGACCGGGCGGCCCCACTCCTCGTCGTGGTACGCCACGTAGTCCGGGGTGGACAGGGCCCAGGGGCAGCGCGGAAGGCCGTCCGGGCCGGCGGGGGCGGCTGCCTGCTCGCTGACGACCGCTTCCTCGCTCACCGCTGCCTCCTCGCTCACTGCTGCTCGTCCTCGTGGTGCGGGGCGGGCTTGTCCATGGAGAGGTGGGCCGCGGCGGCGCGGGCGCCGGCCAGCGCGGACTCCAGGTCGGCGATCCGGGCGTCGCGCTCGGAGAGCTCCGCGCCGAGGCGGCCGAGGGCGTCGTCCACGTCGGCCATGCGGTAGCCGCGGACGGCGAGCGGGAAGCGCAGGCCGTCCACGTCCGCGCGGTCGACCGGCCGGTCGGGCGGCAGGGTGTCCCGCAGACGCTCGGGGGCCGCCTCGGGCAGCGGGCCGTTGTCACCGCCGCCCACCACGGCGAGGGTCACCGCGGCCACCACGACGGCGAGCGCGACGACCAGGAACAGGAACATAACCATCGCCGGGGCCCCCACGGTCGGATGAGTCGGAGTCGGATGTGTGGCTCCGATCGTGCCATGCGAGTCTGACAGTCGGGGCCGCCGGGCGTTCGTGAGGCGGCCCGGGACGGGATCGTACGAGGAAGAGGTCACAGGGGATGCTCAGGCTGGGCAGGCGGGAATTCGCACCGCACGAGCGGGTCATCATGGCGATCGTGAACCGGACCCCGGACTCCTTCTACGACCAGGGCGCCACGTTCCGCGACGAGCCGGCGCTCATGCGGGTGGAGCAGGCGGTGGCGGAGGGCGCCGCAATCATCGACATCGGCGGGGTGAAGGCCGGGCCGGGCGAGGAGGTCACGGCCGAGGAGGAGGCGCGGCGGACGGTCGGCTTCGTCGCCGAGGTGCGGCGGCGCTTCCCGGACGTCGTGATCAGCGTGGACACCTGGCGGCACGAGGTCGGCGAGGCCGTGTGCGAGGCGGGCGCGGACGTGCTGAACGACGCGTGGGGCGGGGTCGACCCGCGGCTCGCGGAGGTCGCCGCGCGGTACGGCGCGGGGCTGGTGTGCACCCACGCGGGCGGTGCCCAGCCGCGGACGCGGCCGCACCGGGTGACGTACGACGACGTCATGGCCGACATCCTCGAGGTGACCGTGGGGCTGGCGGAGCGGGCGGTCTCGCTGGGGGTGCCGCGGGAGTCGGTGATGATCGATCCCGGGCACGACTTCGGGAAGAACACGCGGCACAGTCTCGAGGCGACCCGGCGGCTGGGGGAGATGGTCTCCACCGGGTGGCCGGTGCTCGTTTCGCTGTCCAACAAGGATTTCGTCGGCGAGACGCTGGACCGGCCCGTGAAGGAGCGGGTGGTGGGGACGCTGGCGACGACGGCGGTGTCGGCGTGGCTGGGGGCGCAGGTGTACCGGGTGCACGAGGTGGCCGAGACCCGGCAGGTGTTGGACATGGTGTCGGCGATTGCCGGGGAGCGGGAGCCGGCTGTCGCTCGGAGGGGGCTGGCGTAGGGGCTTTTTTCGCCCCCGCCGCCCCTTCCCTTCCCGTCCCGTCCCGTCCCGTCCCCGGGGGGCTCTGCCCCCCGGATCCCCCTGCCTTTGCCCACCCACCGCCCGACTCCGGAGTCGGAAAGGCGCCCTCGAAGTGCCCTTCCGCCGGCCTCTAGCGGCCCGCCTCCTTCGAGACCAGGGCCACCGCCTCGTCCACGTCGTCCGTGACGTGGAACAGCAGGAGGTCCTTCTCCGCCGCCTTGCCCTGGGCGATGACCGTGTGGCGGAGCCAGTCGACCAGGCCGCCCCAGTAGTCCGTGCCGAACAGGACGATGGGGAAGCGGGTGACCTTCTGGGTCTGGACGAGGGTCAGGGCCTCGAAGAGTTCGTCCAGGGTGCCGAGGCCGCCGGGCAGGACCACGAAGCCCTGGGCGTACTTGACGAACATCATCTTGCGGACGAAGAAGTACCGGAAGTTCAGGCCGATGTCGACGTAGGGGTTGAGCCCCTGCTCGAAGGGCAGTTCGATGCCCAGGCCGACCGAGACGCCCTTCGCGTCGCACGCGCCCTTGTTGGCCGCCTCCATGGCTCCCGGACCGCCACCGGTGATCACCGCGAAGCCCGCCTCGACCAGGCCCCGGCCGAGCCGGACGCCGGCCTCGTACTCCGGGGAGTCCACCGGTGTGCGCGCCGAGCCGAAGACGCTGATGGCGGGCGGGAGCTCGGCGAGCGTGCCGAAGCCCTCGATGAACTCCGACTGGATGCGCAGCACCCGCCAGGGGTCGGTGTGGACCCAGTCGGACGGAGCACGCTCGTCCAGCAGCCGCTGGTCGGTGGTGCTCGCCTGCACCTGGTCCCGCCGGCGGAGGACCGGCCCCAGGCGCTTCTCCTCCGGCGGCTGCTGCTTCCCCTCGGGGTTGCCGGTAGCCATGTGCGCTCCCTCCGTCGTGCCAGTCGTTCCACCTCAGCGTAGATCTACGCGGGTTACGTCCGAGGGACCTGAGCATGTCCGGCACGCAGCGCCGCAAACCCCGTGCGCGTCACGCCGTCAGCCAGGACCGCAGCCGCTCCTCCCCCGCGAGGATCTTCGCGGTGTCCACGCGCTCGTCCCGCTTGTGCGCCAAGTGGGGGTTGCCGGGACCGTAGTTGACCGCCGGGATGCCCAGCGACGAGAAGCGGGAGACGTCCGTCCAGCCGTACTTGGGCTGCGGGGTGCCGCCCACCGCCTCGATGAAGGCCGCCGCGGCCGGGTGGGACAGGCCGGGCAGCGCCGCGCCGCTGTGGTCGTCGACGACGAAGTCCGTCACTCCGCAGTCCGCGAAGACCTCGCGGACATGGGCGAGGGCCTCCTCCTCGCTGCGGTCGGGGGCGTAGCGGAAGTTCACGGAGACGACGCATTCGTCGGGGATGACGTTGCCGGCCACTCCCCCGGAGATGCCGACCGCGTTCAGGCCCTCGCGGTACTCCAGTCCGTCGATCACCGGGTAGCGCGGTTCGTAGGCGGCCAGCCGGGCGAGGATCGGGGCGGCGGCGTGGATCGCGTTGGAGCCCATCCAGCTCCGCGCGGAGTGGGCGCGCTCACCGGTGGTCCTCAGCAGCACCCGCAGCGTGCCCTGGCAGCCGCCCTCCACCTGTCCGTCGGAGGGTTCGAGGAGCACCGCGAAGTCGCCCTCCAGCCACTCGGGGTGCGCCTCGGCCACGTGCTTCAGGCCGTTGAGGTCGGCGGCGACCTCCTCGTTGTCGTAGAAGACGAAGGTCAGGTCGCGGTTGGGGGCGGGGACCGTGGCCGCGATGCGCAGCTGGACGGCCACGCCGGACTTCATGTCGCAGGTGCCGCAGCCCCACAGCGTGCCGTCGTCGTCGAGCCGGGAGGGGACGTTGTCCGCGATCGGGACCGTGTCGATGTGGCCGGCGAGGATCACCCGCTCCGGGCGCCCCAGCCGCGTACGGGCCACGACGTTGTTGCCGTACCGGTCGACCGTGAGGTGCGGCAGGGCGCGCAGCGCGTCCTCGATCGCGTCCGCGAGCGGCTTCTCGGTGCCGCTGACGGAGGGGAAGTCGACGAGCTGCGCGGTCAGGCGCGCGGCGTCCAGCGTGAGGTCAAGCGGGGTGTCGGCCATGCGGTCGACCCTAGCGCGCCGGGAGTCCAAACCACTGTCCGCACCTGACTCACATGGAACCGTACTCTCCAGTACCTTGTACGCGTGCCAGAGCCGTCTCTTCCTTCAAAGCGCACGCGTCGCGGCCGTTTCCTCCGCTGGAGTGCGGGCCTCGCGGTGCTGTCCGCGGTCGCCGGATACGTCGTGGTGCGGTACGACGCCGGGAGCGCGGGTGACCCGGGCTGCAAGGTCGTGTCCGGCAAGGGCGACGGGGCGACGTACGAGTTCACGCCCGAGCAGGCGGTGAACGCGGCGACGATCACCGCCGTGGGCACCGCGCGCGAGCTGCCCGAGCGGGCGGTGACGATCGCGCTGGCGACCGCGCTGCAGGAGTCGGCGCTGCGCAACATCGACCACGGCGACCGTGACTCGCTGGGCCTGTTCCAGCAGCGTCCCTCGCAGGGCTGGGGCACGCCGGAGGAGATCATGGACCCGGTGTACGCGGCGGGGAAGTTCTACGAGCACCTGGAGGAGGTGCCGGGCTACACCCGGCTGCCGCTCACCGTCGCCGCGCAGCGGGTGCAGCGCAGCGGCTTCCCGCAGGCGTACGCCAAGCACGAGCCGGACGCCGCGCTGCTGGCCGCCGCCCTCACCGGGCGCTCTGCGGCGACGCTGACCTGCGAGGGCCGTCCGGCGGCGACACGGGCGGCGGGTGCGGACGCGGTGCGTGCCGCGCTGGCCCGGGACTTCGGGCGGGACACCCTGGAGCCGGCCGGTGCCGAGGTGGGGGCGGCGCCCTCGGCTCCGGCGAGCGCTCCGGCGGACCACGGCGACCCCGACGAGGGGACCGTGCGGCTTCCGGTCACGGCCGAGGAGGGTGCCGACACCGGGGCACGCGGCTGGCAGCTGGCGCACTGGGCCGTGGCCAACGCCTCCGAGCTGCGCGTGAAGCGGGTGTCGTACGCGGGACGGGAGTGGACGGCCGGGAACACCGACAGCCGGTGGCGGACGACGGACGGCAAGAACGCGGAGGGCTCGGCCGACGGCGCGGACGTCGTGACCCTCACGACCGTGCCGTAGCCCGACCGCGCAGGCGTGCGGGGGGTCACCCGTAGGCGTCACGTGCGGCCGATAATGCGACGCATTGCCAACTCTTTGCGTTGCCCCGCCGCAACCTTCCCGGCGGTCGAGCGGTAGTCACGGCGTCATCGTTCTCTCCCGTCGAAGGAGCACCATGTCCCTCCCCCTGACCCGTCGGATCGCCCGTGCCGCGCTGCTCGTCGCTGCGGGAGCGGCTGCCGGGGTCGGTGCGGCCGGTTCCGCCAGTGCGGCTCCGGAGCTGCCGGCCGCCCAGAACCTCGGCGGACTGACCGCTGTCGACGGGGCCGCCGGCAGCGCCGTGGACGACGTGACGAAGGACGTCACGAAGACCACGGGTGGCGCCGACAAGGTGGCGCCGGCCACCGGTAAGACCGTGAAGAAGGCCGCCAAGTCCCTCACCAAGGACGCGCCCGTGAAGGACCTGCCGGTCGGCTGAGGTGTCGGCCTGCGGCCGGCTTCTGTCACGGCGACGGGGTCCGGGGATCTCCCGGGCCCCGTCGTTCGCGTGTCCGGCCCGGCGGTGGTCGCAGCCGGGTCAGACGGCGAGTCGGGTCACTGCCGCGCGGACGCGTTCGTCCGTCGCGGTCAGGGCCACGCGGACGAAGTTCTCGCCCGCCGGGCCGTAGAAGTCGCCGGGGGCGACCAGGATGCCCCGCTCGGCGAGGTGGGCGACCGTGGTCCAGCAGGACTCGTCCCGGGTGGCCCACAGGTAGAGGCTGGCCTCGCTGTGCTCGATGCGGAAGCCGTGGGCGAGGAGGGCCTCGCGCAGGGCGGTGCGGCGGGCCGCGTAGCGCTCCCGCTGGACGCGGACGTGCTCGTCGTCGCCCAGGGCCGCCACCACGGCCGCCTGGGTCGGCGCGGAGGTCATCATCCCGCCGTGCTTGCGGATCTGCAGCAGCGGACCGAGGACCGCCGGGTCACCGGCCAGGAACGCGGCGCGGTAACCGGCGAGGTTGGACCGCTTGGAGAGGGAGTGGACCGAGACGATGCCGTCGTACGACCCGCCGTTGACGTCGGGGTGCAGCACCGAGACCGGGTCGGCCTCCCAGCCCAGCTCGATGTAGCACTCGTCGGAGAGGACGAGGACGCCGTGCTCGCGGGCCCAGGCGACGATCCGGGTCAGCTCCGCCTTGGACAGCACCCGGCCCGTCGGGTTGGACGGGGAGTTCAGCCAGAGCAGCTTCAGGCCCGCCGGGTCCAGCTCGGTCGGATCGTCGTAGACCTCGTACCCGGCGCGGGCGAGGCGGGCGCCGACCTCGTACGTCGGGTAGGCCAGGCGCGGGAAGGCCACCTTGTCGCCGGGGCCGAGGCCGAGCTGGGTGGGGAGCCAGGCGACCAGTTCCTTGGAGCCGACGACCGGCAGGACGTGGTGGTGGGTGACCCCGCGGGCGCCCAGCCGGCGCTCCACCCAGCGGGTGAGCGCGTCGCGCAGCTCCGGGGTGCCCCAGACCGTGGGATAGCCCGGGGAGTCCGCCGCGGCGATCAGGGCCTTCTGGATCGGCTCGGGCACCGGGTCGACGGGGGTGCCGACCGAGAGGTCGACGATGCCGTCGGGGTGCGCGGCGGCCGTCTTCTTGTAGGGCTCCAGCTTGTCCCAGGGGAAGGTGGGCAGCCGGTCGGAGACTGCGGACACGGGTACGGGCTCACTTTCTGGTCCGGCAAACGCCTCGGTCCCGTACGGCGATCGGGAGGATCGGGCCGTACGGGACCGAGGCGGCACGTCGATGCGGGGCCGCTTTCGCGGGACGGCTACGCCTGCGGCGGCAGCGCGGCGACGAACGGGTGGTCCCGCTCGATCAGGCCGAGCTTGCTGGCGCCGCCGGGCGAGCCGAGCTCGTCGAAGAACTCGACGTTCGCCTTGTAGTAGTCCTTCCACTCCTCCGGAGTGTCGTCCTCGTAGAAGATCGCCTCGACCGGGCAGACCGGCTCACAGGCACCACAGTCGACGCATTCGTCCGGGTGGATGTACAAGGACCGCTGGCCCTCGTAGATGCAGTCGACCGGGCACTCCTCGATGCACGCCTTGTCCTTCACGTCGACACAAGGCTGCGCGATGACGTAGGTCACGCTGTCGTTCCTCCTCGATAGGGCGCTGGCGGGCCTCCTCAGGCTCCGCCGCCTGGCGCGCGGGAGCGCGGCGTCGTCGATGCCCGCCCCTAGTATCTCCGTTCTTGGGCATGATCCGAACAGGAGGGGTGAACTGACCTGTGGAAATCTCTGCCGCCGGGCGCCTCGAGGTCCGTATCACCACTGCTGACGTGGGGAAACGGGTCTCCGTACGGAGCTTGATCGAACATGGTCCCCCGGGTGAGAGGTTCACCGACACGGTCGGTGTTCTCACATCATGGGACAACGGTGTGCTGCGGATCACAAGGAAGAGCGGGGAAAGTGTCCGCATCGCGGAGTCCGCGCTGGTCGCGGGCAAGGTCGTGCCCTCCGCCCCGGCGCGTCGGCGCGGTCCCGCGGCCTCGTACGAGGAGCTGGCGCGGGTCTCCGCGCGGGCGTGGCGGCCCGTGGAGAGCGAGCGGCTCGGCGAGTGGGAGCTGCGGGCGGCAGTCGGGGAGGTGCCGCGCGATGGGGATCCCCCCGGGCATTCGGCTCCGGGGGAGCGTCCATGGGGGGCGGTGGCCGGGCGACGGGTGGGATTCACCCGACGGGCCAACTCCGTGCTGCCGCTCGGTGACCCGGGCGTGCCGCTCGACGAGGCGCTGACGGCCGTGCGCCGCTGGTACGCGGTGCGCGGGCTGCCCGCGTACGTGCAGACCGCGACCGGTGCCGAGGGGACGCAGGAGCTGCTCTGCGCGGAGCTGGAGCGGCGGGGCTGGGTCCGGGAGGTGACCGCCGAGCTGTGGGTGGGTCCGCTGGCGCCGGTCGCCGACCTGGGCGGGGAGCCGTCCGGGGTCGTGCTGTCGCGGGAGGCCGACGAGGCGTGGCTGGCCCGGTATCAGCGCAAGGGGGTGGGCGAGGTGGCCCTGCGGGTGCTGGGGAGCGGGGCGTCGGTGTGGTTCGCCACGGTGCCGGGCGTCGGCACGGACGCGCCGGCCGCCATCGGGCGGTGTGTCGTGGACGGGCGGTGGGCCGGCTTCGCGGCGGTCGAGGTGGATCCGGCACGGCGGCGGCGCGGGCTGGCGACCGCCGTGATGGCCGCGCTGGCCCGGCGGGCGCTGGACGAGGGCGCCTCGGCCGCCTGGCTCCAGGTCGAGGACGACAACGCGGGGGCGCGGGCGCTGTACGCCGGTATGGGCTTCGCCGCGCACCACGCGTACCACCACTACCGCGCGCCGGAATCGTCGGCTCCGGCGGGTGACGGAGCACCGTGAGCGGGCACGAACCGGGTATGCGCCCTCCGCATCCCCCGTCGCCCGAGCGCTCCGCGGAACTGCGCCGGCGGTTCGCCGAGGAGGCCCGCTGCGAGCGGCCGGACCTGTCCACGCTGTGCCTGCTGATCGGCGCGGAGGCGGACGGCGCGCTGGACGAGGCGGGCATGGACGCCGTGGAGGTGGAGCTGGACCGGCTGGCCGGTGAGCTGCCCTACCGGCCCGGTTCGCCGCACGCGTGGGCGCTGGCGCTGCGGGAACTGCTGGGCGGGCGGTACGGCTTCCACGGCGTTCCGGACGACTACCGGCGGCTGGAGTCGTCGCTGCTGCACGAGGTGCTGCGGCGGCGGCGCGGGCTGCCGATCCTGCTGTCGGTGGTGTGGATGGAGGTGGCCCGGCGGGCGGGGGCGCCGGTGTACGGGGTCGCGCTGCCGGGGCACTTCGTCGTCGGATTCGGGGAGCCGGGGGCGGGGGCGGGGCAGGTGCTGGCCGATCCGTTCGACGGAGGGCGGGTGCTGACCGGGGCCGACGCGGAGCTGCTGGTGGCGGGGGCGACGGGGGCGGCGCTGGACGCGTCGATGCTGACGCCCGCCGGGGTGTTGGACGTCGTCCTGCGCGTTCTGAACAACGTGCGGGCGTGGGCGGCGGCGCGGCCCGAGCAGTCGGGTGTGGGGCTGTGGGCGGTGGAGCTGTCGCTGCTGCTTCCGTCGCATGCGGCGCGGCTGCGGTACGAGCGGGCGCGGTTGCTGGTGCAGCGGGGGGAGTTCCTGGCGGGCGCCGGGGAGCTGGAGGCGTACGCGGAGGTGGTCGCCGCGGTGGACGAGGCGGCCGGGGAGCAGGTGCGGAGGGAGGCCCGTGCGGCACGGGCGCTGCTGAACTGACGTCCGTCGGTGGGGGCCGGGGGGTTCGCGCAGCCCTGCGCTCGCGGGGGCGCCTCGATGATCCTCGGCGGCAAGCTCGGCGACCGGTTCGGCCGACGCCTGTACCACCTCGTCGGCGTCGGCGGATTCGTCGTCACCTCGGTCGCCATCGGCCTGGCCGGCGGCATCGAGGGCGTCATCCTCTTCCGTGCCCTGCAGGGCCTGTGCCGCGGCATCCTCATGCCCAACACCCTGGGCATCCTGCGCGCCGTGTTCCCCCCGGGGAGGTTCGGGCTCGCGGTCGGCATCCGGGGCGTGGTCTCGGCCGTCTCGACCTCGCTGGGCCCGATCACCGGCGGCCTGCTCGTCGAGCACGTCGACTGGACGTGGGTCTTCTACATCAACGCGCCGATCGGTGTCGTCACCCTGGTGTTCAGCGCGACGGTCCTCGCCGAGTCCAGGAACTCCGCCGGGGACCAGCGCTTCGACATCGCCGGCGTCGTCCTGCCCGCCGCGGGTCTGCTCGCGCTCGTCTTCGGCGTCGTCAAGGGCGAGACCTGGGGCTGGACCTCCGCCGGAACACCGGAGCACACCGGACAGAAGAGCGGTGCCGCACGGATCCGTGCGGCACCGCTCCCGTGTGTGCGGAGACCGGCAC
>NZ_JBEZBE010000051.1:0-35658 GCF_040646935.1 Streptomyces sp. NPDC044984
GGCGAGGGCGCGGCCCAGTTCGAGGGCGAACAGCGGGTTGCCGCCGCTGGTGCGGTGGATGTCACGGGCCGTCGTACACCGGGTACGGGGCATCAGCGCGCCGGGAGGCCCGGGCCGGCTAGGACGCGCGCAGGGCGCGGGCGAACGCCCGCAGGTCGGAGACGAACAGGCCGGGCTGCTCCAGGGCGGCGAAATGACCGCCGCGCTCGAGCTCCGCCCAGTGCACGATGTTGGGGAAGGCGCGCTCCGCGAACCGGCGGACGGGCCGGGCCGAATCGGCCGGGTACACCGCGACGCCCAGCGGCGTCGGCAGCGGTGGCGCGGGAGGGGGCGCAGTGGGGGCCGTCGGCAGCACGTCGGAGATCTCGTAGTAGAAGTGGGCGCTCGAACCGGCGGTCGCGGTGAGCCAGTAGACCATGACGTTGGTCAGCAGCCGGTCACGGTCCACGGCATCCTCGGGCGCCTTGTCCGTGTCCGCCCATTCCATGAACTTCTCGACCACCCAGGCGAGCTGTCCCACGGGCGAGTCGGTCAGGCTGTAGGAGAGAGTCTGCGGCCGCGTCGACTGGATCTTCATGTACCCGGAGCCCTCCGCGCCGAACCGGCTCAGCAGTTCCAGGCGCGCGAGGTCCTGCTCACCGAGTCCGGCGAGGTCCGCCGGGTCGTCCGAAGGAGGAGTGATCAGGAAGTTCACATGCGTTCCCACGACGTGTTCGTGGTCGACGCCGGAGAGCGTCAGGCTGGTCCAGGCACCCAGATCGCCGCCCTGGACGGCATAGCGGGAGTATCCGAGGCGCCGCATCAATTCCGCCCATGCAAAAGCCACCCGGGGCAGGTTCCAGCCGGGTTCCGGAGTGGGCCCGGAAAAGCCGAATCCGGGCAGGGAGGGGATTACCAGGTGGAACGCGTCGGCCGGATCGCCCCCGTGCGCCCGCGGATTGGTCAGGGGGTCGATGACGTCGAGGAACTCGACGACCGAACCCGGCCAGCCATGGGTGATGATCATCGGGAGAGCGTCGGGCTCGGGGGAGCGGATGTGCATGAAGTGCACGTTCGTGCCGTCGATCTCGGTGGTGAACTGGGGGACCGTGTTCAGCCGTTCCTCGGCCGCACGCCAGTCGTAACTGTCGCGCCAGTAGCCGACCAGTTCCTTGAGGTAGTCCAACGGGACGCCGCGGCTCCAGCCCGTCCCGGGAATCTCGCTCGGCCACCGAGTGGCATCCAGGCGCCTGTGCAGATCGTCCAGATCCGCCTGCGGAATCGCTATACGGAACGGTTCCATGGACAGCTCCCCTTGAATTCTTCAGAACGCCGGAAAGAGCGAGAATCCGCGTGGCCGGGGCGGAAGGCGCCAGGCTGCGGAATCGCTTCCCCGTCACGTTAGGAAGCCGCTTGGCGCGACGGCAAGAGGAACTCGTGCAGTGAGCACACAGGAAGAATTACGGCGACCTCCGCGCCGCTACTTTGCCTTACGCACAGACCCGTTCCGCATGTTTCGGAGGACCCATGATGAGTGGCTATGTCGGAGATCGCGCGGTGGTCCTGGGAGGCAGCATCGCGGGATCCCTCGCGGCACGGATACTCGCTGACGCCTATCGCGAGGTGACCGTGGTCGACCGGGACGACCTCACCGACCGTGCCGATCCGCGGCACTCCGCCCCCCAGGGACACCACATCCACGCGCTCCTTGCCCGCGGTCAGCAGATCCTCGATGAGATCTTTCCCGGCTTCACCGACGAACTGGTCACCCTCGGGGTCCCCACCGGTGACTTCGGCACCAGCCTGACCTGGTACTTCAAGGGAACCGCGATCAAGAAGGCAGAGACCGGGCTGACGTGTGTGGCTGCCGGCCGGCCGCTCCTCGAGAACCGTATCCGGCACCGGATCCGGCGCCTGCCCCACGTCATGCTGCGGGAACAGACGGACGTACTGGGGCTGGTGACGTCCCCGGACCGCCGCACCGTGACCGGAGTCCGGGTGCAGGGCCGTTCACGCGACTCCGCCGAGGAGGTGCTCGCCGCGGACCTCGTGGTCGACGCGACCGGGCGTGGCACGCGGACACCGCGGTGGCTGGCGGAACTCGGCTATCCGCAAGTCCCCGAGGAACGGGTGAAGATGGATCTGACCTATACGACCTGTCACTTCCGCGGTCCTCTGCCGTTCGACCCGATCGGCGACGACATCGCCCTCCTGCCGGTCGCCACCCCGGCCGTCCGGCGAGGAGCGATCTTCGCCCGGATGCCCGACCGCTACTCACTGTCGCTCACGGGGGTCCTCGGCGACCGGCCCCCCACGGACCACGAGGGGTTCCTCGCCTACGCCGAATCCCTGCCGATTCCAGAGGTGTACAAGGCGCTGCGCGCCGCGGAACCGATCGGCCCTCCCACGTCGTTCCACTTCCCGGCCAGCATCCGCCGCCGCTACGAACGGCAGACGCGCCATCTGCGGGGACTGCTCGTGATGGGCGACGCGGCCTGCGTCTTCAACCCGGTGTACGGGCAGGGCATGTCGGTGGCCGCGATCCAGTCGCTCGTACTGCGTGAGCACCTGCGCCAGGGACCGCCCGAGCCGCGCGCCTTCTTCCGTGATCTCGCCGGCGCCATCGACGGCCCCTGGGACATGTCCGCGGGAGCGGACCTCGGCTTCCCGGAGGTCCAGGGGCGGCGAACGGCGAAGACGCGGCTCGGCAACGCCTACGTCACACGCCTGCAGGCCGCCGCGGCCGGGGACAGCGAGCTGTCCGTGGCCTTTCTGCGCGCCGCCGGTCTCGTCGACCCGCCCCAGGCGCTCATGCGGCCGCGGCTGATCTCCCGCGTGCTGCGCGGTTCTGCCCGTTAGGACGGCGACCGCGGTGGGCCCGCCCGGAGCGCAGGGGGACCGCGGCCGGGGCTCCCGGCCCCGCGCCCCGTTCCCGGGCCGCGGGGCGACGCGGGAAACGGCCGGTCCGGTTCCGGAGACCACCGCGGTGGTCTCCGGAACCGGACCGCCGGGGCGGAACCTCATCGCGGCGTGCGCTCACCCCACGGCCTGGGCGAACTGACCCGGTGTGCGGCCCTCACCCGCAGGGCCGCGGTAGGCCTGAGCGATGTCCAGCCAGGCCTCCGCGTCGCCGCCCGTTGCCGTCAGCCCGAGGTCGTCGCGGTGGCGGCGGCGAGTCACCAGAAGGCAGAAGTCGTGTGCGGGGCCGCTGACGGTCTGGGCGGCATCCTCCGGTCCCACGGCCCACACCTCGCCCGAGGGCGCCGTGAGCACGAAGCGGAAGGGATCGGCCGGCGGCGTGATGCCTCGCGCCTCGTACCCGAAGTCCCTCGTGAGAAAAGCGAATCGCACCAGGTGGCGCAGTCGGTCCGTGGGCTCCCTGCGTACTCCCAGGGCATCGGCGACGTCCTGCCCGTGACCGAAGACCTCCATCATCCCGGCACTGGCGAGCACCGCCGGCGGCAGCGGACGGACGAGCCAGGGAACGACCTGGCCCGCGGGAACGGAGGCCAGGGCCTCCAGCGAGGCGTCCCCCTCGGCGCGGAAACGGGCGAGCAGCTCCCGCGGGGGGAACGTGTTGAACCGGGCGAGCGCGGCGTTGACCGCGCCGTCGAAGTCCTGCGCCGCCGCGGCGGTCATAGCCCGGAAACGGTCCGGCGCCGCTGCCGCGTTCTTGGCCAGCGTGAAGATGAAGGTCAGGTGGGCTATCTGGTCCGCGATGCTCCAGCCGGGAGCAGGCGTGGAGCCGGACCAGGCCGCGTCGTCCAGACCCTCCACAAGACGGGCGACCTCGTCGATGTCGGCGGCGAGATCCTCGAGCACCTCGTTGGTGGTGGTCATCTGTGTCTCTCCTGGGCAGGTCGGCGCCGCGGGCGCCGACGTTTCTGGTTCCTCGGACAGTTCACGGGGCCGGGGCGGACGCCCCTGGAGCGCCGGGGGGCGACCGGCCCGACGTGATCGGGCCCGACGCCTACCGTCGGGCGCCCACGGGACGGAGCGGCAGTGGGCGGACCTGCCGGAGGCCGCTGACGGAGCCGCGGGGAGCCGGCGCGCCGTAGCTGACGCGGACGCCACGGTCCTGCGCGGCCCGCACGATGCCCGGCACGGCCCGTTCGGCGAGGGCCGAGATGGTCATGGCCGGGTTGACGGTCAGCGCACCGGGCACGGCGGACCCGTCGGTGACGAAGATCCCGGGGTGCCCCCGCAGCTCGTTGCGGTCGTCGAGAGCGGAAGTGTGCGGATCGTCCCCCATCCGGCAGGAGGCCAGGGGATGCACGGTGTATGCGCCGACCAGGTCGTTGGTCCACGGCATCACCTGTGCCAGCCCGTCCTTCTCGAGGATCTCCTTCACCTCCGCGTCGGAGGCGGCCCAGGCGGCGAGCGTGTTCTGCGTGGGCGCGTAACGGAGGTTGCCGCGGCCGAGCATCTGCTGCGAGATGCGGTGGGCGTTGCCCGTCGCCGGCGGCGGGCCGAACACCCCCTCGTTGTCGTCCTCGATCATCGAGAAGACCGTCAGCCAGGAGGCCCACCGTTTGAGGATCTCCTTCTTCCGCGCGCCGAACCAGGTGGGACCGGTGCCGTGCGGCACCTGGGCGAGGATCGTTCCCAGACCGGGCGGGAAGTAGAGCTGCTCCAGCGAATAACGGGAGTACTCGGGCAGGGAGCCGTCCAGGCGGTCCCAGTTCGCGACGGTCGGTCCCCGGCCGATGTGGTTGGCCCCGTACGCCGGCCCGGTCCCACGGTCCAGGCCGAGCAGTTCGGCCGCCTTCTCCTCGTTGACCACGGCGGTGTTGAGCCGTTCGCCGTTGCCGGAGAAGTAACGTCCCACCGCATGGGGCATCCGGCCGAGCAGTCCTTCGCTGCGCTGCAGGATCACCGGCGTCGCCCCGGCGCCGGCCGCCAGCACGACGATCTTCGCCTCGATCACCCCGCTGCCGGCGGTCGTGCGGTAGTCCTCGCCGTCAACGACGTTGTAGTGCACGCGGTACCCGCCGTCCGCGGTGCGCTCCAGGTACTGCACCTCGTGCAGCGGGCGGATCTCGGCACCATGGGCGACGGCCGCGGGAAGGTAGTTCACGAGCAGCGACTGCTTGGCCTCGAAGCGGCATCCGGCCATCATCCAGTTGCAGTTGACGCACCGGGCGGTGTCGATGGCGACCGGGAGGGGGTTGGCCGTGCGGCCCGCGCGGGAGCATGCCGCAGCCCACAGGCCGCCGGCGTAGCTCACGTCCGGCCACTCCTGCCGGGTGACCGACAGGGACTCCTCGACACGGTCGTACCAGGGGTCCAGGGTGTCGCGGCTCACCGACCTCGGCCACATGCGCCGGCCGATGGAGCCCTTCCGGTCGAAGACGAAGCGCGGCGCGCGCGGCATGGCGGCGAAGTAGACCACGCTGCCCCCGCCGACGCAGTTCCCGCCCAGCACGCTCATTCCGTCTCCGACCACGAAGTCGAAGATCCTCGTGTAGGAGGAGCCGAGCTTGTAGTCGTGCTCGAACTCCTCGTGCCCGAGCCAGGGACCGCGCTCCAGCACGGTCACCTTCGCGCCGCCGGCCGCGAGGTGGTAGGCGCTGATCGCGCCGCCGAACCCGCTGCCGACGACCAGGACCTCGGTGCGCTCCGCACTGCCGCTCATGCCGGACTCCCGGTGGAGGTGGTGTCGGGGTGGAGGCGGGCCAGTTCGCGGCCGTAGCCGAAGTCCTCGAAGCGCCACAGGCCGTCGTCGCCGGGAGCGGGGATGCCCATGGCCTGCAGGCCGGGATGGCCGTCGGAGATCGCTTCGGCGGTGTGCAGGTGCGCGGCCGAGTCGAAGGCCATGTTGCAGAAGAGGGACAGAAGGACCCAGAACTCCTTCTCCGGGTGTCCGGGGGCGGTGAGCCGGTGGATCAGCGCCACGCGGTCCTCGTAGGACAGGGCCACGAAGGGCGGCACGGAACGGTCCGGCTCGAGCCCCGCCTCCTCGGCGTACGCGCGGGCGTGGCCGTTCGCGAGGTCCGCCAGGTTCTCGAGGTCGTCGTGGATGCCGGTGGCGTCCCAGCGCAGGAGCCGCAGGGCCCCGGAGGTGACGGCTCCGCCGCCCTCCGAGGCGCCGGCCACGGCCCTGTCTTCCGGCCAGCGCTTCTCGCCAGGGACGATCGAGTCCGCGTAGGCCTCGAGCGTCAGCACGGCGTCGGCCGTGATTCGGACTCTGCGCTCCGATCCGTCATCCCGTTCCGCTTTCTGTTTCTGCACCTGAGCCTCCGTTCTCCTGCTATCGGCGTTGCCCTGGCGATGCGGAAAGCAAAATAAACCTGGTCAGTCTTTTCAGACAACCGACGACGGTGTTCGCCTGAACAGCAGGTTCATCGTACAGTTGCCAAAGTTGCGACTTCATCGCTCGCCCCCTCGCGGTGAAAACGGAAGGCGGATACCTTCTTCCGAAGGCATGTTCCTTTCCCGTGCCAACGATCTGGATATGGGAAGGGTTTTCAGCACGTCTGAACCTGCGGGGGAGTGAATTGAAAAACACTGACGAAACCCCGGAATCGCTGACGGGCTTCACCGACTGGGTGAAGGTGGACACGCTGCTGCCGGCGGATTCTCCGCGGCTGAACGGTCTCAATGAGCAGCACGTCAGACAACTGGCAGACGTCTATCCGTCGCTGCCACCGATCCTCGTGCACAGCGGAACGATGCGCGTGCTCGACGGGATGCACCGGCTGGCGGCCGCGAGACGCAACCGACTGGACGTCGTGGCGGTGCAGTACTTCACGGGAACGGAGGAGGAGTCGTTCCTGCGCTCCGTATCGGCCAACGTCGCACACGGCCTCCCGCTGACACCCGACGAACGCAAGGCGGCGGCGCGCCGCATCCTGGAGATGTGCCCGGAACTCTCGGACCGGGCCGTCGGCGCGTGCACGGGGCTGTCCCCCAAGACGGTGGCCTCGGTCCGGCCGCGTTCAACCGGGGATTCCGCCCGGTTGAACGTACGGATGAGGAGCAACGGCAAAGCCCATCCGCTCGACCGCACCGCCGAGCGGCTGCACGCGGCCCAACTGATGATCGCCCGGCCCGACCTCCCGCTGCGGGCGATCGTCAAGGAGACCGGGCTCTCGCTGGGGACGGTGCATGACGTCCGCCAGCGCCTGCTGCGCGGGGACGCGCCCGTGCCCGCCAGCCGTCGGCGGCCACCTCGGATCCAGCCGCTGGGCACCAGCGCCCCCGCGTCCCGGCGCAGCTGCGATCCGGAGGACCCCGACCCGCTGCGCCGCTCGCCCGACACGCTGGGCACCTCGGCCCCGGGACGGTCACGCACCTCCCTGGAAATGCTGCGCAAACTCGCGTCCGACCCGTCGCTGCGGCACTCGGAATCCGGCCGGCACTTCTTGCGCTGGCTCCACGACCACTTCGTTGTGGATGATTCCTGGCGCCAGTGGATGGAAGCTGTGCCACCCCACTCGGCGGCCACGCTGGCGGAGCTCGCTCTCCAGTGCTCACGCACGTGGAAAAGGTTCGCCGAAGACCTCGCAAGCCGTCGGCTGGAAGGCTTCGAGCTCTCCGAGGAGATGTAAACCGACCCGAAGCGGCGGATTTAACAGAACGCCTGTGGATTGAAATGGCTCAACGAGAGGGAGATACCGTGACTTCTGCCACCATCGAGCACGCAGTTCACCGGGTCATCAGCAATATGCGGGCCAATCTCGGGCAAGACCTGACGATCGATGACATGGCGCGCACCGCCATGTTCAGCAAGTTCCACTTCACTCGTATATTCAGGGACGTGACCGGTACCTCGCCCGGCAGGTTCCTCTCGGCACTGCGCATCCAGGAGGCCAAGCGCCTGCTCGTGCAGACGCAGTTCAGCGTCGCGGACATCAGCAGCCTGGTCGGCTACAGCAGCGTCGGCACCTTCAGCTCGCGCTTCAAGGCGTGTGTGGGCGTCTCCCCCAGCGTCTACCGGGAGCTGAAGGGCTTCGCCACCGGCATCCACCAGGAACCGTGGCCGGACTCGCCCACCTCCCCGGCCGGCGCCTCCGGCATCACTCTGCGGGGCCACGTCACGCTTCCCGAGGGGCGTGCTCCCGGGCACTGCTACGTCGGCCTGTTCCCCACCCAGGTCCCCCAGGGGCGACCGGTGAGATGCACCGTCCTGGAGGGCCCCGGCGCCTTCGAGCTGCGCAACGTTCCCGTCGGCACCTGGTACCTCCTGGTGCACTCGGTGCCCTACGGCCAGGAGCATCTCGTCTCCGGCGCCGCCGGCGAGAGCGACGGTGACGCCGTCTCCGTCGGGCGCCACGGCCCGGTGACGGTGCAGGCCGAGACGGCGCTCCTGCCGATGGGCATCGCGCTGCGGCCGCTGGAGGTCTTCGACCCGCCGGTGCTGATGGCACTGCTCGACCTGCGCACCAGCACCCTGGAGAGCGCCACGGGCTGACCCGCCGCCCGGCTGCGGCACGGGCCGCAGCCGGGGCCGGACGCCCACGGGAGGGTCCGTCATCGCACGGGCCGAACCGTCATGGGAAGCCCACCGCGCATGCGCAGGGACATCATCGGCTCGGGCCTCCCCTCGCCGCCGGGCACGACCTCCAGGACGAGATCCCGGCTCAGGAGGGCAGTGACGAAGACCGCCTCCATCATCCCCAGGCTGCTGCCGACACAAAAGCGCGGCCCGGCGCCGAAGGGAAGGTAGGCGTAGCGGGGCCGATCGGCGGCGCGCGCCGGGTCGAACCGCCCCGGGTCGAACTGCTCCGGCCGCTCCCACAGGCCCGGATGACGGTGCAGCGTGTACGGGCAGATCAGGACGTCGGCACCGGGCGGCACCGTGTACGGTCCCACCTCGTCGGACTGCCGGGCCACACGAGGCAGGATCCACACCGGCGGATACAGACGCATCGCCTCCTGGACGACCTGAGTCGTGTACGTCAGCTTGCGCAGGTCCCCGGCGTCCGGGGCCCGGCCGCCCGTGAGCACCCCGCGGGCCTCCTCGCGCACCAGATCCCTCAGGTGCGGATGGCGGGCGAGCAGCAGCAGGGTCCACCCCACCGTGCTCGCCGTGGTCTCGTGGCCGGCGAGGAGCAGCGTGACCAGCTCGTCCCGCAGCCGCCTTCGCCCCGCCCCCGGATCGACCTGCCGGCGGGCGGCCGTGATCATGAGGGAGAAGGCGTCCTCGGCCTCCTCGCCGTCGGACATGCGAGCGCTCCGGTCGGCCACCAGCTCGTCGACGGTCCGTATGAGCTCCCGGCGGGCTCTGCGGAACCGCCGCTGGGTGGCCAGCGGAGCCCACGTCGGCACCGTGTTCTGGGTGACCATGTCGAACATGGCCTGGTCCTGTACCGCTTCGAAGGCGTGGGCGATGCCCCCGTACTCCCCGAGGCCGGTGCCGAGCACGGTCCGGCCCAGTACGCCGAGGGTGAATCCGGTCACCTCCTGGAGCACGTCGACGGGACCGTCGGCACCCCGTCGCACCAGCAGGTCCCGCAGCTTCACGGTCTCCTCCGCCACCGCGTCCGCCTGAGCGGCCACGCGTGCCGGCCTGAACGCCGGCTGCACGGTGCGCCGCTGCTCGCGCCACAGTTCGCCCTCGCTCGTCAGCAGACCGTCGCCGAGCATCTTCCGGGACTCCACCAGACCGATGCCCTTCCGGTAGTTGGCGGCATTGTCCGCCAGCACGTGCTTGGCGTAGTCGGGCCGGTTGAAGACGAACATCTTCTTCGGCCCCAGAGAGACCAGCACCGCGTCGTCCAGGGCCGCCGCCTCACGCATCATCCCGAGCCGGTCGACGGCGAGCTTGCGCAGCAGCCCGGGCAGCGCCCGCAGCGGAGGGGAGACCGGACGCCGCCCGCTCATGCCGCACCCTCCGGCCGCCCGGCGGGCAGACGCCGGAAACGGCCCCGGTGGAACAACAGCGGCTCCCGGTCGGGGAACTCACTCGAGGCGAGCACCCTCCCCACGCATATGGTGTGGTCCCCGCCGTCGTACGCACGCCACTTCGCGCACTCGAAATGTGCGGCGGCACCGGCGATCAGCGGTGCGCTTGCCGACCGGCCAGGCACCCAGCCGACGGCCTCGAACTGGGCCGGGCCCCTCGGCCGGGAGCGGTCGGCGAAGTACCGGGCCACCTCCTCCTGCCCGGCGTCCAGCACGGACACGCAGAAGGCGTCGGCCTCGGCCAAGACACGGTGCATCACCGTGTCCCGGCCGAGACACACCAGCACCAGGGCCGGATCCAAGGAGACGGAGGTGAAGGAGTTGGCCGTCATACCGTGCGGCGAGGAGCCACCGACCGTCACCACGGTCACGCCGGTGGCGAACGTCCCCAGCGCCCTGCGCAGCCGCTTTGGATCGGCCGCGCCCGCGTGCGGGAAAGGTGCGGCGCCGAGTGTCCTCATGCCGTCCGCCCCGACAGCGCCCGGCCTCGCGCGCCGTACGGCTCGAGGGCCCGGGCCAGTGCCTCGGGGACCAGCGAGGGCACCGTGTTGGCGTTGGGCCCCCGCATGCAGGCGACCCTCTGCCGCCCCCTGGCGACCAGGGCCTCGCCGCCGTCCTCGCCCACCCTGACGTAGTCGAAGGTGAACTCCAGCTGGGTCTGCCCGAAGTCGGACAGCCGCATCCGTATGGACAACTCGTCGAAGGCGGTGATCTCGGCGAAGAACTCGCAGTCCACCTTGAGCGTGAACAGCTTGAGGTCTTCCCGGACGTCCGCGAGGACCTCCGGTGCCCTCTGCTTGAGGAACAGCTCCCGGCAGCGTCCCTGCCAGCGGAGGTAGTTCACGTAGTAGACGTTGCCGACCAGATTGGTCTCCTCGAAACCGACCGTGTGCCGGTACTCGAAGTAGTCATCCGACATGGTCCCGGGACCGTCCTTCCAGCAGTTGCGGTGCGCGTGTCAGAAATGCGAGGACGGCGGGCTCCAGAGCGTCCCGCAGGGCCGTGACGAAGGTCGCGATCCGCAGGTCGCCGGCGGTGAAGACCACCCACGCCTCCTTCTCCCGCGGCAGCACGGTCAGCGGCGTGCCCGCCGCGCCGCCCGCCTTCCTCAGACACTCGACCGCGCTCCACACCCGGGTGGCGGCCGTGTCGGGAGCCTCACCGGTCTCCCGGGCGACGAGCTCGGCCACCGCGGCGTGCTCGCCGAGCAGGCCCTGCCACTCGTCCGGCTCCCGCATGCTGACCGCCTCGACGTCGCAGGCGACCTCCGTCTGGGCCAGGGCACTCACGGTGAGTCCCAGACCGTGGGAGGCCGAGACGTGCCACCCGCCCTCCACCTCCGGCCGCCCGTCGGGCCGGTGGCGCACGGCCACAGGAGCCCCGAGGGTCCGGGAGGCCGCGGTGGAGGTGAACGCCCGGCGCTCAGCGACCGACCCGGCCGGGGTGTCACCGTGGGGTTCGACCGTCACCCCGATACGAGCACCGAGTACCTCCTCGAGCGTCCGCTCCAGGTACGGCCCCAGCAAAGGAGCGACCCAGGGACCGGAGCCGCCGGTCTTGCGCACCGCGCGCAGGGTCAGGCCCTCCCAGCGTTCGACGACGGCGCCCTCGGCGTCGCGTACCGCGATGTCGTACACGTACGTGTCGCCGTCATGGCTGCGCTCGACCGCGCAGTAGCGCAGCTGGTCAGGGACAGGGCCGCCGGCGCCCAGCGGGTGGATGCGCTCGACCCCCGAGGGAAGCAGCGTGGCGTCGGGCACGCACACCTGGTTGCCGTGCATCAGCGCGTCGCGCATGCCGGGGTCGGCCAGGAGCATCTCCCCGGGGAGGAAGCCGGCGAACCAGCCCTCCGGCCGCCGCACCGCCACGTCGGCGTCCACGTGACGGGCCGCCACCCGGTGGAACCGCCGCAACCGCTGGAAGCGGGAGCCCTGGAAGAGGATGCCGCCGTAGAGGTCGGCCCCGGGATCCAGAGGGACCTGCGGGAATCCGGCGCCCGTCTGCAGCGGCGGTCCGTCCGGGACAGCGGCGCCGGAATACACCAGCCGGGCACGGAAGTGCTCCGAGGCGAAGCCGGTGTCCTGGGCATGGACGGCGACATCGACCGTGTCCGGCCCCGTCACCGTCGCGGCGATACGGATGGTGGTGCTCCCGTCGGGCGGAACCACGATGGGGCGCAGGAAGCGCGCGCCCTCGATGACCGGTGTCCCCGGCCAGCCGGTGGCCGCGGCCGCGACCTGGACCATGGCCTCCATCCCCATCACGGCGGGCATCAGGAGATTGCCGTCCAGCAGGTGGTCGCCGAGGTAGGGGTCCGTGCCCGCGTTCAGCTCGACCTCGGTGACGAGCTCCACGCCGTGGTAGCGCACCAGCGGGGTGCCCGTGAACCGGAGAAGCGGCAGGGGCGGCAGATCACGGCGTACCGTCTCGATGCCCTCGGTGCGGCCGCTGACGACCGTCACCACCGGCGCGCCGGGATCGCGGATCAGCCGCAGGAGGATCTCCACCCCCTGGTCGGGGGAGACCGGGACGATGCCCTGGCGGGAGAGCGACTCGACGACCGAGAGCTTCTCGCCCATCCCGACCCCGGACCACACCGACCACTCCACGCAGCGGGCGCGGACCTGCGGATGCGTCCGCGCGACCTCCTCGGTGAGATCGGCCAGCCACTCGTTCGCGGTGGCGTAGTGCGCCTCGCCCCGCAGACCGGCACGGCCGATGATGCTGCCGAACGTGACCAGCAGTTTCAGCGCCCCGGCGTCCACTGCCCCGAGCACGGTCCGCAGGCCGTCCACCTTGGGAGCGAAGGTGAGCCGGAAGTCCTCCGGCTCCAGCGCGTGCAACGGACCGGGCTCGTTGCGCCCGGCACCGTGCAGCACCCCGGTGATCGGCCCCAGCTCGCCGCGGAGCCCGGCGACCGCCGTCCGGACCTGGTCCGGGCTGGTGACATCGGCGCGTGCGTACCGCACGGTGACACCGCGGTCCGCCATCCGCTTCAGGTTGTCGGCCAGTTCCCGGTCCGTGGCCGGGTCGGAGCGTCCCAGCACCGCAAGCCGCGCCCCGCTGTCCTGGGCGATCGCCAGGGCACACTCGGCGGAGATGCCCTTGCCGCCCCCGGTGACCAGCAGGACGTCGGACGCGCCGAGCGGATCGTCCTGGCGCTCCGGCCGCAGGGGGAGGACCCGCAAAGTGGGGACGCGGCGGACTCCGTCCGCGCCGTAATGCGTCTCGGAGAACCGGATCGTCGCCGACACCTCCGCCACCACCCGCTCCACCGTGTCCTCGGTGAGAGGGGTGTCGACGACGGTCGTCACCAGGTGGGGCGCCTCCTGGTGGAGGGTCTTGGCCAGGCCCGCGGCACCGCGACCGTGCTGCACCAGCACGAAACGGCTGCCCTCCGGGGCGGCGAGCGCCCGCTTCGCCGCCGCGAGCACCAGGTCGGTCCCCTCGGCGGAACACCGGGGCGGCAGACAGACCAGGACCCCGGAGCCCGCCCGGGCGTCCTGAAGGGCCGCGCGCAGTGTCCCGGCGATCCCGTACCCCGCCGGCGCGAACAGCTCCCAGGCGCCGGGAGCCGCTTCCGGGCCGGCCGGAGGCCGGGCGACCTCCTCCAGGTCCACCGCGAAAGGGCGCGCCCACGGCGCCGCCCCGGCGACGAGCGGAGCCGCACCGGCATCGGCCCGGCTCCCGGTACGGGCCAGGGTCTCCAGCGCCTCGGCCAGCTCCGCCACAGTGGCGGTGGCGAAGTTGGCCGGCTCCCGGGCCGCCGGGGCGACACCGAGCTGCGCCATGGCCTGGTTCACGATCTGGCCGACGGTGATGGAGCTCAGGTGCAGGTCGTCCAGGAGTCTGCTGCCCGGATCCACCAGGTGAACCGGGAGCTCGGCGCGCTCGGCGACCAGAGCGCCGAGGACCTCGATGGCCTCGATTCCGCCGCTCCCCTCCTCCCGAGGCGTCCGCTCGGACCCGGCCGGGGCCGCGGCGGGCGCGTCCTTCGAAGCCGGGGGGGCCTGTGCCGCCGGAGGGGACACGGCCGCGGACGGCGGCTCCTGCCCGCGGACCGCGGGCACGGCGGGCTTCTCGGCGGACCGGCGCGGTGCGGGCACGGCCGTCGCCGGTACCTGTTCGCACGGGCTGGCCAGGAAGGAGAGTTCCTGGCCGATCCGCAGCGGGCGCACCAACCGGTCCCGGAAGAGGCGTTCGGGGGCGACGCACGCGCCGATGACGAACGCGGCGCCCACCACCTGCAGGAGCGAGCGCAGGGACTCGTCGTCCGTGTCGAGGCAAACCACGGGAACGGTCGTCGCCGTCCCGGCCAGGTGACCGAGCACCCGGCCGGGCCCCACCTCGATGAACAGGTCGACGTCCCGGGCCGCGGCCCGGACCGCTTCGGTGAAACGCACCGGAGCGGTGATCTGCTCCCGCAGCAGCGCCGACAGGTCGGTGCCCGGTGCCAGTTCGGCCCCGGTGACGGTGGACACCACACGGCCGGCGGGCTCGCGGAAGGCGACGCTCTTCAGCCAGTCGCCGAACGACTCGGCGGCGGACGCCACGAGCGGTGAGTGGAACGCGTGGGACACCGCGAGCGGCGTACACGTCACACCGGAGCGCGCGGCGCGTCGGCGCACCTCCTCCACTTCCTGCACCGGACCCGAGACGACCGTCTGCTCCGGGCCGTTGTAGCCGGCCACGACCACGGGGAGGGCGTCGATGAGCTCCTCCGCCCGCTCCGGTCCGGCACCCAGTGATGCCATGGTCCCCGGCGCCCCGTGCTCCGCCATCGCCCTGCCGCGCACGCCCGCCGCCTCGATCAGCGTGTCCTCCTCGATGGCCCCGGCCCAGCACAGGGCGGAGAGCTCGCCGAGGCTGTGCCCGATGCCGACGGACGCCTCCACGCGCAACTCGTCCAGCACGCGCAGACCCGCTGCCGAACCGGTCACGATGCGCGGCTGGGCCACTTCGGTGGCCACGGTGTCCGCGCCGGCCGTCAGCCCGGCGCGACCGAACACCTCGGCGGCCTCGGGGAAACGGCGGCCCAGCGCACCACCACCGGTGCCGCGTCCGGAACCCTGGCCGGGGAACAGCAGGCCGATCCGTTTGCGGCCGGTGGCTTTCCCGAGGAAGGTCCGGCCGTCCGCGGCCCGGTGCTCCGTCTCCCCCCGCTCCAGAAGGCCGACGAGGTGACGCAGCCGGCTCTCGGTGTCCTCCGGGGACGTCACCACCACCGCTGCCCGGTGCGCAAGACCACGGAGCTCGCGCTGGAGGGTGGCGGCGAGGTCGGCGATCTGCCCGTACGAGAGCCGCACGGCGTAGTCCGCGACCTCGGACAGCCGGTGGCCCAGCTCGCGGGCCGAGGCTCCCTCGAACAGCAGGAGTTCGCTGTCCTGTAGCGAGTCGGCCAGGGGGGTGAGACGGCGGGCGCCGGCAGGCCGGCGCCGGCCTGCCGGCTCGTCCAGGACGACGTGCGTGTTGATGCCGCCGAACCCCATGGCGGTGACACCCGCGCGGCGCGGCGCCTCCCGGGGCCAGGCCTCCGCCTTGCGGAGCGCCCTGAGGTTGGCCCCTTGCGCGGTGAGCAGCTCGTGCGGATCGAAGGTGCCGATGGAGGGCGGCACGGTCTGGTTGTCCACCGCCAGGGCCGCCTTGATCAGACCTGCCACGCCCGCGGCCGCCTTGGTGTGGCCGATCATGCCCTTGATGGAGCCGATGGCGGCGACAGGTGCCCGCGGGTCGGCTGCCGAGCGGGCCTTCATCAGCGCCGCCAGCTCCGTCGCGTCACCGACGGCCGTGCCCGTGCCGTGGCCCTCGAAGAGGCGGACGGTGCCGATCCCGAACCCGGCTCGCGCGTAGGCACGCTCCAGGGCCAGGCGGTAACCGTCGACCTCGGGCCGGGTGATCCCGCCCCGGCCGTCCGAGGACACACCCCAGCCCGCGACGGTCGCGTAGATGCGGTGGCCGCGTGCGAGCGCCTCCTCCTCCCGCATCAGCACGACCACTCCGCAGCCCTCGCCGGGCCAGAAGCCGTTGGAGCCCTTGTCGTACAGCCTCATCTCCCCCCGGGCCAGAGCACCGGTCTTGGCGAAGCCGATGATCTCGAACGGGTCGATGGACAGGTCGACGCCACCGGCGACGGCGACGTCCAGGTCACCGTTGACCAGGGCCGTTGCGGCGGTGGTGACCGACAGCAGCGAGGAGGAACAGGCTCCGTCGACGGTGTAACCGCCGCCGTTGAGGTCGAAGTGGTTGCAGATCCGGCCGGCGATGGTGTTGGAGAGCCCGCCGGCCAGGGTGTCCTCGTCGACGGCCGGGAACGGCGCCTTGTAGGAGGTCTCGACCTCCTCGAGGAACGCGGTGATCCGGGCCTCGTCCCAGTCCTGCTGCCCGGTGAGCGCGGCGGCCATCACCCGCCGCACGTACGGCCAGCGCAGCCGCATGACGTTGGCGCGGGTGAATTCGCCGGTGAGCGTGTTGCCCATGACGACGCCGGTCCGCTCGTGGGGCAGCCCTTCCCCCGCCGGGAACCCGGCGTCGGCCAGCGCGCGCCCGGCGGTGTCCAGGGCGAGCCAGTGCGTCATGTCGGTGGACCTGAACGTACTGCCGGCGATCCGGTGGCCGACGCGGTCGAAGGAGTACCCCTCGAGCACGGCCGCGTTGCGGGCGTAGAAGGTGTCGGGTGCGGACGGATCGGCGTCCCAGTAGTCGTCCAGGCGCATCCGTTCCTCCGGGAGGCGGCGGAAGGCCCTGCGTCCGGCGACGGCGTTGGCCCACAGCTCGGCGGGGTCGGTGGCGTCGGGGTAGCGGCAGGCCATGCCGATGATGGCGATCCTGGTCATGCCGACACCACGATCCTGCGGTCGTCCGCCTCGCCGTCCGCGCTCTTCCCGGAGCAGGCGCAGGCCCCTTGGGCACACCCGTTCACGCACGCGCGTGTTTCGGTGTGCGCGGTCGAGGTCCGTTCGGCGGGGGACTCTTCGGCGGACCGCTGCCGCACAGCGGGCTGCTCGAGGCTCCGGCCGACCGCGGCGAGGGCCAGGGCCTCCTCGGCACGCCTGCGGGAGACGATGTCGCTGATCCACAGGAAGCCGCCGCGGACCGCGCAGACCAGAGCGGTGGCGAAGAAGATCCCGTAGGCGACGCTCAGCGCAGTCAGGACACCGTACGCGGCGGCGACACCGCCGCCGAAGGCGATCTGGCCCCACTTGGAGGACGGTGTGGTGCCCGGGTCGGTGATCATGTAGTTCGTGAACAGCACGAACGCCACACCGGTCGTCATCGCGAGGGCCGCGGGAATCGATGTGCCGAACAGCAGCCCGCGCACGATCGCCTGCACGGCGTACCCGCCGACCCACGCGACGATGAGCCACATGCGTTCGGTGAGCTTCGCGTTGAGCAGGGTGCCGAGGGTGATGATGACAGCCGGCACGAGCCAGTCGAAGCCGCCGTCCAGGTACTCGGTGAAGTGGTACGGCGGGGCGATCGAGGCCCAGGGGAACAGCAGCAGGATGACCGCGATGCCGAAGTTCGAGGGGTTCATGAAGTGCCGCATGCGGCCCTTCACCGGAGCCCGCAGCACCCACTTGGTGCCCACGGCGACCACGACGCCGAACACCATGACCCACACCTGGTCGTTGACGTAGGTGAGCATGTTCACCGCGAGGGCCGTGATGTGCGCGGGGTAGAGGAACTCCATCAGCCCCCGCAAGCCGCCCCCGCGGGAGCGCGGCGCCCGCTTCTCGGCGCGCGCGCCGACGGCCTCGAGCGCGAGCTCCACGGTGTAGGCCGCCGCCAGCGCGATGAACGGCCAGGTCCAGGGCTGCTCGAAGCCCAGTACCGTGTAGCCGAGGATGTTGAGTACGGAGATCGAGATCGCGAAGCGGCGGAGCGCGGTGACGACCTTCGGATTGTGGCGCGGTCCCGCGGTCTGCGACGGGGGTTGTGCTGCGGACATGGTCACTTCTCCTTGACCTGGCTGCCGAGCTCGAAGCTGTGCCTGCCCGGCGCCAGCCTCATCTCCTGCTCGTGGACGTCACCCTCGCGGTCGCGCCAGGTGACCGTCCCTGAAACCTCGCCCTGGACCTCCTCGCCCAGGCCGATGTGGATGTCGGTACTGCGTTTGCCGGAGTGGCCACCACCCCCGTCGACGCGGGCGATGCGCTTGCTCCCGTCGGACAGCTCGACGCGGACTTCGGCGCCGGTCACCGGAGCACCGTCGGGGTGGGTGAGGACGAGTTCCAGCCAGGAGCCCGGCTCCGGGGCGGTGTTGCGGTAGAAGACGGGCTCGTCCCACTGGCGGGCGACGGCGATGTCGAGGCGGCCGTCGCCGTCCACGTCACCGGTTGCGATGCCGCGGGTCGGCACAGGATCCCCCAGGCCCAGAGCCGTGGAGAGATTGATGTAGCGGCCGGTGTCCTGGTCCTTGGCGAAGAACCGCATCCGCTGGCCGCCGGCGAGGTCGTCTCCCTGCCTGACGTTCGGCCACCAGGCGGGGTTGGCGATCAGCGCGTCGTTGGCCGTGGCGAGTTCCTGCAGCTGCGGCCAGCGGTTGTTCTTGCCCTTGACGAAACCGAGCGCCTGGGTGATCTCCAGATCGCCGTTGTTGTCGAAGTCGCCCATCTTCACGTCCCAGCCCCAGCCGGACCAGGCCAGGCCGAGGTCGGTCGACTCGTCCCTGTAGGGCGCCTCGCCGTCCTCGAAGCGGGACCGCAGGTCGTCCTTGTCGTCGGCCTTGCTGATGAAGGCGAAGTTCGACTCCTGGATCCCGAACGACGTGGTGATGTTGCTGACGAACATGTCGTACAGGCCGTCGTGGTCCAGGTCCCCGAAGTCGACGCCCATCCCCTTGAACGAACTGCGCCCGATCTCCTTGGACTTGGGAACGGTGCCGGTGTGGACCGCCTTGACCTCACGGAACTCGATCCGGCCCGGCCGCGAGGTGTTGTGCAGCAGCGCGGAGGTCCCGAAGTCATGGGCGAGGAAGATCTCCGCAAGCCGGTCGCCGTCGAGGTCCGCGGCCGACGCGCCGAGCGACCAGCCCTTGTTGAGGCCCTGCGGGACGGCGTCGTCCGTCTTCTCGAAACCGGACTCGGTCCAGCGGAAGAAGTGACCGCCGCCGCCGTTCTGGGCGTGCGACAGCGAGTCGTTCATGGTCACGTCGCCGTCCTTGGACGGGTCGAGGACAGGGCTGTCGGGGAAGTAGTTCCCGATGTAGATGTCGTCGTGTCCGTCGCCGTCGAAGTCGGCGACGGCAGCGGTGTTGCTGTTCCACAACGGGCCCGTGTACCTCGGGCCGGGCTTGCCGGGCAGCAGTTCCACGGGCGTGAACGAGGAGGCGGTGAGCGGATCGCCGCGGTCACCCTCGTTCTGGAAGATCACAGGGGTGCGGCCCCAGTAGTAGACGAGCAGGTCGACGGCGCCGTCCTCGGTGAAGTCGCCGGGCAGGCACCCCATCGGAGCCATGGTGTCGCTGGTTCCCAGGGGGGCCGGATCGAGGGCGAACGGTTCGTAGGCCTCGCCGCGGGTGGGGGCCGGGGTCACCACGGCCTGGTCGATCCGGGGGTCGGTCAGGCACAGGTCATTGGGCAGGCCGTCACCGTCCATGTCATTGAGGGCGATGCCGGCGCCGACCGAGGAAATCCAGGCGTCGATGTGCTCGTAAGCCTTGTTGACCTTTCTTATCTTCTGCGTGGGAAACCCTCCCGGCAGGGCTATGGTCATCGGCTCGAAGGCGAATCCGGCCGCCGATTCCCTGACGTCGGCAGCAGACGGTTCGGGGATGCGGACGGCATAGAAGACGCTCGCCATGAGGGTGAGTGCGAGGATCCCCGGAGAATTCCTGCGTAGCCAGTTCTTCGCTATGGTCACTGATCGGCACCTTTCCGGAGGATCGATTCGGAAGCGAGTCGGGCAGATATTTCTCTGCGCCAGTTCTCGTAGGCCGGAAGCGCATCCTGGGAGGCGGCGGAGGGCCTGAGGCCGTTGCATATCCGGGACGCCCGCTCGACGGAGACCCCGCATACGACCCGGGCGGCCAGGTGGGTGTACTCGTTCACGGTCCCTGCCCTGGCCCGGGCCTCGGCCGCGAACGCCGCCCCCTGGGCGAGGGCCCAGCGGTGCTCACCCGCCTGCCGCACGAAGAAGGTGAGTTCTTCCTCCGTGGCACCCCCGGCGTAGGCGCAGGCGAGTCCCGCACCGGCCCACAGGTCGGCGTGACGGTGCGCGGAGCAGGAGCGGATCAGACCGGCGACAGTGTCCGGATCCGTGCCGCCGACGAACCACAGCGCCCGCCCTATGCCCTGGTCGATGGCGTTGGCGGTGTAGTGGTTGTGGCCGCCGTTCCAGCGGAAGGGCGCGGGCGAGGAGGGATCGCGCACGTATGCGGAGGTCTTGAAGTACGCCTGGTGGAAGCCGAACCCGTCCAGGGCCAGCCAGCGCAGGAGGGGGTCCGTGGTGCGGATGTCCGGCCAGAGGGGGCGCGGCAGCCGGGCCATCGCCCAGCCGATTCCGACATGGATCATGTAGTCGTGGTGCCGGCCGCGGCCGGACATCAGGCTCGAGAGCCGGCCGCCGTGGCCGGGGAGCGCGTCGTGGACGACGGCGCCCATGGCGGCACCCTCGTAGGCGAAGCCGCGGAAGTCCCGCGGCACCGTCTCGAGCAGCTCCTCGGCCTCGGCCCCCGAACCCGCCTCGACGGCGAAGGCGTATCCCTGAAGAAATGTCTCGCCGACTTTCTCGAGACGCGTCTTGGATTCCAGGTTCTTCACATGGAATCCGCGCACCTTCATGGTCGTCTCGGAAAGCGGAGGTGTGAGTAGTCGACGCCGAAGCGCACCAAATGCAGTGGACACCGCGATAGACCGCCCCTCGTGGCCGAAGAATTCCGCGACGAATGTATCGGTGGTTCCGGAACGGCCGTCCACTCCGAGCGTGCTCAGACGGAGACGGGAAAGACCTGCTCGCGCACTCGGCGCCGCCAGAGTTCGTAGGCCGGCACGGCTCCGCCTTCGGCCGCGGGGACGGCACAGTCGTCGGCGAGTTCGGCGGCCGCACGGACCTCCAGCCCGGTGAGGGCGTGAACGGCGACCCGCGTGTGCTCGGGAACATGCCCGCAGTGGTGGCGCGCCTTGGCGGCGAAGACCGCTCCCTGGGCCAGATGCCCACCGTGCGGGCCGGCGCTCTGGCGCAGTGCGCTCATCAGGGCAGGAGCGCCGCCGGCGAAGGTGGCGGCAAGGCCGACGCCGCTCCACAGATCCGCCTGGCGTTGTTCGGCGAACGCGGCGACGGCACCGGTGACGTGGCCGACGTGGGCCCCGTGGATGAACCACAGGGCGCGCCCGATGCCCTGGTCGACGGCGCGCAGGAAGTAGTCGGCGTCACCCTGCCAGGGATACGGACGGGGGCGTCGTTGCCGGTCGACCCAGCGCGCCGTGTCGAAGTAGGCGCGGTCGAACCCGTAGCCGTCCACGGCCAGCCAGTTCATGGCGGGGTAGTACTCGGCACCGGTGAGCCGGGGCAGGATTCCCCGCCACAGAGGCCGGGGCAGGCGTGCCATGGCGAAGCCGACGCCGATGTAGTTCAGGAAGATGTGGGGTCTGCCTCCGTCACCCTGCAGGAGGTCTTGGGTGCGGCGGCCCCGGCGGCCCATCGCGTCCCTGACCGCGCACGCCATCGTCGCCCCCTCGTAGGCGAAGCCCCGGACGTCCGCGTCGACCATGGCCAGGCGGCGCTCGGTGTCCGCCAGGGAGCGGTCCTCGATGGCCCATTCGAAACCGCAGACGACAGCCTGCGGGACGCCTTCCAGACGTCTGGTCTCCTCGGTGGGACTGACGGAGAAACCTCTCCCGGCGAAGCTCACCTCGGTCAGGGAGGGAGCCATGACCGCTCTGCGGAGCGCTCCCGTGACGGACACCACGATCCACCTCCTCCAGCCGCCCGGTTGGGGCGGAGGGGATCATCGTGGGACGAGGTGTTCGCACGGGGCATCTCCGGTCGTGCGCTGCCGTTCCGGTCATCGCATGTGCCGTATCTCCACTTCCTCGTCACCGACTTCGCGGCCACAGCGTGAGCAGCGCAGTTCGACGTGGACGGATCCGCCGCATCCGTGATGCTCGGCCCTGCGCGGGGGCCCCAGGCGCGCGGGCAGGTTCCGGTCGCCCCACTGCATGAGCGCTATGACCGCCCGGGTGAGGTCATGTCCGGCAGGAGTGAGCACGTACTCGTGACGAAGGGGTCTGCGCTGGTAGGGGACCCGCTCCATGAGCCCGGCGTCGACGAGTCGTGCCAGCCGGCTCGTCAGGACGTTGCGGGCGATGTCCAGGCTGCCCAGGAAGCCGTCGAAGCGGCGGACACCGAGCAGTGCCGAACGGACGATGAGCAGTGTCCAGCGTTCACCGATGACTTCGAGGGCCCGGGCCAGACTGCAGTCCTGCCCCTCGTACGTGTGCTTCAGCATGATCTCACCGTGGGTGCCGCCTCCAACCGCGCAGGAGTTGACGTGCAGGGCTCAGCAGGGCCACCAAAAGAGGGCGGCCGTGTGCGATCAGGCGGCCTCGGACCTCTCGATGGCCGAAAGGTGCCCGGTCCTGCTGTACGCGTACGCCGCGGAGACCAGGGTCATGTGGTGATGCCAGCCCGGGTAGGACCGCCCCTCGAAGTCGAGCAGACCGAAATCGCTCTCCATGCGGCGCACCGCCTCCTGGCTGCGCGCCAGCAGCCGCGTCAGACCGACCACCTCGGCCGCCCGGGCGTGCGTCAGGCTGGTGAGCCACGTCTGCACCGGCCGCCTGCTGCTTTCCGAGGCCACGGTGAACAGCGAGTAGGTACGAGGAGGGAAGGACGGGTGGGTGTCCGGCAGGTACACGCGGACGGACTTGACCTCCAGACGCTGCATGTTCGCGTCAGCGGTGTCGACCATCTCCGCATGGGTGAGACCGGAATCGAATTCGAACAGGCTTCGGGCGGCCAGGGCCAGGCCGCGTTCGCCCGCGTCGGACGGCTTCTGGAGGTGCAGATGCCGGCCCAGGACCACCTTGAAGCCGGCCGGCACGGCGATGACGAAGTCGCGGTTGCGTATCGCCAGACCGCGGACGAGTGCGTGGGCGCCCGGCACGGCGGCGAGATCGGCGACGACCGGGCCGGGGACCGACCGGCTGTTTCCCGCGAGGAAGTCGGTGAGGGCAAGGGCGTGATCCTCGATCGGCTGGGAGCCGATGCCGTCGGGGATGCGTGCGCGCAGCCGTCTTCGGGGGTCGCTGGCCCAGGAGCCGGGCAGCAGCAGGCGCCAGTCCACCGGAACGGCCGCATCGGCGGTGGCGAGAAAGACCCCCACTCCCACCTGGCAGGTGGCGGAGCGGCCCGTGGCCGGAACGAAGCGCCGGTGCACACCGCAGGAGTGCTCTCCTCGCTTGCGTATCACCGCAAGGTCCAGAAGCCAGGCCCGGGGAGTGAGCCTGGATTCGACCCAGCGCGCCATCTCCTGCCGTACCGGCATCCAGTCCCAGGGGCTCGCGTTGACGAACTGGTGCAACGACTGGGAGGCGGTCGGGGAGTCCGACACGGAAGCGGCCAGCCGCCGGACGGTCTTCTTGCCCCGAGTGGCCATCAGGGCCTCGAGGTAGACCCGCGCCCACTTGCGCTGGTCGGTACGCGGCAGGTGCTCGAAGAGCTGGTTTGCGAAGGCCGGTAGCGAGTACCGGGAATCCGTCGAGGCGTTCGTCACCATGGTGCGTCCCCTCCCAGCGATGGCCGGCGTCCTACCCCGGGAAAACAATAGCGAACGTCCTCTTTTTTTCTGATGGCGGTGCAACCACCGTGCCACTTCGCCAAGTTGACGCAAAGATCGGGCAATCGGGGGACCACCCGCGACGAACCTGATGCATCTTGGGCAAGTCCCCCTTGGCTGCCGGCGGACGGAGGTTCAGCATCGTCCTGCTGACGCCATGGAAGGCGAGACGAGCGGCTTGCTCCGGTGCTTTGGCGACCGTGCACCCCATGCGTCCGTCCACGCGCAGGCATTCGGAGGCAGCATGGTGAAACAGGAACGAGCCGTACGCACCCGCGAGGCCGCGGTGCGCACCACGGCCGCAGAGATCGACCGCAAGGGCTACGACGGTACGTCACTCTCAGCGGTCAGCAAGAGCGCCGGCGTGTCCGTGGGAGCACTGACCTTTCACTTTCCCTCCAAGAGCGACTTGGCAAACGCCGTCTGGCAGGCGGGGCAGTCACTGCTGGCGGAGGCAGTGGGCCGCGTGGCTGCCCACCGGACACCACCGTTACTGCGGGTGATAGAGCTCAGTCTGGCCATCGCCGACCTCATGGAGAACGAGACCACCGTGCGTGCCGCCATCCGGCTGTCCAGGGAATCACGTTCCCCGTTCCCCTGGACCGACTGCTGGCTGCCGGAAGTGCGAAGACTGCTCGGTGAGGCACACCGCGGGGGCCAGCTCAGCCACGACACACCGGTCGAGGACCTCACCCTCCTGGTGCAGTACCTGGTCGACGGCACCGAGGCGTATCTCCGGGCCCGGCCCGGCGCGGAAAGGGAGGGCGACAGCGCCGTGACGCAACTCGAGCGCCTGTGGGCCTTGGTCCTGACAGGAGTACAGGACACAGGAGCTCCCGGCACGAATCTGCCGCCGGCCCGCCCCTGACGACCCGCACACCTGCCCCGACCCCGGCTGCGCGCATGCGGCGGATCAGGCCGGCACCGCCCGTGCCTGAGCGACCGGTACCGGGACCGGCTTCCCCGATCCTGCGCACAGGACCGCGCTCCGGTGGGCGGCCGGTCACCCGCCACACTCCTCACCGCCGAACCGCTCGTCGCGGGCGACGAGCGCGAACCTGCGCCCATCGACACCGCGAGCGGCGCAACACGGTTTCCGAAGGCACACCTGCCAGGACGACTCGCCCGCCTCCGGCGCCGACGGCAGCATGTCCGGCCGGATGAGGCCCCGGCGATTCGCCGCAGCGCCGGGGCACCGGACGGCACGCGTGGAGCACCTTGACGAAGCGGGGGCGTCCTGCACCGGTCGAACCGACCACGAGACGGGCCGAGTCCTCGACCGCGACCCGGGGAACACGCGCCCGCCCCCGCGGCACAGGCCGGGGACCGTATCGAAGAGCTCGGCAACGGCCGAGGCCACCACCAGCCCCCCTCTGCGGCCACCGGGCCGGCAGACGGTACGGGGGGCCTCCGCGGCGAGCGCGTGCGCCTCGCCGGCGAGCCGTGAGCGCCTCACGGCCGGGGCCGGGCGCGGGCTCGCCGACGGTGACGCCGCGCCGGGGACCGGGTCCGTGGACGGCTCACGCGGCCAGGGGCCTGTCCGCCGGCTCGACCCGCAGGGAGGCCATCACCTGGGGGGACGTGAGGCCGGGCAGCAGATAACGCCACAACAGGGCGATCCTGCTCTGCAGATCCGCGCGGGCACTGGAGACACTCGAGAACAGCTGGCTGCCGGTGAACGCGCTGACGAGAACGACGGCGAAATCGTGTTCGTCCACTTCCGGGAGCAGCTCGCCCCGCTGCCGCGCCTTCAGCAGGTAGGCCTCCACCAGGGCGACCCACTCCTGGTAGGCGGTGTCGTCACGGACACCGAACTCCCCCTGCTCGACGGCGAGTCGGATGCTCGCCCGGACGAGGGGGTTGGTCTGCAGCTCACGGGCGAGGTGGAAGGTGAGGTCGATCACCCGCTGCAGACCGCCGCCCTCCGGGGGGAAGTCGACGAAGCTCTGCTGACTGCTCATCACCGCCAGGGCCAGGCGTTTCTTCGACTTGAAGTGGAAGTACATGCCTCCCTGGGTCACCCCGGCGCGGTTCATGATCTTACTGATGCTCGCCCCGCTGTAACCGCACTCGTCGAACACCTCAGCAGCGGCACGGAGGATCGACTCCCGAGTCCTGGCAGCCCGTTCCTGCTTCGGTTCGGCCATCGTTCGACCTCAGAATCATCATCTCGACAAAAAAAACGAACACCCTTATTTTACAGAGCGGCCCCTCCGGCCGGTAGAGCCGGAGGGCATACGCACGCACGCCCCAGGGGAGAGGCATGCTTGGTACAGACGACCGTCCCGACACCCTGAGACCTACGCTGACCACGACTGTCGCCAAGGAGTACGTGCACCGAGCCGCGCTCGCGGAAGTGTTCTTGACGGGCTGGAACAAGACCGGCCCCGACTCATTTCTGGTCAGCGCCCAGTGGCCGCGCAGCCACAGCTTCTACACTTCCGAACACGGCGTTCACGACCCGCTGCTGCTGTGCGAAAGCCTGCGCCAGTGCGGCCTGCTTCTGACCCACGCGGCGTTCAAGGTGCCCTTCGGCTACCAACTCAGCTGGTCGAGCCTGCGGTACTCGGTCAATCCCGAGGCGATGCGTATCGGCAACGTTCCCGCCGAAATCGAAATGCACGTGCGGTGCACCGATATACGCTACCGGCGCTCCCTGCCCGTCGCGATGACCATGAGCATCGAGGTGGTGCGCGACGCGGCCCTTCTGGCCGTCGCCACCATCGCGTTCGGCCAACACGCCCCGGCCGTGTACCGCCGTCTCAGAGCCGGACGGTCGGACGCGGCCGGGGCATGCGCGAACGCTCCGAGACCGGCGTCCCCCGTTCCCGCGGACGTGGCCGGACGCATCAGACGGGAGGACGTCGTCCTGTCACCCACGGAAGACCGGTTGCGCTGGCGACTTCGGGTCGACACCAACCATCCGGTGCTCTTCGACCACCCGGTCGACCACGTTCCGGGCATGCTGCTCCTGGAATCGGTACGGCAGGCCGGCCACGCCCTGCACCCGTCCGGCGGAGCCATGATGCCGACGTCCATGGACGTGTCGTTCAACCGCTACGTGGAGCTCGACGAACCCTGCTGGATAGAGGCGGAGGCGATGCCCTCGACCGCAGGATCCCGAAAAACGGCATGTGTCAACGCTCTCCAGAGCGGAACCTTCGCCTTCACCGCGATCACCCAGATGACGGACGTCACCGGCTCCTGTCCCGGCTGAGCACGGCGAGCGGCCGACGGCCCACACCCCAAAGAGCCGGCGGACACGAGTCCGCCCCGGCAGAACGACAAGGGGAACACCACGACGGACCGCTCCGGCCCGGGCCACCTCGCAGGACGCGGACAGGCACCCCTGCCCGGACGCCGAGGAGCGGGACCGGGCCGCCCCGTCCCACCGCCCGTCGAGCCGCCGACCCGGTGGGCGAGGACTTGCCGCGGACACCACCCCGCGACGCGTGACACGGATTCCCTCGGAACCCGAACCGGCCGGCGGTTCTGCCGTGCCACCCGTACGGAGGCCTCCTTCGCAACCCGCGGAAAGACCCGCACCACCCCCGGTGCCGTAGAGGAGCGGAGCGGCCCAAAGGACCCTACGGGGCACGTCCCGTCAGGACGGCCGCCCCCTCCGTCTCCGAATCCGCGGGCCCCGCCTCCGCCTCCGGCTCCCGCCGGAGGGAACCGGAGGCACCGTCCCGCCGCTCGCGGGGACCGGATGCGGCATCGGTGTGGGACACCTTGACGCCTCGCCGCTCACGCCACAGGTGGAAGACCGCGACGGTGAGGATCGCCGTACCGACCAGGTTGGCCACGAAGTGCCACCAGACGCGATACGTCGTCAGAGCCGGACCGGGGGCGATGGCGCCGAACCAGGTGGAAAGACCGATCGCACGGTCGGCGCCCAGCGCCACGGACACCGTCAGCAGGACGTGCTCGAGCCCGTGGATGCCCTGCATCCAGACCCCCATCCGCGCCCACCTGCGGGACTTCAACTCCGTCACCGCCCGGCTGGTGATCAGCATGATGCCGACCAGCCCGGCCAGGAAGACGTAGTTGCCCGTCAAATGCAGGATCTCCATCCCCAGGGCGGGGTTGTCCGGGTCGACACGGCCCATACCGCGGGCCAGACCGTCGCCCCAGGGCGTCATCCAGGCAGGCGCCTCAGGATGCGCTATCCAGTAGGCCGCTTGGGCGACATGCTCCTGGAAGTGCCCGATCTGGCCGATCACACCGAGACCGATCACCGCCACCGAACCCCGGTACAACCAGGGCCGCACCGGACCTCTGTTCGCCCAGGCGAGCAGGCACACGGCCAGCCACATCGCGACGGTCCACAGAACGAGGAACACGGCACCCGCGACGTCGACGGCACTCGCGACGGCACTCATGCCCTCCGCGGTTCCCGCCGGATGCGGTGCGTGTGAGGAATGGTCCATGTCTGATCCTTCGAAAGTCGGGCGGCCGCGTCACCGGCAGGGCCGGAGGCGTCCGCGGACGTGGATCCGGGACAGGACGTCACTGGTCCCAGAAGGCGATCGGGTACCACGGCAGGATCTCCCCGCGAACCAAGGACCGGACATCCCAGTACAAAACGGTGAAGGCACCCGCCATGACGAGCGCGGCACCGGCGAAGAAGGCCGCCCAGCCGGGCTTCCTCGCCGACCAAGCACGCAGGCCAGGCGGCAGCCGACGGCCGAGGACAGCAGCAGGAAGAGCACCGCCCCCACGACGATGCTGCCGACGGACCGCAGCACGAAAGCCAGCGCGCCGTACAACAAGTCGCCGCTCCCCGCGGCACCCCGGAACAACCGCCGGAACAGCGGATACGGCCGGCCTACGAGGAAGCCTTCGATCAGCACGCCGAGGAAGAGCATCTGCGCATGGGCGAAACACACCCAAACGCGGACCAGGGCACCCGGCAGGCACCCCCGGGCAGCCAGCCCCACCCAGAGCATCGCCAGGCCGATGAGACCGATGAGGCCGAAGACCACCATCGACCGCACCGACCACCCCGACAGCGCCCCGAGGACGTTCCCGGCCCGGGACAACCACGGCATGCACATCCCCACCAGGCCGACGACCACGCCATACAGCTACAGCGCGGACACCGTGACCATCCCCAGGAACAGCCACCCCAGGGAGACCAGCGAGCGGCACACGCGTCCCCTCCGCCCCCATCAGGGACCTGACCGCACCGAACACTGCGACGTCGCAGGCCGTGAAGACGCCGGCCAGGACGAAACCCCGGCGCCGCGCAGCGGCAGACAACAGCTCGAAAGGCTCCCATGCACGCCACCAGGCACCGATCACCGCATTCTTGTCCGCTCCCGCCACAGCCAGGCCCCTCTCGCCGCTCGCATCCGGAGACAACGCATCGCACAGGGACAGGTCCGACTTGCATAAGACGCCCCGACGTCCACGAACTGTAGGAACGGCGGCGGCACGGTGGCTTCTTCGAGACTGCGGACGTCGACACGCCGAACGTCCGGCACCATGCGACTCACCGACTCCGACACAAGCCGCCGATCATGCGGCCGTCGGCTTGCCCGCTCGCCGGTCCCGTCCTGACGAGGAGACAGCCAAGGCCGTGAGCCGACGTCGCCACATTGACCGACCGGCCTGGGACGACCTCCTGATGGGCCGTGCCGGAAAAGGACCGTCCGTGGACAGCACGTTCGCCGCGGCCCGGCTCCCCGACGGCAAGAACGCGGTCAAAGCCGTGATCACAGACCCCGACACGACAACTGTCACCGAACGCACCCGCAACCTCCTGCACACCACCGCCGAGGTCGTCCGCGCGCCACATCCGCTCAACGACGAGACCGTGACCGCAGCCCACGCAGCGGGCGCCACCGACGACGACATCCACGACACGATCCTGACCACCGCAGCACTCTGCATGTTCAACCGCCATGCCAGCGCCCTGGACACCGAACCGCCCGCCGACCCGGCCTACTACACCAAGACCGCACAGCGGATACTCACCGACGGCTATGAGGTCCACTCCACAGAACGTCGCAAAGCGCTCGGACCGATCGCCGCCACCGCCGCCTCCTTCACGGCGCTGCCCGCCTTCGACGAGACCGGCGGCGCCGCGGGCGCCACAGGACGGGGCAAGGCCACGGCCAGGGGCGACTACACCTTCACGCTGGACAAGAACGCCAAACGGACCTCGGTGCGGTTCAAGAACCGCTTCCGGCAGATGACGAACATCGACATGCCGGCACCCCGCCAAGCCCTCCTGGTGACCGGCGCCGACGCGCACTCCCGCTACTACCCCCAGGACACCCAGGCGATGCCCCCCGACACCGCCGACCTCATGGTCGTCCGAGACGGCAGACAAACCGCCCAACGGCAACAGCCCGCCGTCGCGGTACGGTGAACCAGGACGGGACAACTGCCGGCGCACCGCACGCCAGTAAGCCACGTCAGGGATTGACGCACCACACCTCCTCCGTTCCTGAGCGGCCAGTACCAACTGCTCAAGGGCCGACCGGCAGAACGTGACCAACCCACTCACAGTGAAGGCATGGACAACGGCCAACTGCCGGCCCCATCCACAACTTCGACTCCACCGCCACTTGCGGAGCCGCGCCGGTCACCCACGGCGCTGGTGAGTATCCGTTCCGCCAACGCCCAGATCCCAGCGGGATGTCTTCCACCTCAGCCGCGCGCTCTCCGGACGGTACCCGCTACGCCCGGCCACATCGCGCGCGGCGGCAAGGCCGTGGAGGGCGGATACGGCTCTATGGTGTCCGCGGCCAGAGTTCCCTCACGTCCAACGCATGCCGATGGCGGACAACTGCTCCACCCGTTCCGGGGACAGCGACGCAGCCCGGCTGCGCTGGTTGCTGATCCACGCTCCGAGCCGGAGCTCCTGCCCCTCGCCTCCGCCACCGCTCCCGTCACCACCGACGACGATCCGCTCGACGTGCTTCCTCGGCACCCGAAGGTGCCCCTCACGCTGGTAGAACTGGCGGGCCACCGCCAGGTTCAGCGCCCACTTGTCGGCCTGGCTGGTGCGCGGCTTGGGCTTCTCATCGTCGGCCGCGGGCTCAATCCCGAGGATGTGTTCGCACATCCACTGCTGCACAGTCGTCAGCTTGTACCAGCCGAGTTGCTGCGCCCGCACCCACCGTCCGAGGTCCTCACCTTGGTGCACGACGCTGCCCGGCTCCACCGGCAGCTCGCCACCAGCCTCAAGGTGCATCCGAGTGAGGTGAAAACAGCGTTGCCACTCGACCGGCCAGGCCGGGCACCAGGCGGGGTCGACGCCTTCGAGCTGCTCGCGGCGTTCCTCCAGGAGCGCGCCGGTCGAGGACCCCACGGACAGGCCTTCGGCACGGCGCTGTTCGATTTCGGCGGCCCGGCGGGCCGCAGCCCTGGCGTTCTTCAGCCAGATGCCCACCCGGTAGCCCTGGTAAGTGGCATCGGTCGGTGCCAGGAGGTGCCCGTTCTCCGCGGCCCACCCGCGTGCCGCGGCAAGTCCTTCTTCCCAGGCGACGTCGTAGTGCGACCAGATCATGCCGAGCTTTTCCAACTGCTCGGCCCGGTCGGCATTCATCTCCCCGCGGGCGTAGAACCGGCGAGCGTCGGCGATCCATTGCCCCAGCGGGAACCCGACGAGCGGGGCCGGCCACCCCTCAGCTTCAGTCTCCTGGCCGTCGCGGCCAGGCACGCGGTACGTGAACGGCACGCGCAGGTCGCCGTGCAGCCGGTGGTAGACGACGGCAGCCTCCATGCCGCGCCGCCAGTGGGCGTGCTCGGGATTGATCACCCGCAGGTTGATGAACGCCGCCAGCCGCGCCGGATCGCGCGGAGCGGAGAACTTCAGCAGTTCCCGGGCGGGCACCGACAGACCACAGTCGCTTCGGTAGCTGTCGGTTCCCTCGTCCTCCGCGTTGCTCGAGCGGGTCCGGACGCCCCTCACGCTGCTGCGGGCCTGCTGCTCGGCGAGCCGCTCGACGACGCGGGCGTCGTGCGCCCTGAGCGCCTCCAGCAGCTTTGCGAGCCCGCCGTACGCCCGGGAGGTGAGCATGCTGTCCGGCGTCTCTCCGGGGCCGAGCAGGACCGGCACCACCAAGCTGGCCACCTTCCCCTCACCAGGCTGGATACGCAGGGCGCGACCGACGGCCTGCACAAGGTCGGGCATAGAACCGCGCACGTCCGCGAAGTAGACGGAGTCACAGTGGGATGTATCGATGCCTTCGCCGAGCACGCGAACGGACCCAAGGAACGTCCTCTCCACAACCGTGCCGTCAGCAGCGATTCCCCTGGAAAACTCGCCCAGGACGCGGCGCCGGTGGCCTGGCTCGTGCTCGCCGCACAACCAGTCGGCCCACACCGTGCGCGGATACAGCTCCGGCTCGGCGGCACGCAGCCGACCGGCAACGTGGGGGAGACCGGCCGCAAACGCCTCGGCCTCCTTGACGAGGTGGTGGAAGACCAGCGTCCTACGGAAGCCCTCCTCCGCCGAGGCCTTCACCAGCGCCGTCTGCAGGGCCGCGAGCCGGGTCCCGCGGACCTTGTCCGAGCGGCCCTCCACACCCAGCAACTGCGCGGCCTGGAGCTGGGTGTCGGTGATGTCCAGGCACACCACCTGGTACGGCGCGCAGATCCCCCGGTCGATCGCCTCCGACAGCGTCAGCGTGTAGCAGCGCGACCCGAACGGCCCGTCGGGATTGTCCTCCATCGAGGCAACCAGCTCACCCTGCACGCCTGACACAACCCCGGCCTCCTCGTCGAGCCGCCACAGCCGGGGCGTGGCGGTCATGTACAGGCGCCGCATGGCGGGGATGCGGGTGTTGTCGTGGACGACCGCCCACGGCTTGCCCAGCCGCCCCGACGTCCGGTGCGCCTCGTCCACGACGATCAGCGACCAGCTCGGAAGGCCGGCGGCGTGTGCGCGCTCCAGCGTGCCGACCCCAAGGGAGGCGTACGTGGCAAAGACAGTGACCTTGTCGAACAGCCGCACCCAGTCGACCAGCTCGCCCACGTCCGTGGTGTTAGGGAAGGGCGCCTCCTCACCCCGCAGGGACGAAACCCCGATCATCGGGCCCGTGCGTCCTCCCGCGCGCCACGCAGCCTCGGTCTGGGCGAGCAGATCCAGGGAGGGGACGAGGACCAGCACGCGACCCGCACGAAGTTCCTCAGCGCTCCGTGCGGCGACCAGGGTCTTGCCCGATCCGGTCGCCATGACCACCTGAGTACGCAGCCCCCGCTCCGGCACAGTAGATCTTGCAGAAAATTCAAGCGCCCGGAGTACCGCGTCCACGGCTTCCCGCTGATGAGGACGGAGTTCCCTCACCGTCATTTCAGTCCACCCTCTCCCGCAAGCCGGACGACAACACACCCGCACCACGACACAACCAACTCACCATCCCAGAAGGGACCCCGACTCACAGCGCCTACACCGCGGCGCCGGACCCAAGCCCCGATTCTGGACACAGATAACCGCCCTCAAGCGATCCACAGAACTCACAACGACGGAGCCACCCAATTCCAGAACTTATCGCAAGTACAGAATGAAGCAGATGTGCAGAGAATCAGCGCAGACACCAGGGGTACTCCCCGTCCATCACTGTCCACCCTGCGGGAGAGAGCCATGACACAGACCATTGGGAACGGCGAGGGCAACCGGTTCTGCAAGGCGTGTGGCACGCCGGCCGAGGACGGCAAACTGTGCAACCACTGCGGCGCCGTCCTGGACCTCCCCGACAGTGCGGGGCTGGTCGAGGACCAAGGCGCGGCAGTACGACGCGACTTCGAAGGACGCACCCGGCAGCAAAAGTGAACGGCGACCGGAGGAACCCGAACAACCCACTCCGTTGAACAGCATGCACCGGGGTACACGGGCCAACATGGCATCCACAACTGATCACGTCATGTCCCTGCGGGCCGTGCGGCAGCTGCGCCGGGTCCGCACCTTCTACGCAGGAGGCGTCCTGCTGTGGGTGCTGCTGACCACCTTGACCGCCTGGCAACTGCCCGGCAGCCGGCAGATGTGGGTGTCCGCCCTCCTCCTAGCCGTCTTCAGCGGCCTCCTGCTCACAGCCTCCCTATGGCTACAACGCCTCCAGACTGCAGGCTCGCGACGTCCCGCGCACCACGCCACATCACGCAAGACGGCTGCACCACGCCACGCGCATGCCTGACGCACTGCCGGTAAGGCAGCACCGCCCGCCCGAGTCCCATCGTGTTTCTGCGCCTCGGCATCTGGCTGCAAGCCAGCCGTCGCCGACAGCCAGTCCCTCTCCGGACCACCTCTGTGTATTTCTGAAGCCGGTGAGGCCGTCCGTTTTCGGCCCTCTCCCAGGAGCCGGGAGGCAAGGGGCGCGCAGGGGGTAGGCGAGTAGGTATGGATGGCACACGACTTCGACAGGACGATCAGAGCTCACAGGAAACCCGTGCCCGAGGAACGATGCGGATGTGGCGGTGGGCCAGGTGGGCAGCGCTTGTTCTCACGGTCAGCTGGGCGGTGAACTGGGCCGTCAATCTCATCCAGGGCGAGCAGGGCCGGGACCTGTGGTGGCCTCTGGTCAGTACCGTCATCTGGGCAGCATTGACCGTGTACGGCTTCAGGACCTACCGCCGGATCAGGACAACGACCCTGCCGGGCATCACCGGCCGCTCGTCTGCCTGACCACCTCGGCCAGCCCACTCCCTTGTGCTGCTTGCGGGTAGATGAGCACCGAGCAGTGACGCTGCCACGCGGATGACGAGGGAGATGGCGATGGAAGCGGCCAAGTGGTCGGTGGACCGTGAACGCTTGACCCAGTGGATCCCTAAGGGCGAGCGGATGACAGCCGGCTGTGCGGTGACATACGGACGCACGCTGTGGGGCCTGATCTCGCGACGCGCTTCACTTCTGTTGACCGACCGTCGGGTACGAGTGCTGCGTCACCGAGGCAATGACCTTCGGTACGCCATACGCGGCATCTGGTTCGAGATGATGCGCGGCGAAGCCGAGGTGGTCTGCAGGAACCCGCAGGTACGGGTGGAGTTCGACAAAGGACAGGAAATCGAACTGCGCCGGCACGACGGTGGGGTGGAGCGCCTGCTGATCAGCCAGTGGGACGCGGTGCATGCCGAAGCCCTGTACGAGGCGTTCCCTCCAGGGAGCAACAGCCCACGGTGACGTGACAGCGTCCTCACAGTCAGCCCGGCCCTTGGGTGCGCAGCGCCCTCGGTGGCTGAAGCGCAGCGGAAGTCCTCGCGGGGCCGCAGGCCCCGCAGTCCCGGGAGCACAGCACGGTGTTCAAGGGTTGGCGTAGGGCTTCTCGCCCAGGAGACTGAGTTTTCGAGGCGGCAGTCGGCGAGAGGGCGGGGGAGGTATCGGACGGTTTCGGGGAGCAACTGGGAACGACTGTCTTTCTGTCCGCGTGGGCCGGTCTGGTAGGGGGCTGACTCACCGCATTCGCGGACCTCGTCATCACCGGCGAATACCTTTCCTGGGGTCTCATCTGGGCGGTAAGCCTGGCAGCGACGGCGGTCTCCTCCGTTCTCATCTGGCGCAAGCTGGAAAGCAGTCAGCGGCTCAGACTCGGGGCCGACTACGGGGCCGAGCCAAGCGATCTGGACTAGCTGGCTCCAATTCCCCCTGCGCAGCACCCAGCTCTTGCTCCCGCTCGGCCCATAGGTTCGCACACCCCACCCTTCTTGCTGCTGCTCGGGCCGAAGGCCCGTTGATAGCACCGCGCAGCGGGGCTGACCTTATGGGCGCGCTGCGCCTCTCAGTGGCTGGAGCGCAGCGAAAGCTCCCGTGAGTCCCGGGAGCGCAGCGGACGGGACATCACCCGCCTTGCGCAGCAAGGCGGGTGAGCGGGATGCGCAGCATCCCGCCAGCGCTCCCGCGGAGCGGGAGCGCAACCCCCGCGCGCAGCGCGGGGGTTCGTTTGCCATCGCGCAGCGATGGGGGGCCCGTCGCCCGCGGTGGCTCCCGGGCCATTTCCGACGCCCTCGCCGCGTACCTCGAGGACCTCGGCGGCAGCGTCCACACCGAC
>NZ_JBEZBE010000052.1:0-35048 GCF_040646935.1 Streptomyces sp. NPDC044984
CACCACTCGTCCTTCGCCGGGCTGAGCGAGCCTCCCGCGGGCGGGTCACCGCGGGCGGGTCACCGCGGGCGGGTCACCGCGGGCGGGTCACCGCGGGCGGGTCACCGCGGGCGGGTCACCGCGGGCCGGCACCGGACCGCCGCCGAACGCGGCGCCACCCGGCCGGCCCGGGAGGCCCGGCGACCGGCCGTGCCCGGGGCGCCGCGGACGTCATGGGGCCGCCTGCGTGCCCTGTCGATCGCCCGCCAGCGCCAGCGCGCCGGCCGCGGCCTCGGCCACCATGTCGAGCGCCTGCTCCGGTGTCCGGGCCACGCGCAGGATGCCGGCGTCGCGCACGAAGCCCCGTCTCCCCAGCCGCTCCACGTAGCCGAGCAGGGGCGACCAGTCGTCGTCCACGTCCAGGAGCACGAGAGGGCCGACGTCCTGCCCGAGTGCGGCCATGGACACCACTTCGAGCACCTCGTCCAGCGTGCCGTAACCGCCGGGAAGCGCGACGAAGGCGTCCGCGCGGTCGATCATGACGCGCTTGCGTTCCAGGAGGTCCTTCGTGAGCACGATCTGCTGCGGCGGCAGGTGGTCGCCCATCTCCTTGGCACGCAGGAACTCCGGGATGACCCCGAGGATCGACGCGCCGCCCCCGGCCGCGCCACGCGCCACCGCGCCCATCAGGCCGGCCCCGCCCGCCCCGTAGACCAGCCGGTGGCCGCGGGCGGCCAGGCCGGCACCGAGCGCGGTGGCGGCGTGGACGTACCGCTCCGACGGTCCCGTGGAGAAGCCGCAGAAGACTCCGAGCGCCAGGGGGTTCTCAGAGGTATCCATAGCTGAGCCAGCCTCCGTCGACGACCAGGGTCTGGCCGTTCATGTAGTCGGCTGCGGGTGAGGCCAGGAACAGGACGGGGCCGACGATGTCGGCCGGCCGGCCGCGCCTGCCGGAGGGAATGCGTCCGACGATGGCGTCCTCGTCGAGCGCGGCCGGATGCGGGGTCTCGATGCGGATCATGCCGGGGGCGACCGCGTTGACGTTGACGTTGCGCGCCGCCCACTCCACCCCCAGGCTGCGGGTCAGCTGGAGCACGCCACCCTTGCTCGCGGCGTACAGCGCCCGTTCCGGGAACGCGGTGTAGGAGAGCAGCGAGCAGAAGTTGACGATCTTGCCGTGGCCTTGGTCGAGCAGGTGCCTGCCGAAGATCTTGCAGGCCAGGAACGTGCCCATGACGTTGGTCTCCAGCAGGGCCCGCGCGGATTCCGCCGGGAAGCCGGTGGTGGGCCCGAGGTCGAAGACGCCCGCGGCGTTGACGAGGACGTCCACGCCGCCGAACCCTTCGACCACCCGCTCGGCCGCCTCGCACAGCGCCGCCTCGTCCGCGACGTCCACGGCCAGGGCCATGCTCTTGGAGCCGAGTTCCTCGATCTCGCCCGCCACCGAATCCACCTGGGAGCCGGTGCGGGCCAGCACCGCCACGCTCGCGCCTTCCGCCGCGAAGCCGAGGGCGACCGCACGCCCGATACCCCGGCCGCCGCCGGTGACCACGACCCGCATCAGCGGGCCCGGAACTCGCCGAACCAGTGCAGCTGGTCCGGCTTGGTGCGGGTGGGCACGTTGCGGTACACGTACAGCGCCACGCACTCGAACCGGTCGGCGGTGAACGTGGTGAGGATGTCCTCGCTGGTGATCCGGCGCGGGCCGGTGCCCGGCACCATCTTGTCGGAGAAGGAGTTCAGCAGGAACAGGCCGCCGGGCTTGAGCAGGCGGTGCACCTCGTCCGCGTAGCGCGACCTGGCTTCGTCACGCATGTTGTGGAACACGAACGAGTCGGTGACGACGTCGGCCGAGGAGTCCGGCAGCGGGACGTCGAGCACGTCGCCCTGAATGAACTCGACGTCGGCGCCGGCCAGTTCGGCCCAGCGGCCGGCCCGTGCGACGGCGTCCGGGGACAGGTCGACGCCGGTGACGTCCAGGCCCTGCACGGACAGGAAGACGGCGTCGACACCGGGGCCGCTGCCGAGGTCGATCAGGCGCTGACCCGGCTTGAGCGTGCCGTCGATCACCCGCTTGATCAGTTCCAGGCCCGGGGAGGCGTTGAACCAGGAGAGGTTGGCCAGCGGCTCGTCGGCGTAAACGGAGGAGAACGTGTCGGTCCAGCTCTGTGTGAAGGCAGTCATCGGGTGACCTCCTGGGTCGGGCCGCTGAGCGCGGCCGCGGTGTCCTCGGTGACGAGGCGGACGTAGCCGGGTACGACCGGGATCCGGTCGTCCGGCAGGGTGAGGACGACGCGGTCCTCGGAGCGGGACGCGACAGCGAATCCCGCGAACCGGTAGGTGACGAGCATCTGCCGGTTCCGGTCGGTGGGCCGGAAGTGGGCCACGGTGCGGGCACCGTGCGCGGCGGCGATGCGGGCGAGCGCCGCGATGAGTGCGGTGCCGACGTTGCGGCCCATGACCCGGCAGGACATCAGCAGCAGCCGGATCGTCCACTCGGGTCCGGTGGACAGCACGGCCAGCCCGATGGTGCCGTACGTGCCGAAGCGGTCGTCGAGTTCGGCGACGATCACCCGGTGGCCGGGGTCCCGCACCAGCTCGGCCAGTTCGTCCCGGTCGAAGGTGATGCCGGTGGTGTTGAGCTGGTGGGTGCGCCGGGTCAGCTCCGCCGCGCGGTCGAGGTCGCCCTCGGTCGCGTCGCGCACCCGCAACGTCATCTCCAGCGAGGACAGGAACTCCTCGGCCGGGCCCTGGAACGCCTCCTCGTGTCCGCGGCGGCGGTCCTCGGCCTGGTACATCTCCCGGCGGCGGGCGGCGTCGGCGGTCACCTGCCGCGGCAGGACCCGGCCGCCGGCGACCAGTTCGTGCAGCTCCTCCCGTGTCACGCAGCGGACTTCGGGCAGTGCCGCGGCCACCTCGGCGCGTTCGAACTCCGAGTCGTCGACGAACAGCACACTGTCGGCGCCGATGTTGAGCACTTCCAGCAGCGTGCGCAGCGCGGCCGACTTGGCGGACCAGCCGAGCTGCGGGTGCAGGAAGTACCCGTCGAGCCCGAAGCCGCGCAGCCGCTCCTCGGCGGGGCCGGGTTCGTTGCGGCTGGCGACGGACTGGAGGATGCCGTGCTCGTCCAGGACGCGTACGAGGGTGCGGTTGGCGTCGGGCACGCGGAGTTCGTCGCCCTCCAGGAGCGTGCCGTCCCAGAGGGTGTCGTCCAGGTCCCAGACCACGCATTTGACGGTGTTCTCGGCCGAGGCCGGGGTCATCACTGCTCTGCCTTCCTGCTTGGGTCGTCCCAGCCGTTCGTAGGGGTGTGGGGCTCAGGGGAGCCGGGTGTGGCTTTCATCGCTGTGCCGTCCGTGGCTCGGGCGGCCTGGCCGCCCGGCTCCCACGACGACTCGGCCGCCGCTTGGGAAGTGCGGACAGGTCGCCGTGTGGAGCAATGCCGGCGAGGTCGTCCGTGGTGCGCACGACAGATACGACCTCAGGAGCACGATGAGCCGGATACGGGCCGGGACCGGCTGCCGGACCACGGACGCAGGAGTGCAACTGCCGGGCCGGGTGAGGGAAGGGACGGTGCGCGGCCCGTCTGTTCGAAGGGCTCAAGGCCCCGGCCCGCAGCGGAGCTCGGCACCGTCCCCGGGTGCCCATGGGGCTCGCATGCGCCGCGGCCTCCAGCCGGTCCGCCCCGACGACGATGCCACCGTCGAGCTGAGGCTCCTGACCGATCGCCGAGCCGACCTCGCTCAAGTCGTACCTCCTGTTACGAGTGCCACTTGACGTCGGCATGGGGAAGCCCTCCTTTCCCCGTGGCGTCCGGGTCGCGCAGCAGCGCGGCGGCCACGACGTCCTGGAGCACCTCGGTGGGCCCCTCGATCACCTCGTGCACCCGGGCCGCGGCGACCAGCCGGGCCAGCGGGTGGTCCTCGCTCTGGCCCTCGGCGCCCAGCAGACGCGAGGCGGTGGCGGTCGCGCTGCTGGCCGCCCGGGAGGCCAGCAGCTTGGCGCCGGCGGCGGTGACCGCCGCCGTCGGCGCGCGGTCCTGGACCTCCCGCGCCGCCGACCGCACGTAGTGGGTCGCGGACTCGGTGGCGAGGGCGGCGTCGGCGAGCAGTCCGCGCACCAGCTGGTGGTCGCCGAGCCGGCGGCCCCCCGTGGAGCGGGTGGCCGCGTGGCCGACGGCCAGGTCGAGCGCGGCCCGTGCGATGCCCGCCGCCCCCGCCGCGACGCAAAGCCGGCCCAGGGTCAGGCACGACGTCGCGACGAACGGGATGCCGGTGCCCGGCCGCCCCACCGCACGGGCGGCGGGGGCGGTCGCGCCGTCGAAGGTGACTCGGGCCAGCTGCGCGGCCCGCAGGCCCGCGGTGCGGGGTTCGGGCTCGACCCGCACCGCGCTGCCCGCGTCCACCAGCGCGCAGCTGTCCAGGCCCTCGGTGCGGCCGAAGACGAGGTAGGCGTCGGCGATCCGGCCGAAGGACAGCCAGCGCTTCTCCCCGGTGACGCGCAGGGTGTCGCCGTCCCGGTCGATGGTGGTGGCCAGTGCCCCGGCGTCGGCTCCGCCGCTGGTCTCGGTGAGGGCGAAGGCGGCGAGGACCCGTCCGGTGGCCAGCTCGGGCAGGAGTGCGTCGCGGGTCTCCCGTACCGCCCAGCGGTGCAGGGCGTGGCAGACCATGGTGTGGACCACCAGCAGGCTGTGCAGGCTCGGCGAGGCGGCGGCCACCAGCCGGTGCACCTCGGTGACGTCCACCAGCGGGAGGTCGCCGCCGTGGTGCGCGGTGCCGACGGTCATGCCGAGCAGTCCGTGCCCGGCCAAGCGCTCGACGTCCTCGCGCGGTACGGCCCCCGCCCGTTCCCAGGCCGTGGCCCGGTCGGCGAACCACACGTCCCGCAGCACGTCGAGGACCGCTTCCGGCACGGTGGCGGTCACGCGGCCACCCGCCGGGTGACCAGGGCGGCCAGTCCCCGCACGGTGTCGAAGTTGAGCAGTTCCAGGTCCTCGTAGGCCACCTCGACCCGGAAGGTGCGCTCGACGAAGTCGACCATCTGGACCGCGGCGATCGAGTCGAGGACGCCCCCGGAGATCAGCGGCCGGTCGTCCTCGATGTCCGGGCGGCCGCTGAGCCGGGCGATGAACTCCCGCACCACGGAGGTGATCTCTTCGTTCGCGGGCGTGTTCTCAACAGTCATCGTGTCAGTTCCCGTCGTAGGAGTAGAAACCGCGGCCGCTCTTGATCCCGGTCCGGCCCTCGGCGACCATCCGGCGCAGGTGCGGGTGGGTGGCGAACTCGGCGGTCCCGTAGTGCTCGTGCAGGACCTCGAGGGTGCGCACGACCGTGTCGAGGCCGATCAGGTCGGCGGTGCGCAGCGGCCCGGAGGTGTGCCCGAGGCAGCCCTTGAACAGCTCGTCGACCTGGTTCGGGGTGGCGACGCCGTCCGCGACGACGGCGGCCGCGAGGTTGACCACCGGCATCAGCACGCGGTTGATGACGAAGCCGGGGGCGTCGTTGACCACGACGGAGCGCTTGCCCATGCGGTCCAGCAGGTCCTCGACGTCGGCCAGCGCACCGTCCGAGGTGGACGGGGCGCGGACGACCTCGACCATGTCGATGCGGTCGACCGGGTTCATGAAGTGCACGCCGACCACGCGGCCGGGGTCGGTGAGGCGCTCCGCCAACCGCGCGATGGGGATGGCGGAGGTGTTGGCGGCGATGGTCACGCCGGGGGCCAGCACCTTGTCCAGCAGCGGATACAGCTCGCGCTTGCCCGCTTCCGACTCGGTGGTGTTCTCCACCACGAATCCGGCGCCGGCCACGTCGGTCAGGTCGGAGCTGAGGCGGATGTCCAGCGGGCGCGGTCCCCGGCCGCCCAGCAGCGCGGCCAGCCGCTCGTGCCGGCGTACGGCCGCGCGGGCCGCGTCCAGCGCGGTGGCGTCGGTGTCGACGAGGGTGACGGCGCAGCCCGACGCCGCAGCGGCGTGGGCGACGCTGGAGCCGATGACACCGGCTCCGATCACTCCGAGCGTGAGTGTGCTCATGACGCTGGGCTCCCGTGGTCGAGGGGTTCCGGTTCGTGCTCGGCTTCGTGTTCGGCGGTGGCGAGCCAGTTCTGGATCTCGCGCGTCATGCCGCCGAGGGTCGCGGAGGCGAAGACGACGGAGGGCGGCACGGATCGTCCGGTGAGTTCCTTGAGGCCGGCGATCAGGTGCACGCCCATCAGGGAGTCGCCGCCGAGGTGGAAGAAGTGGTCGTCGGGGTGCACCCGGCGCAGTCCGAGGAGGACCCGGAAGCGGTGGGCGAGGAACTGCCCGACGGTGGACCCTCCCTCCTCCTCCGGCGGCGCGGGCGCGGGGGCCTCGGGCCCCGGCTCGGCCTGCCGCGCGGCGGCGGGCGCCGGCCAGTGGCCGGCGGGCGGCTCGGTGTCGGGCAGGTACCGGCGGCGCAGCAGGGCGCGCGGGGGCAGGACGGTTCGGCGCGCCGGGGCGCGGCGCAGGCGCGGCCAGTCGGCCTCGACCCCGTGGGCCCACAGTTCCCCCAGCGCCTCCAGCAGGATCTGCCGGTCACCGGCGTTCTCGTAGGACTGCCGTACGGTGCGCACGCACACGGCGTCCGGGTCGGCCTGGGCGATCCAGGGGCGTGCGGTCCCCGGTCCCACCTCGACCAGGACCCGGTGCCGGGACAGGGCCAGTCCGGCGGCCGTACGGAACCGCACCCGGCTCACCATGTGGTCGCGCCAGTAGCCGGGGTCGGGCACCTCTCCGTCCAGCCACGCGCCGAGCACGCTCGAAGCGATGGGGATACGGGCCGGCGCCAGGTCCACGTGGCGCAGATCCTCGCCGAGGAGGGCGGCGGCGCCCGCCAGTTGCGGTGTGTGGAAGGGATGCGTGGCGTCCACGGGCAATGTGGTGAACCCCTCGGCGCGCAGCCGGTCGGCCAGCGCCGATACGGCCTCCGGCCGGCCGGAGAACACGCAGTGGCTCGGCCCGTTCTCCGCCGCGATCCAGGTGTCCTCCACGGCATGGTGCTCCACCTCCTCCGCGGCGGCGAGCACGCCGAGCATGGCGCCTGGCCCGGCGGTCCCGACCAGGTCGGCCCGGCGGGCGACGGCGGCCATCGCCTCCTCCGGTCCGATGACCCCGGCCAGCACCGCCGCCACCCACTCCCCCAGGCTGTGGCCCAGCAGCGCGGCCGGGCGGACCCCGAGGTCCATGAGCGTGCGGGCCATGGCGTACTCCATGCAGAACAGCGAGAGGTGCACCTCGCGCAGTTCCCGGGGCGCGGGTGCCGGGCCGTCGCGCCGCAGCAGGGCGCGCAGGTCCACGCGGTCGCCCCGATGGTCCGGCCGGGCCGGCTCGGTGGTGAACGACCGGCCCACGGCGCCGTCGGTCAGCGTGTCCGCCACGGCCACGACGGCCTGGAGGTGGCTCGCGAACAGCGGGTCCGTACAGGCCAGTTCGGCGCCCATGCCCGGGTAGTGGCTGCCGAGTCCCGGCAGCACGAACACGACCTCGGGGGTGTCGGCTGCGGCATGCCCGCGCTGGATGCGCAACCGGTCACCGTCGAACGCCCCGGCGACCTCCTCCGGGGAGCGCACCACGGCGTACGCGCGGTGCGGATAGCGGTAGCGCGCTGTCTGGGTCGTCCACGCCGCGTCGGCGAGCCGCGCGGGATTCTCGCCCAGGTGGTCGCGGAGAGCGGCCAGGTCGGCGTCCAGGGTGTCCGGGTGGTGGCTGGACACCAGCAGCAGCTCGGCATCCCGCGAGGGCGGTGTCACCGGTGCGGGAAGCGCCTCCTCCAGCACCACGTGGCAGTTCGTGCCGCCCAGCCCGAAAGCGCTCACCCCGGCCCGTCGCGGCCGGCCGGGCACCGCGGGCCAGTCCATGGCCTCTCCCAGTGGCCGCAGCGGGCTGGAACAGGCCGCCAGGTCGGCGGGCAGCCGCTCGAAGTGCGGGGTGGCGACGAGGCGCCGGTGGCGCAGCGAGAGCACCGCCTTGGCGAAGCCGGCCAGGCCCGCCGCCTCCCGCAGGTGCCCGAGTCCGCCTTTGGCCGCCCCGACGTGGACGGGGTGGCCGGCCTCGGCGAACACCTCGGCCAGTGCCGACCACTCGGTGGAGTCCCCGATCCGGGTTCCGCTGCCGTGCGCCTCCACGTAGTCGATGTCCCCGGGCCCGAGTCCGGCCACGTCCAGGGCGGCCCGGATCACCTCGGCCTGGGCGGCGGCGTCGACCCCGGCGAAACCCGACTTGCCGGAGCCGTCGTTGTTCATGGCGCTGCCCCGCACCACGGCCCAGATCTCGTCGCCGTCGTCCACCGCGTCGGCCAGCCGCTTGAGGACGACGGCGCCGACCCCGTCGCCGGGTACGGACCCGCCCGCCGCCGCGTCGAAGGGGCGGCACACCCCGTGCGGGGAGCCGATGCCGCCGAGCGGGGCGTCGTAGCCGCCGGGGGCGGGGACGCGGACCGAGGACACGGCGGCCACGGCCAGGTCACTGCCACGGCCGAGCAGGTCCTGCACGGCGAGGTGGACGGCGGTCAGCGCGGTGGAGCAGGCCGACTGCACGGTGACGGCGGCGCCCTGGAGGCCGAGCCGGTAGGCGACCCGGGTGGCGGCGTAGTCTCCGCGGTTGGCGACCTCCAGGGACTGGGCGTCCACACCGGGGCGGCCGGCCAGCGCGCCGCCGACCCACCGCTCGTAGTCGTTGTGGCCGACCCCGGCGTACACGCTGACCGCCGTCGTCCGGGCCCGGTCGACGTTGGCCGTGGTCAGCGCCTCGTCGACGGCTTCCAGCAGCAGGCGCTGCTGCGGGTCGGTCAGCAACGCCTCCGACGCGGCGATCCCGAAGCGGTCGCGGTCGAAGTGGCCGGGGCTCGGCACCGATCCGTAGGCGGGTACGAACGTGGCGGCCCTGGCGGTCTCCCGCCGGGTGATGCTGTCCTCGCCGGCTTCGAGGAGGGACCAGTACCGCGCCACGGTGTCGCAGCCCGGCAGCCGTACGGACAGGCCGACGACGGCGACGGCGTCCTCGTGGTCGAGCTCGTTCACCTCACATCACCTCCTTCGACGTGCTCGGCGGTCGGACGGCCGCCGGGCGGGTGGGCGAGCGGATTCCTCGGCGTCCAGCAGGCGGGCGTAGCCACGCGGGGTGCCGGCGGCGAACACGTCCGCCAGCGCGAACTGCCTGCCCGCCGCGGTCTCCAGCGCGCCGCGCAGCAGCATCAGGCGCAGCGAGTCGCCGCCGAGGGCGAAGAAGTCGTCGTCGAGGCCGACCTCGTCCAGCCCCAGGACGCGGGCCACGGTCTCGGCGGCCGTGCGCTGCCCGGGAGTTGCCGGTGCGGCGTAGGGCACGTCGAGTTCCGGACGGCCGCGAGGCACGACCCGCAGCGCCTTGCGGTCGATCTTGCCGCTGCCCAGCAGGGGCAGGGCGGGTACCGAGGCCAGCCGCGCCGGCACCATGAAGTCCGGCAGCCGCCCGGCCAGGTACTCGCGCAGCCGCTGGACGGGGATCTCCTCCCCCGCGGGCACCACGTAGGCGACGAGGGTGGCCCCCTGGTCGGGGTCCGGCGCGCTGACGACGGCGGCGTCGGCGACGCCCGGGTGTCCCCGCAGCACGGTCTCGACCTCCGCCGGCTCCACCCGCTGCCCGCGCACCTTGACCTGGTCGTCGATCCGGCCCAAATACTCCAGTTCGCCGCTGGGCAGGTACCGGGCGAGGTCCCCGGTGCGGAACACGACCGGAGGGTGACCGGGATCGTGCAGGTTGGGCAGGAACCGCTCGTCGGTCAGGTCCGGCCGTCCGAGGTAACCGTCGGACAGCCCGGGCCCGCCCGTACGGATCTCACCGGGGATGCCGGGCGGCACCAGGCGGCCCGCCGGGTCGCACAGGTACACGCGCATGTCGAGCGGGACACCGATGTTGGTGCCGGGGCCGCCGCTCCCGGGCGCGGCCGGGGCCGCGGTGCGGTGGCAGACGTAGTCGGCCTCGCTGAGGGTGTAGGTGTTGTGCACCTCGAATCCCAGCGACCGCAGTTCGCCCTCCAGGTCCTCGGGGAGCGCCTCGCCCCCGACGAACACGTGCCGCAGCGCGGGCGCCGTACGGAACGCGGGCTGGGTCAGCAGGAGCCGCAGCATCGACGGCACGAAGCTGACGGTGGTGATGCCCTCGTCGTGGATGAGCCGGGCGAGGTAGTGGTCGTCCAGGTCGCGGCCGGGCTCGGCCAGCACCGCGGTGCCGCCGCCGGCCAGCGGCCGGACGAACTCCCGGAAACTGATGGGGGACTTGAGCAAGTGCCGCTCCGTCGGACCGGGGCCGTAGAGGTCCTGTTCGAGCCGGATGCGGGAGGTGTGCATCCGGTGCGGGCGCACCACGGCCTTGGGGGTGCCGCTGCTGCCCGAGGTGAAGAGGACGTAGGCCGTGGTGTCGGGCCGTGCGGTGTCGGGCGGCGGGCCGGACGGCTGGTCGAGGGCGAGCAGGGCCTCGACCTTCCGGGCCTGCCCGCCGACCGCGGTGTGGCCGCTGGCGGTGGTGAGCACGGCCGCCGGGTCGGTGAGGGCGAGGATGTCCGCGACCCGCGGTGCGGGCAGTTTCGGGTCGAGGTAGACGAACGCGCCGCCCGCCTTCCAGATGCCCAGGACGGCGGTGAACAGGTCGAGGTCGCGCTCGCCGGTCAGCACCACGAGGTCTCCGGGCGCCCCGAGGTGCGGGAGCAGGGCGTGCGCGAACCGGTCGGAGGCCGCGTCCAGCTGGCCGTAGGTCAGTTCGGTGTCGCCGTACCGCAGCGCGACGGCGCCCGGCGTACGGGCGCTTTGCTCGCGGAAGAGGCGGTGCAGGGTGGTGTCGGCGTGCGGGGTGTGCGGGGCGTTCCAGGTCTCCAGCAGGAGCGTGCGCTCCGCCGGGAGCAGCAGTTCCACGTCGCCTGCCGGCCGGTCCGGGTGCACGGCGGTCTCGTGGGCGAGCAGTGACAGGTGTTCCGCGATCCGGTCGGCGCTGCCGACATCGAGCACGGCGGCGTCGTGCGCCAGGTCCAGCACGCCACCGTCGGCGGAGAGCGTCCAGACAGGCCGGCGGAGCACGGCCGGCGGCATCTCGGCGGGGGCCGGGAGGACGGCCGCGTACGGCTCGCCCTCGGAGGGCGGTGCGGCGGGCCGCGCCCGCACGGCGTGGGCGAGTTCGCCCAGCGGGCTGGTCTCCTGGTCCGCGTCGCTGTCGTGGCACACAGCGGTGCGGCCATCGCCGGCGACTCCGACGATGTCCCAGCCGACGCCGTAGCGGTGGAGCAGCAGGCGGCTCAGGGCGGCCAGCCGGGCCACCCCGTCGGGCCCCCGCAGCAGGGCTGCCGCCGGGGCGCTCAACCGTGCCGTGGCGTGCCGGGGCTGCGGCTCGCCGTGCTCGGGGACACGCTGCGGGAGAGTGATCATCACTGATCCCCACCTGTCACGGTCGCCATGCCGGCCCGGCGGCGCAGCACGGAGCGGGCCGCCGCCATGCCGGTCGCGGCGCCGTAGGTGATGCCGATGATCTTCGAGGAGCTGTCGCCGACGAAGTACAGGCCGGGGACGGAGGACTCCAGGTCGCCGGAGAGCTCGATGTCGGGGAAGAGCCGCTCGACGACGGGGGCGGCGACGGTGGCCGTGCCGGGCACGAGTCCCGGGTGCAGGGCGTTGAGCCGCTCGACCATGGCGAGCACGTCGCGGACCAGCGACGGGGGCAGGCACTCACGCAGATCGCCGTGGTGGTAGTTGATCAGGCTGGTGGTGAGTGGCCCCTCCGGAACCGGACGACCCGCCAGTTGGTCCACGGTGGACACGACGGGAAGTCCCCGGCCATAGTCTGCGACCCTGGCCGCGAACGCGGCGGCGTACTCGGTGCCGTCGGTCCCCTCCGGCAGGTCGATGGTGGTGAGGACACCCAGGTTGGACTTGCTGGTGGGCTGGTTGAGGCAGTGCTGCCCGTCGAGGGCGACGGCGTTCAGGAAGCCGTACTGCATGACCCGGCCGCCCCCGCAGACGCAGAACGTCCGCACGGAGTGTCCCTCCTCGTTGAGGAAGGACAGCTTCGGGTTGTGGCAGCCGTCCAGCAGGCGGGCGAGGTCCTCCCTGCGCGTCTCCAGGCGCACGCCGAGATCGACGCGGCGGCTGGGCCGGTGGCGCACGCCGATCCGGCCGATCAGCTCGCGCACCCACGGCAGGCCGAGCTTGCCCACGCCCACCACGACGTCGTCGGCGCGGAAGACGGCCGGCCCGCCGGGAGTGGCCGCGCGCACCTCGAATCCGCCGCCGTCCAGCGGCTCGACGTCCTCGGCGCGGTGGTGCAGCAGCACGCGGCCGCCGTTCTCCTCCAGTTCGGTCTTGAGGCGGGCGATGACGACCAGGGAGTCGTCCACGGTGACGCTCTGCGAGAGCGCGGTGTCGACGTGCTGGAAGATCGCACCGAAGGAGGCGTCCCGTTCGGCGTGGACGGGCTCGGCGGGCGGCAGGCCCAGTTCGTAGAGGGTGCGGTACGCCTCGGCGATCAGTTCCTCGGCGCGGTCGAACGAGCCGAGGGCGCGCTCCAGCCCGCTGTAGGAGCGGACCGTGCCGTCCGGTGCGGACTCGATCTTGGAGCGGGTGAGCGAGGAGATGTAGCCGAGGTTGGTGTCGAAGTGGAAGGCGGCTCCGCCCAGACCCGTCAGACAGGTGCAGCGGGGACACTGCAGGCGGAATTTCTCGGCGTCCCGCACGGACCGGCCGTCCATGCGGGCCACCAGGCGGGAGCACAGGCTCTCCCGCATGTCGCCGCCGGCCTCCAGCAGGGCGACGCGGCGGCCGGCCCGCACCAGGGTCAGGGCCGCGAACAGTCCGGCGGGGCCGCCGCCGATGACCACGGCGTCCGTACGGGCCGGTGTGGTGTCGGTATCGGTGTCAGACATGGTTGCTCCCGTCGACCGTGGGGCGCCGTTCGAGATAGCGCTCGAGGAAGGGGCGGTAGAAGAGCCGGCTGGTGTCGCGTCCTTCGGCCTCGATGCGCTCGATCAGCCACTGGCAGGTGAACGGCAGCAGGTCGAGCACGCGGTCGGGCCGCTGGCCGGTGTGGGCACCGTAGTGGCCGAGGCCGCGGGCCAGGACGGAGCCGAACCAGTGCTCGCCGCCGAAGACCTGGTCGTAGAGCCAGTCGAAGCCGTGCTCCTGGTAGTCGGGGAAGACCGCGAGCGCCGTCGTGACGAGCAGGTTGACGACGTCCATGGCCGCGATGCCGGTGGTGCGGTAGTCCTCGAAGTCCAGCACCCTGGCGGTGCCGTCACGCGGGTCGCAGCGGACGTTCCACGGGCCGAGGTCGCCGTGGGTCGGCGCGAGCAGCGCCGTGCGCAGCGCCTCGTCGGCGTACTGGACGCCGAACTCCGGCGTGCGGACGTAGTGGGCGGCCGTCTCCAGCGCCAGTCGGGGCGTACCGGAGACCGCGGGACCCGAGCGGTGCAGTTCGACGACGCGGTCCACCGCCGGGCGCAGCACCTGCCACAGACCGTCGGGGGTGTCCGCGGCCGCGGCGGCGGTGGGCAGGTCGACGCCGGGCAGGTAGCTCATGGTGAAGCCGCCCGCCAGCGCGTCGAGCGGAGCGGGGCAGCCCAGGGGCGACGGCGGCCGGAAGGAGCGCAGGACCTCGAACTCGCCGGCGAGCTTGGGGTCGCTGTGCGACAGCGGGATCTTGGCCACCGCCACGGCCTCGCCGTCGATGTCGAGACGGACGAACGTCCGGCGGCGGGCCTTGCGGGCGCTGGCGGGCGTCCAGGTGCTGGTGTTCACGCGCTCCGGCGACACCTCGCCCTGCCCGGTGCGTTCCCGGTGGGCGGCCAGCATGAGCCGGGTGATCTCGTCGGTGTCGACGGTGCGCTCAGCGAGGTCGGTGGCGGTCACGACGTCCTCCCGGCGGGAGTGAGGCGGTCACTGATGCGGGCCAGCAGGTCGGCCGGGGTGGGGCCGTCGAGGAGCTCGCCCAGCTCGTCGACGGCGGCGGCGCGTTCCTCGTTCGTCAGCTGCCGGTAGTCGGCCAGCCGCTTGTTCAAGTAGTCGGCGAACGAGCAATACTCGGCCTCGTCCGAGAGGAGTTCGCGGGTGAGCCGGTCCAGCGCCCGCGTCCCCCCCAGGTCGTCCTCCGGCACTTCGAACCGGGTGCCGAGGTCGATGAGGCTGGCCGCGTGGTCGGCGATCGCCGTGCCGCGCAGGGCCCGCAGGTTGGTGACGTGCCCGTAGTGCTGTTCGGGCAGCAGCAGCGGGAGCTTGCGCAGGATGACCGCCTCGTGCAGGGAGGTGAGGCTGGGCGGCACCGCGTACAGCGGGGCGTGGGCCAGGTGCCGCAGGAAGTCCTTGTGCGGCAGCATGGTGTACTCGATCCGGACGTCCCCGTGCGTCTCGGTCACAGGTTCGCGGAACGCACCACCGCACACCAGGATGCGGCGCAAATCGGGCTGTGTCACCGCGAGTTCGGCGACCCACCGGCGCAGCAGGTCGAGATAGGCGTTGTGCGACTCGTAGTCCAGGAAGAAGTTCTGGAAGCCGCCCAGGTTGATCAGCAGGTCGGGAAGGCGGTCCGGTGCGGGAGCGGACAGCGCGGACTCCAGCGCGTCCCGATCCACGATGGGGCCGCACAGCTGGAGGTGGCTCGCGCCCGCCTTGGTCAGGGAGTCGATGCGCGCCGGGACGCCGGGGAAGTTCTGCGCGTACGACCGGGTGGCCAGCAGATGGGCCACGAGAATGCGCTCGTGCGGCGTCAGCGTGTCGAAGACGAACCGCGCGGTCTCGTCGTCGGACCAGCGGACGAGCTGAGCGCGGGCGGCCAGTTCCTCGATACTGCGTTCGGTGAGCCAGAAGCTCAGCAGGCTGTCGAAGAACAGCACCGGCACCTCGGCGCGCACCGCCCAGAACACGAGTTCCGCGTCCATCACGCTGACCACGACGTCGGCCTCGGCCAGGCCGGCCGCGACGTCCTCGTACCGCTGGGTGTCGCCCTCCTCGATGCGGGTGAAGCGGTGCACGTGGCGCCGCGCGAAGTCCAGCGCCACGTCGCGGCCCGTGAAGTCGATCGTGGCGTCCTTGAACAGCGGCGATATGGCGGCCAGTTTGGAGATGGGGCCGAAGCCGCAGGCCTGGGCGCTGGAGAAGATCCTCATCGTCACGCTTCCCTCGTCTTCCGGTTGCGGTGGCTCAGTACGGCGGACCGGATGCTCTGACCATCGACGCCGTAGAAACGGAGAAGGTCCTGGTGGGCGGCGACCGGGGGGTACCGGTGGTCGGTGTGCAGGCTGATCAGCGCCGGCCCCCGGCGGCCGAGCGCGTCCGCCGTGCACGGGCCAAGACCGCCCTGCGGCAGGGACTCCGCCGCGGTCACGACGAGCGGCCGACTGCCGACGAGCTCCCGGACCGCGGCGGCGGGAAAGGGGTGCAGGGCGGTCACCGAGGCGACGGCCGCCGCCACCCCGTCCGCGGCCAGCCCGTCGGCGGCGTCCAGCGCCTCGGCCACGCACCGTCCGGTCGCCAGGACCAGGACGTCGTCGCCGTCCCGCAGCAGCCGGGGTTCGCGGGGGTCACCCCCGGAAGCCGCCGGCGGCAGCACGGGATCAGGCCGCGCGGACAGCCGTACGTAGGCCGGGCCCGAGGTGTCGGCCAGCACCGTCCGCACCACGCGGACGGCGTCGGCGGCGTCGGCGGGGCAGTACACCTCCATGCCGGGCATGGCCGACATCAGGGTGATGTCGTCCGTGGCGTGGTGGGTGGGGCCGAGCGGGCCGTAGCCGAGGCCGCCGCCCACGCCGAGCAGGACAACCGGCAGGCCGGGCACGCACACGTCCAACCGGATCTGCTCGTACGCCCGGCGGACCAGGAACGGCGCCATGGCGGCGGCCACCGGACGCAGGCCGGCGCGGGCCAGGCCCGCGGCGACGCCGACCAGGTTGGCCTCGGCGATGCCCACGTCCACGTAGCGGCGCGGGTCCCGCTCGATGACCTGGCCGAACAGGGCCCGTCCGTCCGCGCCCACGGTGATCAGGCCGGGGTCGGCGGCCACGGCGGCGGCCAGCACCGGGGCGAGCTCCGCGCGCATGCTCCGCGGCGCGGCGGACGCGGGGTGCGGCGGGATGGATGTGGTGGTCACGGTGCTCTCCTCACGCCGTCGCGGTCAGTGCGGCGACGGCGACGCGGTGCTGGGCGGCGTCCAGCACTCCCATGTGCCAGGCGGGGTCGCCCTCCGCGAAGGGAACGCCCTTGCCCTTGGTGGTGTGGGCGATCAGCACCGCCGGACCGTGCCCGGCTCCCAGCGCGGTGACGGCGTCGGCGACGGCCGCGACGTCGTGGCCGTCGCTCTCACCGACCCGCCAGCCGAAGGCACGCCACTTGTCCGCCAGGGGTTCCAGCGCGCAGACGTCTTCCGTGTCGCCCTCCTGTTGGAGGCGGTTGCGGTCGACGACGGCCACGAGGTTGCCGAGCCGGTGGTGGGCGGCGAACTGCGCCGCCTCCCAGTTACTGCCCTCGTCGAGCTCGCCGTCGCCCATGACCACGTACACCCGGCGGTCGCTGCCCGCGAGCCGCGCGCCCAGCGCCAGGCCGCTCGCGAGGGACAGGCCGTGGCCCAGCGCCCCGGTGGCCGCCTCGACCCCCGGGATGTCGTCCGACGGGTGCCCCGGAAGTTCGTCCAGGTCCGTGGTCAGCACGCCCAGTTCGGCGAGCACGGCGTACAGGCCGTAGGCGCCGTGGCCCTTGCTGAGGACGAGCAGATCGCGGTCCGGCCAGTCGGGGCGGGCCGGGTCACGACGCAGGACCCGGGTGTAGAGCGCGGCCAGCACGTCGATCAGCGAAAGCCCGGGACCCAGGTGGATGGCCTTGCGAGCCGCCAGTTCGACGACGCGGAGTCGGGCCCGCCTGGCCAGTTCGTCCGCGTTCGACATAAGGAACACTCCTCGCGAGAAAGGGGTCGGAATGAGCCGGATAAGCGCAGGGGAAAGCCGTCTGGATTATGGACACGGAAATGGCGTTCCAGGGTTTCCCGTGGAATTTTCCTGGTCAGCTCCCGTTGCGCGGTGCGATGCGGTTTCGGTACGCAGGCGTGGGACAACGCCACGATGTGGCCGGGAGTCCGGATTCCGCCGGAACGGCTTCCCGTAGACCTACAGGCATCCCTCCAGCTCCTGGCCGGAACCGGTCGGACGCCCGCCGGCGGTCGAGCACGGCCGTCTTTCCCGCTCCCGGTGGACCCGAAAGGAACGTGCCGCATTTTTGTATCAGACCGGATCGCCCGGTCGCCAGTGATGTAAATGCCATCTAAACGCCCGCCTATACCTCACCTAAAGGAAGCATTGTCGGCGCCCTGAGAATGTGGACAGCCCCTGGTCGCCGTGTTTCGATTGGTCACGGCTTCCATGATCACCACAGGTCTGCTGCGAATCGAGCCGCACGTACCAGCGATTCACTTCGAGGGAGCACCATGATTTCGATGCGTCGTCCGTCGCCTGGGAGCGTCTCCGGCGGAACGCCTGTCCCGCACGGGACCGCACGGCTCGGGCCGGCCGACCGCCCCCGACAGCTGACCCCGCCGGCCGACACGGCTCCGCGCGCATAGACATCCACGTCCTCTGTCCCCGTCCTTCCGGAAAGGAACATCCATGTCTGCTGGCTACGGGCGGCTGATCTGGCGCGACGGCGTCCTCATGCCGTGGGAGGAGGCCACCGTCCACATCAGTTCGGTGGGCCACGCCTCGGTCTCAGCCGCGTTCGAAGGCGTCCACGCGTACTGGAGCAGTACGCGGGAGACGCTCCACGGCTTCCGGTTGCGCGAGCACATGCAACGCCTGCTCGACTCGCTGCGGATGAGCTGGCTGGAGTCCGAGTTCGACGCGGACGCGCTCGTCACCGCGACGGTCGAACTCCTCGCGTCCTGGCAGGCCACGGGCAAGGACCTGCACATCCGCCCGTGGGGCTTCGCCGCCGGGACGCATCGCCAGCAGATGGTGCCGCGCGGCACCCCGGCCGAGATCGCCATCGAGACCTGGGAGTTCGAGAGCAAGCTGGGCCAGGGCCGCACCTGCACGCTCGCGGTCAGCTCGTGGCCGCGCTTCCACCCCGGTGCCTCACCGGCGTCGATGAAGGTGTTCTCCAATTACCACAACGGCCGGCTGGGCAACATCGACGCCCTCGCACGCGGGGCCGACTGGCCGGTCTTCCTCAACGCCAACGGTCACGTCACCGAGTCGTCGGGGGCGTGCATCGCCCTGGTCAGCCGCGGCCGGGTGATCACTCCGCCCCTGTCCGACGGAGTGCTGGACAGCATCACCCGACGCACCCTCATCCAGCTGGCCCGGGAAGAGCTCGGCCTCGACGTGGAGACCAGGCCGGTCGAGCGCACCGAGCTGTACCTCGCCGACGAGCTCTTCCTCATGGGCACCTCGGCCGAGGTGCTGCCCGCCGTCGAGGTGGACGGCTTCCCCATCGGCGACGGCAAGACCGCGGGCGAGATCACGCAGGCGCTCGAGTCCCGCTACCACGACACCGTACGAGCCGTGACCGGCGACCACGACGAATGGCTGACCCCGGTGCACCTCGACCGGGCGCCTGGCGCGCCGTCACCCCTGTCCCCCACTCGTTCGAGCCATGCCGGGAGTACCAGGTGAAGCCTCTCGTCCATGCCGTCGTCGGCTGCGGCCGTGTCGCCCCCAACCACGTCGACGGCTTCTCCGCCCTGCCCGACGTGGAGGTGCGCTGGGCCTGCGACCGCGATCCCGCCGCCGCGAAGTCGCTGGCTCGTGAGCACGGCCTGCCGCGCGTCACGACGGACGTGAGCGAGGTGCTTGCCGACCCGGAGGTGGACAGCGTCTCCATCGTGACCGGGCACGCCACACACCACGGGCTGGTCTCGGCGGCGCTCGAAGCGGACAAGCATGTGCTCGTGGAGAAGCCTCTCGCCCTCAGCGTCGAGGACGGCACGGCCCTGACGTCCCTCGCCGAGCGCACCGGACGGGTGCTGTCGGTCGTCTCCCAACACCGCTACGACCGCGTCGTCACCGCCGTCCGGGACTGGATCGGGGCCGGCCTGCTGGGCAACCTCGTCTCGGGCGTGGTCAGCCTGCAGTGCGGCCGCGACGACGCGTACTACGCGGGCAGCGACTGGCGCGGCACCTACGCGGGTGAGGGCGGCTCGGCCATGGTCAACCAGGGCTACCACGCGCTCGACGTGACCCGCTGGCTGACCGGCGGGCTCGCGGTGGTCGGCGCGGCCGCCGGGCACACCGCGCCGCGGGGCGGCATGGAGACCGAGGACACCCTCGCGGCGCTGCTGCGCGGCCCGCAGGGCGCGCTCGTGACCTACCAGGTCACCGTGGCCAGCAGCATCACCTGGCGCACCCGCGTGGAACTCATCGGCACCGGAGGGTCGGTCCTCTTCGACCTCGACCACCCCGGGACCCTGCACATGGCGGAAGGCAACGAGGAACTGCGCGCGGCGGCGGCAGATCTCACCTCGGCGGAGACGGAGCAGGCCCCGCCGGGCATCGGCTACTACGGCATCTCCCACCGCCGGCAGATCGCGGACTTCGCGGCGGCCGTACGGGACGGGCACAGGATGGTCGCCGACGACCGGGCCGGGCTGGACAGCCTGATCCTGCTCCAGGACATCTACCGCGCGACCCTGCAGGAGGCGGCGGTACCCGCGCTGTCCGCGCCGGAGGGCTGAGCCGGGTTGCCGGTGGCGGACGCCGGTGCGGCAGCCGGCGTCCACCGCCGGGACGGGCACGAGCGCGTCCCGGCCCGGCGGTGACGTGCCAGGGATGGCGCGCGGGCGGTACGCCGCGGACCGTACGGGTCCGCCCGAACAGCATCACGGTCCTGTCGGCCCCGGCTTCACCAGCCCTGGTACGGCGAGTGAGGCCGAGGGCCCGGCGCCCCGACCGGGGCTCGGCACCAGCGGTGACTTCGCCGACCTGCGAAGGGACCGAGCCGGAACGCGCTTCGTGAAGCAGTCTCCGGAAGCGAGTGAATGGGAGATCGAAACGTGCTGCACGACGTCACCGACGCCACGCGTCGGTTCATCAAACTGCTGGACGCCGACCAGCTCGAACACGCGGTACGCGCGGTCGCCGACGACGGTCTCCGGCACCGCTGGGGGTACGCACCCGGCACACGCCCCGGCCTGGCGCTCGGCGATCTCGGGCGGGACCAGCGCAAGGCGGTGCACGGCATGCTCGCGACGGTACTCAGCCCTCACACCTACGCGCAGGCGGCGACGGTCATGGCGCTGGAGGACGTCCTCGACCGCCAGGAGGGCGGGCACCGCGACCGCCACAGCGGCGACTACTGGACGATCCTCTTCGGCACCCCGGACGGCGACGAACCGTGGGGGTGGCGGATCGAAGGCCACCACCTGTCGGTGAACGTCCTCGTCGCCGACGGCCGCGTCTCGGCGACGCCGTTCTTCCTCGGCGCGAACCCGGCCCGCGTCACCTACCGCAGCCGCGTCGTCAGCCAGCCGTTGCAGCTCGAGGAGGAACTCGCCCGCGAACTCCTCGAGCGCATGGGCCCGGCCGCCCGCCGCCTCGCCGTCGTGTCGGACCTGACGCCACAGGACATCCGCAGCAGCGACTCCCCGCGCGTCGTCCCCTCGGAACCGGTCGGCGTGACACCGGCGCAACTCGACAAGCCCGCCGGCGAGCTGCTGGTCGACCTCGTCCGCCTCTACCTCGACCGGCTCAGGCACGAACTCGCCGACCACGAGTTCGCGCGAATCGACCAGGAACGCCTGCACTTCTCCTGGGAGGGCTCGGTGCGTCGCGGCGACGGCCACTACTACCGCGTCCAAGGCCCGGGACTGCTCATCGAGTACGACAACACCTTCAACGAGGCCAACCACATCCACTCCGTCTGGCGCCGCCCTTCGCACGACTTCGGCGACGGCCTCCTCTCCGCGGGCTGCGACGCGTCACGGCACGCCGTAGCCCTTGGAAACGTCCGGAACGACTGACGAGCCCGTCGGCGGACGGCGTTCGCCTGCTTCCCCCGCACTGGCCGGGTCACCACCGCACGAGAGGAAACCCATGGAAGTCCGTCTGGACGGCCGCAGCGCCGTCATCACAGGTGCCAGCAAGGGTCTTGGGCTCGCGATGGCCAAGGAGTTCGCCGCCTCCGGCGCCGACGTGGCGCTCCTGGCCCGCGATCCCGACACCCTGGCCGAGGCCAAGGCTGTGGTCTCGGCCGGTGCCCGGGGACGGGTCGAGACCTTCAGCTGCGACGTTTCCAAGGCCGCGAGCATCCAGGAATCCCATGACGCGGTGGTCGGCGCGTTCGGGCGGGTCGACATCCTGATCAACAATGCCGGCCAGACCCGGTCCATGCCGTCGGACCAGATCACCGATGACATCTGGCAGGAGGACCTGGATCTGAAGCTCTTCGCGGCGATCCGCTTCGCCCGGCTCGTCTGGCCCGGCATGAAGCAGCGCGGATGGGGCCGGATCATCAACGTGCTCAACACCGGGGCCAAGACACCGCAGGCCAACGGCGCCCCCACGGTGGTGTCCCGAGCAGCCGGCATGGCGCTGACGAAGGTCCTCGCCGGTGAGGGCGCCCCGCACGGCATCCTGGTCAACGCCCTGCTCGTCGGCCGGATCGTGTCGGACCAGATCGTGCGTCGCTACGAAGCCGAGGAAACGGACATGTCGTTCGAGGACTACGTCGCCAAGGCCGGGGCCGACATCCCGGTCGGCCGCATGGGCAAGGCCGAGGAGTTCGCCGCCATGGCCTGCTTCCTGTGCTCGGAGCAGGCGGGATTCACGACCGGCACGGCGATCAACATGGACGGCGGCGCCTCGCCCGTGGTCTGACGCCGCCGGGTCGCGGTCCGGGCCGTGCGTACCGGTGGGGCCCTTGCGGGTCCGCGCGGACAGGGTTCCCTGGCCGACGGTGCCGGCGCCGGTTGCGGCGGCCAACGATGCGGTGCGATTGACCAGTTCACCGTTTGCTGCCAGCCGCCCGGTCAGACCACCGTCGCCGCCACGGGTCTGTACCCGGCGGGCGATGGGCAGGGCGTGGACCTCCTGGTGGCGTCCACCAGTGCCGTGTGAGACCTGAGCGAAGGTACGCGGTTTCCGCCCACGGTGAAGTCGTCCGCGGGGTTCGACAGGGTGATGGCGCGGCGAACGCCTTCAGCGCCCCGTGACGCGCCGGCTGCACGCACCGGCCCCTCCGGTGGCCGCGACCGCCACGACGGCGTGGAGGTCGCGGGGACCGGTCCGCGCCGGAGAGGTGCGGTGCCTCAGGGCCGCCGTCGGCAAGGTGCCCGGCACCGGTTGCCCCGCACGTCCCACCTGCTTCGCCTCCGTGGCTTCGCTCCCGCCGCGGCCGTGACGGTGTCACGCGTGACCACGCGCGCCGGACGGGATTCATACCGCCACGCCGGCCCGTCCCGCGAACGTCCCGAGCGGGTGGAGCGGCACGCCCTGGGCGCGGGCGTCCTCACGCCAGCGACAGCAGCCGGCGCAGAGCGTACGGGCTGCCCCCGCTGTGCTTGTGCAGTGCGAGCGTCGCCTCGGCGTCGACCTCCGCGTCGACGTGCGTGGCCACCAGTGCGGCGACCGCCTGCTCGGAGAGGCCGCCCAGCCGCAGGGTCAACGTACGGGCGCTGCTCAGCAGATGGTCCAGTGCCGTCTGGGGCGTGCTCTCGGACGCCGGGCCCGGGTCGGCGCTGGTCACCAGGACGCCGAGCGGCACCTCGGGCAACCGGCACGTGAGCAGGTACAGCAGGCTCAGGGAGGGGTAGTCGGCCGACTGCAGATCGTCCAGCACCAGCAGGAACGGCTTCTGCCGGGCCAGTGCCACGAGGATCACGCACACGGCGTCCTCGACGAGGAAGGGCGCCCGCAGCGGCGGTTGCACGTCCTCCTCCGCCGCGTCCGACGGCGCGTCGGACAGGAGGCCGCTGAGCAGACGGCTGTACCGAGCGCTGACCGTGCGGAACGCTTCGGGGCGCGTGCGGGAGAGCTCCTGCAGTATCCGGGCCCACACCCCGTACGCCGGACCGTCCTCGCTGCGGCAGGAGACGCTGATCACTTCCTGCCCGGCCTCCCGCACGCCACGCGTGACTTCGACCGTCAACTCGGTCTTGCCGATCCCGGATTGACCCGTCACCGCGGCCAGACCGCCTTCGCCGGAGAGGGCGGCGTCCGCCCAGGCGCCGAGTACGGCCAGCTCGTAGGTGCGGCCGACGAATGGCAACGATGTCAAGGGGCGGGACACCTCGGAATCGTGCGGGACGGTGATGCCGTACGTGACGCCCGCGGTGTTCAGAAGCGCAACCCGGGCAGCCGGCTCCGTCCGTTCGCGGGAGGGATCCGGCCGGTCCGCCCGCGCGCCCCACGCCGTCGTGTCCTTGTGGTCGCCGCCCGCGGGGGCCTCGGGCTGCGGGGAGGCCGTCCCGCCGGCCCGGTCCTCGTCCGTGATCACGACCGTACGCGTGGCGGTGCGGTCACCGAACGGCAGCTCCTGGCGCAGTATGGCGGCGTGGATCCGCTGGAGTTCGGCGCCGGCGTCCACGCCCAGCTCCTCCGCCAGCTGCGCACGCGTCCGCTCGAACAGCCGCAGCGCGTCGGCCTGCCGGCCCAGCCGGTACAGAGCGGTCATCAGATACGCGACCAGGCACTCGCGCGTCGGGTACCGCTGGGCCTCGGGATGGAGCCGCGCCACGACGGCGTCGTTCTCTCCGAGAGCGAGGGACGCCTCGGCGTGCAACTCCACCGCGGTCAGCCGCGCCTGCTCCAGCCGGGCGCTCTCCTCGGCCATCGGCGCGTAGTCAACGAGATCCAGGTAGGGGGTGCCCCGCCATAACTTCAGGGCGGCGCTGAGCCGGTCCTGCGCCATCCGGTGGTCCCGGGCCGTCATGTCGCGCCGCGCCTGGAGCACCAGGCGCTCGAACCGGTGGGCGTCGACCTGGTCCGGGTCGAGGGCGAGGACGTAGCCGGGCGCCTGGTGGCGCACCAGCATCGACGGGCCTCCCGGCCCCGCACCGTTGCTGAGCGCGCGGCGCATATGGGAGATGTACGTGTGCAGGGCGGCTGTCGGGCGTCGGGGAGGACGGTCGCCCCACAGCTCCTCGATGAGCTGGGGGACAGGGACGACCTGGTTCAGCCGGACCACCAGGAGTCCCAGCAGCGCCCGGTGGCGCGGGGCTCCCAGCGACAGCTCCCGTGTCCCGTGCAAGGCGGTCATCGTCCCGAAGACCCGCATCCTCAAGCCCTGAGGGGAACGCGCACGAAGTTGCTCACTCATAACTCTCCCGCTAGCGCTGAGTCGCTACGGCGTTCTGCTACCCTCCCCGCCAGTCTTTATCCGTTCGCCCCACGCGTCCTTGGCTGCCCTCGCGACGCTTGGCGACAAGGGACTGACGGTTCATCACACGAGCAAGATATAATCGCACTTGTCTTTTTCTGCCTCGGTTTGGATATCTCGGCATGCCCTCTGTTCATGGGCTCTTATCCACACGCGCGTCGCTGGCCGGCTACAGGTGGTTCCTGACCGGTTGGGGCGCCACCGCTTTCGGCAGCGGCCTGGTGCTGCCCCTCATCGTGGCCTATCTGAGAGAGATGCTGGGCGTGTCCACCTCGGGCGTCTCCCTCTACTTCGCCCTGTTCGCGCTCTCCGGGCTCGTGGTCAACCCGTTCGCCGCCTGGATCGGCCGTGTCCGGGGCCCCGGCCCGACCGCCGTCGCCGCCACGGTTTTCCAGGCCGCGGGCGCGACCTGGCTCACGACGGCGGACTCGATGGCGGCCACGGTGCCCGCCGCCTGCCTGTCCGGTGCGGGCACGGGCATCTACTACGCGGTCCAGACCCCTTTGCTGACCAAGGCGTTCGGCGACGCGGCGTTCAGCCGCGTGCTGTCCGGGCAGCACCGCGCGTCCGCGCTGATGATGACGGCCGGTTCTCTGCTGGGCGGCCAGGCCGTCCAGTGGCTCGGTGACGATGGCTACACCCTGTGCCTGGCGGCCAACGCCGCCAGCTACCTCGCGTACGGGGTGGTACTGGTCCGCCTCGGGCGGACACGTGCGGAGCCGCGGGGTGCGGCGTCCGGCGCCGCTGAGGCCGGAGCCGCCGCGCCGGGCAGGCGCTTCGCCGCCCTGCGCGATCCGGTGTTCCTGCGCCTGCTGGCGCTCCAGTCGGCCCTCGTGATCTTCGGGCTCGGCCAGTTCGAGTCCGTGGTGCCCGCCGTGATGCGCGACGCGCACTTCTCAGTGGTGGCGATCAGCGTCGTCATCGCGTGCAACACCGCCGGGATCATCGTGTTCCAGGGACTCGCGCTGCGCCTCGTCGAACGTGTCGGCTACACGGGTGCCCTGTGGGTGGCGATCCTGACCTGGCTGGTGGCGCTGGCCTTCCAGGCTGGCGCCCTGCTGCTTCCCGCGCCGCGTGGACGACTGCTGCTGGGTGTCCTGTTCGGCCTCGTCTTCGCCGTCGGGCAGTGCCTCATCGCCCCCAGCGTCCAACCACTCGTCACCCGCACCGCTCCGCCCGGGGCCGTGGAGAGCTATGCCGCCGCCACGTCGCTCGCGCACGGCCTCGGCATGTTCGTCGCGCCCCTGGTGCTGTTCCCCGTCGTCGAGAGCGGCGGGACCGGAAGCTACCTCTCCGTCCAGCTCCTCGGCTACGGCCTGGCCCTGTACGTCCTGTGGTCGTTCCACACCCGGAGGGTCACCCCGCGCGAGGAAGTCGCCCAGCCCGCCGACAAAACGTACATGTCGCGGTGACACGGGGCCCAACGTGTGCGCTCACGCCCCTGCGAGCGGGGGCGCCCGGTGGCGCGCGACGGTGGTTGTCGGTAAGGACGCGTTCGATCGTGATGCCGCGTGCGGCGAACCAGGCGGCAGCCCGGGTGAGGAAACCGGTGCAGGTGGCGGCCCTCTCGTCGGGCAGGTCCTCGGTGTAGACGAGGCGGGTGTGGTCGTCCAGAGCGGTGTGCAGGTACGCATAGCCGGTCCCGGTTCGGTTGCGCCGGCCTTCGGCACGGCCCCGGGTGCGGTGCCCGCCGCCGTCGGGGATGCGGCCGAGCTTCTTGACGTCGATGGGGACCAGTTCACCGGGTCGGGCTCGCTCGAAGCGGCGCACCGGTTCGCCGGTGGCCCGGTCCAGCGTGGCCGGGGCCGGCAGGTTGTTGCGGCCCAGGATGCGGTGCGCGATGGAGGCGGCGATGCCGCATCGTGCGGCCAGACGCACCGGGCCGATCCCGTGTTAGCGGCGCAGGCGCACGACCTGGGCCTCGATCTCAGGTGGGGTGCGGCGTGGCTGACGGTGCGGACGGCTGGAGCGGTCGTGCATGCCGACCCCGCCAGCTGCCGGGAGCGGCCGGCTCAGCGTGCAACGCCTGGTGGTTCACCGACAGCACCTCGGTGCCAGCCGTGTCCTGACGGTGGGGCACCGCCCGGCGCGGTCCCACCGGCTATCTTCTGCGAGGATCCGTCGGTCACCACGGCGGGCGCATCCGCCTCGACCAGCGCCTCCAGATACTGCTCCAGACCGATCACCCGGCGCCGGAGCACTTCTTCCGCCTCCGCAGAGCCGCCTGAACCCGCTCCAGCTCGGCTTCGAGTTCCTCCCCCCGCACCGCCGCAGCCTTCCGCCGCGTCTTCAGAACCGCCCGCATCGACGGCACCCGCCACCCCCACGACATCTCGGCCAGTAACGGAGCGAGACTCCCGCGACAACCGCGATCTCATGCCTGACCAGCAGAAACCGCACACGAGGTTCAGAAAGAGAACGGCCTCTCACAGTCGTCGTCTCAAAGTGGAGGGGGGCCGCACGCGCTCCGGCAACGTCGGACGTCAAGCGGAACAGGCGATATCCCTTGTGGTGGTCAGAACTCGCAGGGAGTACGGAGATAACACGGGGGTACACCCAGGCGGCAATGGACCATGCCACGGGGCAGACCCCTGACCAACGCTCCTGCCTGTTCCCCGAAGGGACACCGATGCGAAGACGACTTTTCCGCGCCCGCCTGCTGCTGACGCTCGCGGCCTTGCTGAGCTTATCGCTCGGTGCCGCGCCCGCGACACAGGCTGCACCGACGGACGAGGGCACCGTACTGCCGATCGCGTACCACTGCGATCTCGCGGTAGATCCGCTCCACGAACGGGTATTCGTCTCCGACTACACCACGGGCAGTGTCCTGGTAGCCGACTACCACGGCCGCCTGATCCACAGAATCAAGGACCTGCCAGGAGTGTGCGACCTGGAGTTGTCCGCTGACTCCCGCACGCTCTACGCGCCGCTCGCCCTCGGCGACGCCATCAGCGTCATCGATACCGGTTCCGCCCGGCAGCGAGCCCGTCATGCCACCGGCGTCGGCACCGCACCGTTCCACGTGGCGCTGAGCGGCCGGACACTGTTCTTCGGTTACGGAGAACAGTGGGAGGCGAGCATCGGCTCGCTCACACTCGGCACCTCCACCCCGAAGGTGCGTCTGGGGCTCATCCCCGAGGGCGACTTCAGCGGTGCGCCGCTCCTGGCAACCTCCCCCGCAGCACCAGGAATTCTCGTCGCCGGAGACCAGAACACCTCTCCAGGGCACCTCTCGGTGTACGACGTCTCCGGGGAAAGCCCTGTCCTTCACACGACGGTGCGCGGGCCTGGCGGCAGCTCCAACTTCAGCGACCTGGCCATCACTCCGGACGGCAAGAGGCTGCTGACCGCGTCCGGGGCGCCCTACCACCATCCCTCGTTCCGGCTGCCGGACCTGGCCGAGGAGCACACGTATGCGAGCACGTCGTATCCCAACGCCGTTGCGGTCTCCTCGCGGGGCGACGTCGCAGCTGGCGTGAACAGCATCGAACCCGACCCGGACGTATACCTGTATCGGGCCGGGGCCGACTCCCCCTACCGCACGGTGTTCCTCGCCCCGGCCACCGGGTTCGACGCCGGCTACCTGCGGCACCGTGGTCTCGCATGGGCACCGGACGGAACCCGTCTGTTCGCGATCAGCGGGCACAACGATGAGGAAACCCTGCGTCTCGTGGTCATACCGTCAGCACACCAGCCGACGGCCGGCTAGGACTCCGCGGTGGCCCTGCCGACGCCGATGTGGCGTCGGCAGGGCCACGGCCTCCGCATGCAGTCGGGCGCGTCACCAACACATCAGAACGGCACGGCCAAAACTCGTGTGAGGTCGTGATCGATGTGTGTGTTCCGCTGCTGTGCCGGGGTGGAAGGTGGGTGTGACACGTCGACAGTTCGGTCATGGCCGGTGGGATTTCGTCGAGCCGTACTTGCTGGCAGGCGAGTGCGGCCCCTCCCCCGTGAGGTCGCGTGATCAGTTCGAAGGTGTGATCTGGTGTTTCCGTCGCCGGAAACATGTCACCCTGGACGCAGGCATGAAAGCAGCAGGTCATAGATACTTTGAGGTCCCGAAGAAGGACCGCCGGGCGCCCGGAGCGTCACGGCCCCACGTCGTTTCGGCACCGGCAGTCTGGCGCGTCACGGCTACTCGTAGTACGCAGCGCCTCCCCCTGTATGAAGCCTCACGTCGGTGGAGTCGCGTCGGTGCACCCAGTGCGTACGAGTGGCCCGCCGTCGAGGGAGCAGTGTGATCGAAATTCGCTGACGAGGCCCCTCACCGCAGAGGACTTCCGACGGCTTCCGGACCCCGGGGCGCCCGCCGCTCTTCCCGACCACTCGGCGGAGTTGTGGCAACAGCTCGCGAAGTGGCAGGAAGCCGAGAAGCCGGCTCTCTTGAGAGCGCTCTGATGGCTATGGCCCTTCGGCGTTCGCTTCAAAGTGCACCGGGCGGCACACGTGAACGTGCACCGTGCGCCATGGCCGGGTCTGCGGGGTGTCATGAGGTGGCGTGACTGCCTCGGCTGAGTTCCTTGAGGAACTGTCTTTGATCGTGCAGGAATCCGTCCGCGAAGAGCGAGTGGGGAGAGAGGAGCGCGGTGAGCGTGATCTTGAGGTCCGACTGCTCAATGGACTGCTTGAGCAGTGAATGGGTCGCGTCCGGGTAACGCCTGACCGTCAATGCACCGCCTGCGTCCAGCACCTTGTGGTACGTGCGCTCCGTGTCGGCGGTGTCCACGTTGATGTCATGGCCCGCGAGGGTCAGCAGCACCGGTACGCCGCGCAGGGCGCGGAGGTCTCGCGTGGCGTCCGCGGTGTAGTTCTTGGAGACGAAGCCCCAGCGGTCGGCGGTCATGCCGTCCGCGTCGCCGCCCATCGCCCTGACGTACTCCTCGAAGCTCGCGTGGCGTCCCAGCAGCCGACGGGTGGTGTCGCTCTTGGCGACCTCCGCCTTGGTGCGGGCTGCTGATGCGCCGTCGGCGCGCAGCTCGGCGAGGAGGTTGTAGCGGCCTTGCTGGAGCCAGTTGATCGCGGGCGAGACGGCGATGACGAAGCTCACGGGCGTCTTGGCGGCGATCTTCGGCAGGACCCAGCCCGCCTGGCTGGCGCCCCAGAGTCCGATCCGGTCGCCGTCGATGTCCGGGCGGGCGCGGGCCCAGGTGATGGCGGCGGCCGCCTCGTCGGCCCGGTCGTCCATGGACTGGTCGAGCCAGTTTCCGGGCGTGCCCGCGACGCCGGGCTTGTCCCAGGACAGGGAGGCGTACCCGGCTTTGGCGTTCGCCTCCCACATGGGCTTGTAACCGTCGTCGTGGGTGGCGTCGACGGGGCCGTCGCCGTGGACGTACACGACCAGGCCGTGGTGCTTGCGGCCGTCCCTGGGGACGGCCAGTACGCCGCTGAGGGTGTGGCCGCCGTGGCGGATCGTGACCCGCTGCTCGTCCATGTCGTAGGAGTTCTGCCACAGCACCACACCGACGAGGCCGACGGCCACGACCAGGATCGTGACGAGTGACCACACGGTGATGCGGAGCCCGCGTCGTCGGGGCCGGGTCTTCGGACACATGGGAGGGCCGCCTCTGTTCGGGTGTGAAAAGCAGATACTGAAACTATCATCATGGGAACGACCGTTGAGCATCTGATAGTTTTGAGTCTCGGTTTCAGGAAGAGAGGAGGCACGGCATGGGACTGGACGCGACAGGGCCCGGGGCCGGACCGGTGACGGTGCAGCGGGGTGTTCCGGCTGGAGCCGAGCGGCGGGTGGCCGAGCTGTACTGGGACGCCTTCGGCCGCAAACTCGGCCCCGCCCTGAGCCCGGCGAGCAAGGCAGTGCCCTTTATCGCCGCCCACCTGAACACCGATCGAGCGGTCTGCGCACTCCTCGACGGGCAGCTCGTCGGCCTCGCCGGCTACCACCACGGCGGGCGAGCCCTCACCGGAGGATCGGCCCGCGCCGTGCTGCGCGCTTACGGGCACCTGCGTGGACTGCACCGACTCCTGCTCCTCGCCCTGTTCGAACGTCACCCGGCCCCCGGACAGCTCGTCATGGACGGCATCGCCGTGGACCCGGACATGCGCGGCCGCGGCGTCGGAGGCCTGCTCATCGAGGAAGTGGCCGCCGTCGCGGCGGAGCAGGGCTGCCGGGAGATCAGACTGGACGTGATCGACACCAACCCGCGCGCCAGGGCCCTGTACGAGCGGCGCGGCTTCACGGCCGTACGGACCGAGCACACGCCCTATCTGCGCGGGTTGCTCGGATTCGGCGCGGTGACCACCATGCACCGCCCGGTCGGAACAGGAGGGGTGAGGGAACTGTGAGCGCCGACACCGACCACGTCGAGGTCCCCACCCGCATGCTCGTCCACGCGCTGATCCGCGAGGACGGCACCGTCGGCGCGGACGAGCTGTACACCGTCGCCAACACCCTGGGCATGAGCGACCAGCAGGTACGGCTGTGCGTCAAACGCCTCGTGGCCGAAGGCCGATTCACCCACGAAGGCCGAGGCCGCAAGGCGGAACTGCACGCGACCACGGACACCGTGCGTGCCCTCGTCCCCAACGCGGACTTCCTGCGGCACGCATTCCAGCAGGACGCCGGGCTCGCGCCCTGGGACGGGGTCTGGCACCTGGCCGCCTTCGCGGTGCCCGAGTCGGCGCGCACCGCCCGGGACGCCCTGCGCGAGACGCTCCTCCACCTCGGCGGCGCCCCGCTCCAGGGCGGACTCTACGTCTGCGCCAACACATGGGAACCGTACGTCGAAGAAGCGGCCCACCGCATCGGCGCCCACGACGCGCTCACCCTCCTCACCACGACGGACCTGCGCAGGGGCGACACCCGGGAGCCTGCCGAACTCGCCCGCCGTCTGTGGCCTCTCCAGGAGATCGCCGACCGCTACCACCGCCTCAGCCGCATCACCCAGCCCCGCCTCGCCCGGCTCACCGGCCCTGTCGAACTCTCCCCGGCCGCACTTCTCACCATCGCCGTCGAGCTGGCCGCCGAACTCACCCGCGCCATGGAGCCCGACCCGCTGCTGCCGCCTCAGCTCCTGCCCCAGCCCTGGCCCGGCACCCAGGCCCGGGAGCTCATCGCCCGGTGCTGGGCGGCCCTGCACGAACGCGACCACGGCGAGGCCCGCCCGGCCCTCTTCCGCCTCTACGCCGACATCACCCGAGAAACAGCCGACCGGGCCACGCGCTGAAGGCGCAACAGACGGCGCAGGTCATGCCGGTTGGGTGAAGTCACCGCGAGGGCACCCGCCCTTGCGGACAGACGGGCATCAGATCAAGGTTGTGCACTTTGATTCGTACCGATCGGTGCATGTTCGGGTGTACGCCGACAGCCTCCATCCGGATCCGCTCACGAAACGCCTGCCGTTCAGGCGTCAGCCCACCACCCTGCGGATACCTCGGGCAAACGGCATACCGTGACGATCACATGCCGTCAGCCCCAGCGACACCACGCCAACAATCCCAGTAGAACCCAGGCGTCACTGGTCCACTTTTCAGCCGTCGCCGACAGATATCCGTGTCCACGCTCCCCCGTGTCTGTCGTTGTTTACGGGCAACGCTATGCCGAGGCAGACGACCCGATGGGCGATTGCACACCTCGTGGCTCGAAAGATGCGGCTGGTTCAGGCGGCACGGAAATCATGAGCCGGACCGCCGCGCCACTCCACCACCGACGGTCATCCACCGCGGCGTCCGGATCGTCGATGCCGGCGCCTTCGAGGAACACCGCCAGGTCGTGATCACTGTAGGCGATGCCCAGAATCTCGTCCCGGCCGTGCCGGTGCCCAGTGACCCTCCGGCCCCCGAAGATCGAGGGCCGGTGCACGACGATGGGCGCGCCACTCACACCTTCCAGCGTGCTCCTGCCAACCCGAAAGCGCGAGCAGTGTGCGGGGAGCGGTCAGCGGCCGGGGTCGTTGATGCCGGAGGCCAGCTCCCCCACAGCGCCCAGCACGCCCTGCCCGAACGCGGTCGGCGTGACGAGGATGCCGAAGACCAGGACGGCCAGCACCGTCAGCTTCTCGTCCGGGGTCGGACCACCGGTCGTTCCGCCCTTCGCCCTCGGTGCACACCACTTACCAGCGAGGCCGCTCGCGCCATGTACCACCGGCGGTTCGCGGCCCGTCGGCCGGGCGGGTCAGATGCCCATGGAGGCCATTTCGATGGGTGAGCGGTAGTTGGCCGCGGCGGTGACCACGCAGGCGCGATACGTCCGGTCGCTCTTCACGGCCAGGAAGTAGTCGCGAAGGTTCTTCCAATAGTTGACCAGATAGCCGAGTCCGGGCACGAAGCCGGCCGGGCGCGGCACGAGGGCGAAAGCCTCGCTGCACTTGAGGATCTCGCCGGTGGCCGTTGACAGTACGTTGGCCACCTCGGCGTTCATGTTCCATCCGGCCGCCAGCTCGGGTGTCCAGATGACACCGGCGATGGCCCGCAACTGCTCCTGCTCCTCGGGCGTGGGGTCGCTCATCGCTATCGCCTGCGCGGTCACCGGGGCGCCGGCCGCCGCACCACCAGCGGCTGCCGTGGCCGGTCCCACCATGGCCGTTGCGACCAGGATCGCCGTGAGCGCGACGGCGATCCTGGCGCCTTCGCGTCTTCTGTCACTGCTGCCTGTGGTCACCGTGTGTCCCTCCCGTTGACGGCCTTCGACGCCCGAAGGTGACATGGCGCCGACAAGGCGGTCAACGGCGACAATCACGCCACACGCCCTCACGATCCGGTCGGCAATGGAGGTCGCGATCCACACCGAACCCAGAAGGCCCTCACCCGTTCAAGCACCCAGCACGCCGTCGCCGGCCGGGCGTGGGCGGGGGCCGCGGTGCGGGAGTCGGGTGCGGGCGGCAGGGCGTCCCGGATCTGCCGCAGGCCCGCGGCCTGTTGCGTGCCGCGGGGGATCTCGCTGCGCCGCAGGGGGTGCCTTCGCGGGCGGGGTGCGGCCATGGCGGTGCCGTTCTTGCGACCGGTCCCACGATCCGGCGCCTGATGGGCGGCCGGAACCGCCACGGCGGGGCGCCGTGAGTGACGCGGCGCGTCTGGTGCCTACCTGTCCGCGTCGGTCGTGGGTTGACGCGACACTCGGCCAGGCACCGTCACGGCGCGATGGGCAAGGGGCGGCACCACCCGGACAACGACGAACGTCCCACCCAGGTCACGGCGGCCGGTTCCCCGGGCGGAGTCTGAGTCCTTACAGGGCGGCGGGAGGGGTCTTCGGGTCGAAGACGTTCCGCGGCGCGCTCGGCCGGGCAGCGGATGTCCGGTGCAGTACCTGGGCCAGGTCGCGGTGTATCCGGTCGGCTTCCCCGCGGACCTGGACGGGGACGTCGCCGCGTTCGGCCACGAGGCGGTCGTAGACGGGGGTCTGCTGGAACACGGCGGGACGGTTTCCCTTCAGCAGGCGGTTCGCGGACTGGCGCAGTATACGAGCCCGGGCCACGCCCCGCCGGGGAGGGAGGGCGTTCAGGCCGGAACGGCGGCCTCGGTCGTCCAGACGCCGTCGAAGAGCGCGGCGATCAGGCGGGCACGGTCGTCGAGGAGTCGGCCGCAACGGTGTTTGGTGTGGGCCTTGGCGAGCCAGGCCCCGATCTTGACGGTGTCGCCGCTGACCCCCCACATCCCCACCGGGCCCGCGTCCTCCGCCCTGACCTGCCGGGAACCGATCACCCACCCGGAAACCGTCATCCTCACCGCGGCCATGGACCGCCTGCCCCCGTATCCCCTGCCACGCACCGAGCAGGCCGCCTTCCTCCCCCAGACCCGGGGCATATCAGAGCCTCCATCAGGCCCGGAGCGGTTCACCAACAGCCCTGCTGGATCAGGGCGTTACGGGCCATCCGTTCCTGGCTCACCCTCCCCCGTCACCCTCAACCGATGGTGGCGAGCCTGGACGGACACCGACCCGCCCTCCGAACTCCAGGCACTGATCGACGCGGTCACCACCGGACACGGCATCGACCTCTACCTCCGGATTTAACGAACTACCGGTAACCGGCTACCAGACCCCAGCCGCGCTCCGCCGGACAGACAAGAAGCGACTCGAGACCTGCTGCGCAACCGCAAGGTCCTCCGCGCTGACCGACTCGCCGAGACCGTTTGGGAAGCCGCCGGACGCCAGCACACCAACCTGCCCGGCGAAAAACTGACCACCCAGCTGGTGCACACCCTGGCGGCGGAGGTGCTGTCCCTCAACCAGCAGGTTGCCGAGTTCGACAAGGCGATCGAAGCCCGGTTCCGCGAACATCGGGACTTCGAAGTGATCACCAGCATGCCCGGCCTGGGCGTGATCCTCGGTGCCGAGTTCCTGGCCGCGACCGGCGGCGACATGAGTCTCTTCGGTACTCCTGACCGCTTCGCCGGCTTCGGCGGCGTTGCCCCCGTTCCCCGCGACTCCGGGAAAATCAGCGGCAACCTCCGCCACCCACGACGCTACAACCGCCGACTCCAAAGGGTCTTCTACATCTCCGCGTTGTTCAGCATTCGCCACTGCACTGAGTCCCGCCGGTTCTACGAACACAAACGCTCCGAGGGCAAGCGCCACATCCAGGCCGTCCTCGCTCTGGCCCGCCGCCGGGTCAACGTGCTCTGGGCCCTCCTGCGCGACGGACGGACCTACGAAGCCGTGCCGCCCACCGTCATCGCAGCTTGACAAACAGCATTAGAAGCCGTATCTCAACCGATCTTGGAACGTGTGGATCGAACGGAGTTCCTGGTCGGGTGATCTTCCGCAGGTACGCGCATGAAGGCAGGGCCTC
>NZ_JBEZBE010000053.1:0-34781 GCF_040646935.1 Streptomyces sp. NPDC044984
GGTACTGCAGGGGGGACCCTGTGGGAGAGTAGGACGCCGCCGAACAATTCTTGAAGAAAACCCCGCACCGGTACGGTGCGGGGTTTTCTGCGTTTCAGGGGCAGCGGGCCCTCGAAAACCCGCCCGCCGCCCCCCGTGAATCACAGACGCCCAGCCGCCTTCAAGGCCAGATACGCGTCCGCGAGTGCCGGCGCCAGTTCCTCCGGGGTCGCGTCCACGACCGTGACGCCACGGCGGCGGAGTTGTTCCGCGGTGCGGTCGCGTTCCGTGTGGGCCTGGGCTGCTGCCGCTGCCTCGTACACCGCGTCGGTGTTTCCGCGTGCCCTGGCCATCCTGGCGATGTGCGGGTCCGCCACCGAGGCAAGGAGAAGCGTGTGGCGCTGGGTCAGCTGGGCCAGGACGGGCAGCAGGCCCTCCTCGATGGGAGCGGCGTCCAGGGTCGTGAGCAGCACGATCAGCGACCGGCGGGGCGCAGTACGGAGTGCCGTCGCCGTCAGACCCCGGGCGTCGGTTTCGACGAGCTCGGGTTCGAGGGTGGCCATGGCGTTGACGAGGGACGGGAGCACGTCGCCCGCCGTACGGCCCTGGACGAGGGCGCGCAGGCGGCGGTCGTAGGCCAGGAGGTCGACGCGGTCGCCGGCGCGGGAGGCGAGGGCCCCGAGGAGCAGGGCCGCGTCCATGGAGGCGTCCAGGCGGGGAGCGTCGCCGACACGGCCCGCGGAGGTGCGGCCGGTGTCGAGGACCAGCAGGATGTGACGGTCACGTTCGGGACGCCAGGTGCGTACCGCGACCGCGGACTGGCGGGCGGTGGCGCGCCAGTCGATGGAGCGGGTGTCGTCGCCGGGGACGTACTCGCGCAGGCTGTCGAACTCCGTTCCCTCGCCTCGGGTCAGGACGCTCGTGCGGCCGTCCAGTTCGCGCAGCCGGGCCAGTTTGGACGGCAGGTGTTTGCGGCTGGTGAAAGGCGGGAGGACGCGTACCGCCCACGGGACCTTGTGGGTGCCCTGGCGGGCGAAGAGGCCGAGGGGGCCGTAGGAGCGGATGGTGACGCGGTCGGCGTGGCGGTCGCCGCGGCGGGTGGGGCGCAGACGGGTCGTGATGCGCCGGCGTTCACCCGGGGGGATCGTCAGGCGGTGGCGGGAGGCCGTCACCTCCGTGCCGGGTTGCCAGCTGCTGGGGGGCCAGGCGTCGCGGATGCGGGCGCGCAGCGGGCGGCCGGACGAGTTGGTGATCGTCAGGGTGACGTCGGCGGTGTCGCCCAGGCGTACCGAGGTGTCGCCGGAGCGGGTCAGACCGAGGCGGCGTACGGGGGCGGCCAGGGCGAAGTCACAGGCACAGGCCACGGCCAGGGGGGCGTTGACGGCGAGGATGCCGGCCCAGCCGGGCTCCCAGATGCCGACGGGCAGGGAGCCGAGGGCCGCGAGCAGGGCGGCGCGTCCGGTGAGTGCCATCAGCGGGGTACGGGGACGTGGGCGAGGATCGCGTTGATGACCGAGTCGGTCGTGACGCCTTCCATCTCGGCCTCCGGGCGGAGCTGGACGCGGTGGCGGAGCGTGGGCAGGGCGAGGGCCTTCACGTCGTCGGGGATGACGTAGTCGCGGCCGGTCAGCCAGGCCCACGCGCGGGCGGTGGCCAGGAGCGCGGTGGCCCCTCGGGGGGAGACGCCGAGGGTGAGGGACGGCGACTCGCGGGTGGCGCGGCAGATGTCCACGACGTAGGCGGTGATCTCGGGGGAGATCGTCGTTTCGGCGACCGCGCGGCGGGCGGCTTCCAGGTCGGCGGCGTTCGCGACGGGGCGTACGCCGGCGGCGCGCAGGTCGCGCGGGTTGAAGCCCCCGGCGTGGCGGGTGAGGACGTCGATCTCGTCCTGGCGGGAGGGCAGGGGGATGGTCAGCTTGAGGAGGAAGCGGTCCAGCTGGGCTTCGGGGAGGGGGTAGGTGCCCTCGTACTCGACCGGGTTCTGGGTCGCGGCGACCAGGAAGGGGTCGGGGAGGGGGCGGGGAGTGCCGTCGACCGTGACCTGGCGCTCCTCCATGGCCTCCAGGAGGGAGGACTGGGTCTTCGGGGGTGTGCGGTTGATCTCGTCCGCGAGGAGGAGGTTGGTGAAGACCGGGCCGGGCTGGAAGGAGAACTCGGCGGTGCGGGCGTCGTAGACCAGGGAGCCGGTGATGTCGCTCGGCATCAGGTCGGGGGTGAACTGGACGCGCTTGGTGTCGAGTTCCAGAGTGGCCGCGAGGGCGCGGACGAGGAGGGTCTTGGCGACGCCCGGGACGCCTTCGAGGAGGACGTGGCCGCGGCAGAGCAGGGCGACGACGAGGCCGGTCACCGCGGGGTCCTGGCCGACCACGGCCTTGGCGATCTCGGCGCGCAGGGCTTCCAGGGAGGCCCGGGCGGCGGCCGGGTCCCCGGTGTGCGCGGCGTTGTCAGTGGTCGGGTCCATCATGGACGGCGTACCTCTCTTTCGAGGGCGTCGAGGTGGTCGGCGAGCTGGATGAGTGCGGCGTCGTCGCCCGGGGGCGGGCCGAAGAGGAGGGTGTGCAGGGACTGTCCGTCGCCCTGGAGGTGGGCGGACAGTGCGGGGAGCAGGGCCTCGGGCGTGTGTGCCTGGGAGACGGGGATGCCTACGAGGGGGGCGAGGCGCGTGCGGGTGGTGGAGCGAAGAGCGGTGGCCGCGCGGTCGCGGGCGTTCGCCTTGCGGTAGAGGCGGGCGCGGCCTTCGACGGTTTCGGAGGCGCGGATCGCCACGGGGAGTTTCTCGGGCACCAGAGGGCCGAGTCGGCGTGCCCGCCAGAGAGCGGCCAGGGCTGCCGCGATGAAGAGTTGCAGGGTGCCCCACAACCAGCCGGAGGGGAGCAGGTCGAAGAAGCCTCGTGCGTCCTCTTCGGAAGCGGCGGAGGCGTCGGTGAGCGAGGGGAGGTACCAGACCAGATGGGGGCGGGAGCCGAGGAGCTGGAGGGCGAGCGAGGCGTTGCCGTGCTCGTCGAGGCGGTCGTTGAGGAGGATGTCGGGGGCGCCGAGGAGGACTGTGTCGCCGTCGCCGGAGGGGGCCGGGATGCGCAGCAGGGTGGCGAGGCGCTCGCTGGGGTAGCACTCGTCGGCGGTGAGGTGGATGGTGGTGTAGCGGATGCCGCCCAGGTCGGCGGTGCCCGCGCGGCGGGCGGCGGGCAGGTCGCAGTCGGGGGAGAGGGTGGAGTCGAAGCTGGTGGCCGGGTCGGCGGTGACGCCGGGGGCGAGCCGTTCGACGGAGGCGCTGCCGGAGGAGACCAGGACGGTGCGGCCGCCGGATTCGACGGTGGCGGAGTGCAGCCGGGACTGCTGCGGTGCGGTCAGCAGGTCGGGGACGGCGACCAGGAGGGTCGTTTCGGGGCCGGCCGCGGCGGTGGCCTCGTCGAGGGTGGTGACCACGCGGGTGTCCACGCCGCGGTCGGCGAGGAGTTCGGCGACGGCGCGGCTGCCGTAGGGGTCGGCGGAGCGCGGGTCGAGTTCGCCGTGCCGGGCGTCGGAGCGGATCACGGCGATGGCGACGGCCGCCGCGAGCAGCAGTACCAGCGCCAGGGCGATGCCTCGTGCGCGGGTCCACACCTGGCGTGCGGTGGGCGAGGCCGAGGTGGGTGGGGGCGTGACCTCGGTCGTCATCCGGCGGCTCCCCGGTGGGCGTCGGCGTCCGTGCTGTGGGTGCTGCCGCCGCTGGTCGTGAGCTGTGGTCTGGCGCGTTCCAGGTCGCGGTCGAGTTCGGCGAGCTGCCGGTACGACTGTTCCGTGGCGGCCCGGCCGCCGTATGTGACGTCGTCGAAGGCGCGGGCGGCGGTGTGCAGCCGGGTGGTGTGGGCGGGCAGGGCGCGGCCGGCCTCCGCGGCGGCCTCGTCGGCGGTGCGGCCGGGGCGGGTGTCGAGCAGGGCGCGTTCCTCCAGGGCGCGGACGACGGCCCGCATGCGTTCCTGGACGGCCTGGTTCCAGTGGCCCTGGGCGGCGTGCGCCTCGGCGGCCGCGCGGTGTTCGGCGGCGCTGCGGGGGCGGTCGTCGAACAGGGCGGGAGCCGAGGTCGGCCCGCGGCGCGGGGTGCCCAGGCGCCACCACAGGGCGCCCAGGACGGCGATCACGGCCGCGATGACGACGATCAGGCCGAGTGTGCCGCCGGGTGTCGCGGTGGAGGCGGCGCCGAACAGCTTGTCGACCCATTCCCAGAAGGTGTCGAGGGCCTGCTGGAACCAGCTGGGGTCGTTCTCGTGGTACATGCCTTTGGACAGTTCACGCCGGGCCGCCTCCCGCGCGGGGTCGCGCGGGAGGGTGACGGGCGGTTCGTCGTCGCCGCGCAGCAGCAGGTGTACGGCCGTGTCGGCGGCCGCGGGCAGCGCCTGTACGGATGTGAGAACTCCCCCCGTGGCGGTCACGCCATCAGCTCCCCGGGGTGGTGCCGGGGCCGTGGCCCTGGACGCCTGCGGCGCGGGCCAGTTCGAGGTCGAGGGCCTCGCGGCGGATGCGCTGGTCGACGTAGAGGAGCACGGTGACGCCGGCCGTGATCGGGAACGTGATCATGGAGCCGATGACCGAGCCGATGCCGCTGACGATGAGGAACGTCCAGCCGATGTCGCCGCCGGCGCTGTCGAGGAAGCCGGTGACGCCGTCTCCGCTGAGGGCCGAGGCGAGGAAGGTGAACGGGATGACGATGATCGACGCGACGACGTTCGCGATGATCATCGCGAGCAGCTGGATGCCGAAGACCCGCCACCAGGAGCCGCCCACCAGTTTGGCGGAGCGGCTCATCGCCTTCACGATGCCCTGCTTCTCCAGCATCAGCGTGGGCGAGGCCAGCGACAGGCGGATCATGAGCCACAGGGTGACGACAGTGGCGCCGACCAGGCCCAGGACGGTGAGCGCGATGCCCACGTCGCTGCCCGCGGCGAGGGTGACGAGGAAACCGGGCAGCGCGCCGACGGCCATGATGCCGACGGTGATGAGCAGCAGCAGGCAGATCAGGCCGAACAGCTTGACGATCTGGGGGCGGGCGTCGCGCCAGGCCTCGCCGGTGGTGACCGGCTTGCCGAGTACCGCGCGGCTGGTGACGGTCGTGAGCAGGGCGGTGGCGGCGACGGTGCCGATCAGGGTGACCAGGAAGACCACGCCGGAGTTGAGCAGGGCGTCGCCCATGGCGTCGGTCAGTTCGCCGAGGGTGGCGCTGGGGTCGTTGAGGACCGCGGTGCTGGAGGTGTCCAGGGCGAGGCCCTGGAGCAGTACGACGACGATCTCGGTGAGGACGGCGACGGTCAGCGAGATGCCGAGGACCGTGCGCCAGTAGGTGCGCATGGTGGAGACGGCGCCGTCGAGGATCTCGCCCACGCCGAGCGGGCGGAGCGGGATGACGCCGGGCTTGGCCGCGGGCGGGGGGCCTCCCCAGCCGCCGCCCCAGTTGCCTCCCCAGGCGCCGTGTCCACCGGGTCCGCCGGGGCCTGTGCGGCCGCCGCCGTAACCGCCGGGGCCGGCGGGCGGCGGGGTGCCCCAGCCCGGGCCGGGCGGCGGGGGCGGAGGGGCCTGGCCGGGGTCCGTGGGGCCGGGCGGGCCGGTGGGCGCGGACCACTGGCCGGGTGGCGGCTGTTCCTTCGACCACTTCACGCCCGGGTCCTGGGGAGCCGGGCCGGGCTGCCGGGGCTGGTCGGCGGGGTGCTGGGGGCCTGGACGGTCGGCGGGCTCGGCAGGGCCGGACGCGCCCGGTTCCTGCCCTTCGGACGGGGCGGATCCGGGCGAGGCCCAGCCCGGAGTGTCGTTCATCGTCGCTCCTTCACGGTGCCCGTCCGCGGTCGCGGCGGCGGCTTGGCTGCCATCGTGCCATGGGGTGGTCATCAACCGACCTGCCGAGGTGAGGGCTGCGCACCTTCAATTGTCCGTGCGACAGGGGGCAGACTGACCGCATGGCTGATCAGTACGCGCACAGCGGCGACAACAAACGGCCGACCGAGATCCCGGCGCTGCGCTGGGAAGAGCCACCCGAAGGTCCCGTCCTGGTCCTGCTCGACCAGACGAGGCTGCCGGCCGAGGAGGTCGAACTCGTCTGTACGGATGCGCCGGCGCTGGTGGAGGCGATCCGCTCGCTCGCCGTCCGCGGTGCTCCTCTGCTGGGCATCGCGGGAGCCTACGGCGTCGCGCTCGCCGCCGTACGGGGCTTCGACGTGGACGACGCGGCAGCGGCGCTGGAGAGCGCCCGGCCCACCGCGGTGAACCTCGCCGTCGGCGTGCGCCGGGCGCACTCCGCCCACCAGGCGGTCCTCGCCCGTGGCGGGGACGCCCGGCAGGCGGCCGAGGCCGCGCTGGCCGCGGCGCGGCAGCTGCACCGGGAGGACGCCGAGGCCAGCGCCCGGATGGCCGGGCACGGGCTGGCGTTCCTCGACGAGCTGCTGCCCGGCGGCGGGCACCGGGTGCTCACGCACTGCAACACCGGTTCGCTGGTGTCGGGCGGCGAGGGGACGGCGTTCGCGGTGGCGCTGGCGGCGCACCGGGCGGGACGGCTTCGGCGCCTGTGGGTGGACGAAACGCGTCCGTTGCTGCAAGGTGCTCGCCTGACGGCATACGAGGCGGCCCGCAGCGGCATGGCGTACACCCTGCTCACCGACAACGCGGCGGGATCGCTGTTCGCGGCGGGCGAGGTGGACGCGGTGCTCATCGGTGCGGACCGCATCGCGGCCGACGGATCGGTGGCGAACAAGGTGGGGAGCTATCCGCTCGCGGTGCTCGCGCGGTACCACCATGTGCCGTTCATCGTGGTGGCACCGGTGACGACGGTGGACCTGGGGACGCCGGACGGGGCGTCCATCGAGGTCGAGCAGCGCCCCGGGCATGAGGTGACGGAGGTCACGGCACCGCAGGTGCCGGTGGCCGGAACGGAAGCGGGAGGGGGGATTCCGGTGGCACCCCTGGGGACCCAGGCGTACAACCCGGCGTTCGACGTGACACCGCCGGAGCTGGTGACGGCGATCGTCACCGAAGAGGGTGTCGTTTCGCCCGTGACAGCCGGGGCTCTGGCCGCGCTGTGTGCCAGGTCACGCCAGGTAACGATTAGCTAATGGGATGATGTCGTTTATGAAGGGACGAGTCCTTGTCGTCGACGACGACAGCGCACTGGCCGAGATGCTCGGCATCGTGCTGCGCGGTGAAGGTTTTGAGCCGTCTTTCGTAGCCGACGGCGACAAGGCGCTCGCCGCCTTTCGCGAGACCAAGCCCGATCTGGTGCTCCTGGACCTGATGCTGCCCGGCCGGGACGGCATCGAGGTGTGCCGCCTGATCAGGGCGGAGTCCGGGGTGCCGATCGTGATGCTCACGGCGAAGAGCGACACCGTCGATGTCGTGGTGGGCCTGGAGTCCGGGGCCGACGACTACATCGTGAAGCCGTTCAAGCCGAAGGAGCTGGTGGCCCGTATCCGGGCGCGGCTGCGCAGGTCGGAGGAGCCGGCGCCGGAGCAGCTCGCCATCGGCGACCTGGTGATCGACGTGGCCGGGCACTCCGTGAAGCGGGACGGGCAGTCGATCGCGCTGACGCCGCTGGAGTTCGACCTGCTGGTCGCGCTCGCCCGCAAGCCGTGGCAGGTGTTCACGCGTGAGGTGCTCCTCGAGCAGGTCTGGGGCTACCGCCACGCGGCGGACACCCGGCTGGTGAACGTGCATGTGCAGCGGCTGCGCTCCAAGGTCGAGAAGGACCCGGAGAAGCCGGAGATCGTGGTGACCGTCCGTGGTGTCGGATACAAGGCAGGACCGAGCTGACATGTCCGGTGACAGTGCCGCTTCGGCGCCCGGCCGGTCCGGGGGCCGTCCGGGGCGGCCTGTCGGCCGGAAGACCTCGGGCTCCCGCTGGGGGCGCCTGCTCGACAGCGGGCTGCTGCAGGGCGGGGTCCAGGGCAGCCCGGTGATCCGGTTGTTCGTGCGCTGGGTGCGTCGGCCACTGCTGCCCGTCATGCGGCTGTGGCGGCGCAACATCCAGCTCAAGGTCGTCGTCACCACGCTGCTGATGTCGCTGGGCGTGGTCCTGCTGCTGGGCTTCGTCGTCATCGGCCAGGTGCGCAACGGTCTGCTGGACGCCAAGGTGAAGGCGTCGCAGAGCCAGGCCACCGGCGGGTTCGCGGTGGCCAAACAGCAGGCCGAGGAGGCCGTGACCGTCACGGGCGGCGACGGCACTGCGGTGGACGGTCGTCCCTCGCAGAGCGTCATCCAGTGGATGAGCGACCTCGTGGAGTCGCTCTCCAGCGGTGGACAGGGCGCCTTCGACGTGGTGACCCTGCCCGCGGGCGACGAGAGCGGCAGTGGGCGCGGACCGCGCGCCTCCGGTGAGGTCAATCCGACGGCGAGTGTGCCGGCGGAGCTGCGGGAGAGGATCGATGCCAGCGCGTCGGCGGCCCAGAGCTACACGCGCATCGTCTACGACACCAAGAAGGAATCCCAGCCCGGCCTGGTCATCGGCAAGCAGGTCAACGACCCCAACAGCGACCCGTACCAGCTGTACTACCTCTTCCCGCTCACCCAGGAGGAGAAGTCGCTGAGCCTCGTCAAGGGCACCTTGGCGACCGCCGGGCTGTTCGTCGTCGTACTCCTCGGGGCGATCGCCTGGCTCGTGGTGCGCCAGGTCGTCACGCCGGTGCGGATGGCGGCCGGGATCGCCGAGCGGCTGTCCGCGGGGCGGCTGCAGGAACGTATGAAGGTCACCGGCGAGGACGACATCGCGCGGCTCGGCGAGGCGTTCAACAAGATGGCGCAGAACCTCCAGCTGAAGATCAACCAGCTCGAGGACCTGTCGCGGATGCAGCGCCGGTTCGTGTCGGACGTGTCGCACGAGCTGCGGACGCCGCTGACGACCGTGCGGATGGCCGCGGACGTCATCCACGAGGCGCGCGAGGACTTCGATCCGGTGACCGCGCGGTCGGCGGAGCTGCTCGCCGACCAGCTGGACCGGTTCGAGTCGCTGCTCGCGGACCTGCTGGAGATCAGCCGCTTCGACGCGGGCGCGGCGGCGCTGGAGGCGGAGCCGATAGACCTGCGCGAGGTCGTACGGCGGGTGGTCAGCGGGGCGGAGCCGCTCGCCGAACGCAAGGGCACGCGGATCAGGATCGCCGGCGACCAGCAGCCCGTCGTCGCCGAGGCCGACGCGCGGCGCGTGGAGCGCGTGCTGCGCAACCTGGTCGTCAACGCGGTGGAGCACGGCGAGGGCAGGGACGTCGTCGTCAAGCTCGCCGCGGCCGGCGGGGCGGTGGCGGTGGCGGTGCGCGACTACGGCGTCGGGCTCAAGCCCGGTGAGGCGACCCGGGTCTTCAGCCGCTTCTGGCGGGCCGACCCGGCACGCGCGCGCACCACCGGCGGTACGGGGCTGGGGCTGTCCATCGCCCTGGAGGACGCGCGGCTGCACGGCGGCTGGCTCCAGGCGTGGGGCGAGCCGGGCGGCGGTTCGCAGTTCCGGCTGACGCTGCCCAGGACCGCGGACGAGCCGCTGAGGGGGTCGCCGATACCGCTGGAGCCCAAGGACTCGCGGCGCGACCGCGGACCGGACGCCGCCGGTCCGCCGCCCGGCGGCGGGGACGGCGGGAAGCGCGCGACGGTGTCGGCGCGGCAGGCGGGCACCGACGGATCGGCGCGGGATCCGTTCGCGCTGAGGCCGGCGTCCGCCACCCCGACGGCCGACCCCACCGCACTGCCCGGCAACGGCGCACGCGTGGTGGCCCGGCCCACCCCGCCGGCGCGAACGGGCAGTGCGCGGACGGCATCCGGGGCGCAGAGCGGGCCCCGGGGCGGCGACGACGAGTTTCCGGAGGCCGGCGGCGGTTCCGCGGGGCGGCCGGACGACGGGCACGACGGGGACGCGGCGGCTTCCGCCGCGCGCGGCGACGATTCGGGGCCGGGCGCGGACGAGGGCCGTGACCGGGGTCCGCAGGCCGGCCGGGAGCCGGAGCGCGGGGCCGGGACGGCCGGTGGCGAGGGCGGTCGGAGTGAGGCGCGGGATGTGGACCGGGACACGGGCCGGGACGGGGAGGCTTCGCGTGGGCGGCGGTGAGCGCGGCCGGGGGGTGCCGGTGCGGACGGTGGCGTACGCCGCCAGTGGGGTCGTTCTGCTGGCCGGGTGCGCCTCGATGCCCGACAGCGGGGACCTGCGGGGCGTGGAGTCGACGCCGCGACAGGACACGCAGGTGCGGGTGTTCGCCATGCCGCCCAGTGAGGACGCCACCCCCACGCAGATCGTGCAGGGCTTCCTGGAGGCGCTGACCAGTGACGACCCCGACTACAGGACCGCGCGCCAGTACCTGACCCGTGAGGCGGCGAAGACCTGGAAGCCGGAGCTGTCCACCACCGTGCTGGCGAACGGGCCGGGTGCCCAGGCCGACAGCCCGGACCAGCAGGACACCGGCTCCCTGTCCTACACGCTGACCGGGACCAAGGTCGCCATGGTGGACGCGCAGCAGTCGTACGCGCCGGTCTCCGGGTCCTACGACGAGCTGGTGCACCTCACGAAGGACGCCAAGACCGAGCAGTGGCGCATCGACGCGGTGCCGCAGGGTGTCGTCATGGGCAAGTCGGACTTCCAGCGCAACTACATGTCCGTCAACAAGTACTACTTCGCCTCGGACGACGCGGGATCGCCGCCGATGACGGTCGCCGACCCCGTCTACGTGCGCAGTCACGTGGACCCCACGACCCAGATGGTGCGCTCCCTCATCGAAGGGCCCACGACCTGGCTGGACCCCGCCGTCAGGACCGGCTTCCCCGCGGGGACGGCGTTGCGGAAGGACGCCGGCCCGCTGACCCCGGACGACCGGGGCAGGCTGACCGTGCCGCTCAACGACAAGGCGGCCGAGGCCGGCACCGGCCGGTGCGAGGAGATGGCGGCCCAGCTGCTGTTCACGCTGCGCACGCTCAGTCCCGCGGTGGACGAGGTCGAGCTGCGGGCCGACGGCGGGCAGCTGTGCTCGCTCGCCCAGGAGGGCGCCGAGACCGTGGCCACCCGGGGCGCGCTGGGCCGGCTCGACCACCTGTACTTCGTCGACGACAAGCACCGGCTCGTGCGGCTCACCGCGGGCAGCAGCGACACCGAGCCCGCGCCGGTGCCCGGGGCGCTGGGCGAGGGCGAGAAGGCGCTGCGGTCGGTGGCGGTCGCCCGGGACGAGCGGACCGCGGCCGGGGTCGCCATCGACGGCAAGTCGCTGTTCGTCTCCTCGCTGGTGTCGGGGAGTTCCCTCGGGGAGCCCGTGCTGCGCAGCACGGGCAAGACCGAGGAGGACAGGCTGACCACGCCCAGCTGGGACGCGCAGGGCGGACTGTGGGTGGCCGACAGCGACCCCGTCGACCCGCGGCTGTACCTCCTGGAGGAGGGCGAGGACGAGCCGGTCCAGGTGCGGACGCCGGGACTGGACGGCCGGGTGCGGGCGGTCCGGGTGGCCGCGGACGGGGTGCGGATCGCGCTCGTCGTGGAGAAGGACGACCGGCGTTCCCTGATGGTCGGGCGGATCGACCGGAGCGGTGGGACGGACGAGCGGCCGACGGTCACCGTGCTGGACCCGCGCTCCGCGACGCCGGAGCTGGAGCACGTCACGGCCATGTCCTGGGCCGGGGACAGCCGGCTCGTGGTGGTCGGACGCGAGCAGGGAGGCGTGGAGCAGATGAAGTACGTCGAGGTCGACGGTTCCACGCCGGACGTGCCGCCGCCCGCCGCCCTGACCGGGGTCAAGGCCGTCACCGCCTCCGAGGACGAACAGGTGCCGCTGACGGCCTACTCGGTGGACGGGATCGTACGGCTGCCCTCGGGGGCGCAGTGGCAGAAGGTGACGGAGGGGACCGCGCCGGTCTATCCGGGGTGAGCCGGGCCGGCCGGTTCGGTCCCCCGGGTTATCCACAGGGGTGGCCGGGTGCGGAGGGCGTTGGCACAGTGGTCCCATGCGGGACTGGTGGCAGGACCTCGCCGACCTGGTGCTCCCGGCCGAGTGCGGCGGCTGCGGCAGACCTCGTACGGTGCTCTGCGCCCGGTGCCGTACGGAGCTGAGCGGGGCCGGGCCGTGCCGGGTGCGGCCGGTGCCCGAGCCGGTCGGGCTGCCGGCGGTGCACGCGGCGGCCCGGTACGCGGACGAGGTGCGCGCCACGCTGCTGGCGCACAAGGAGCGGGGTGCCCTGGCCCTCTCCGGGCCGCTCGGCGAGGCGCTGGCGGGAGCGGTGCGGGCGGGGCTGGGAGCGGTCCGGGCGCCGTGTACGGGCGGCCGCCCGGTACTGCTCGTCCCCGTGCCCTCCGCGCGGCGGGCGGTGCGGGCGCGCGGGCACGATCCCGCGCGGCGGATCGCGTACGCGGCGGCGGGTGAGCTGCGGCGGGCGGGGGTACCCGCACGGGTGCTCCCCGCCCTGCGGCAGCGGCGGGACGTGGCCGATCAGTCGGGGCTCGACTCCCGGCAGCGGCTGGCCAATCTCGCGGGCGCGCTGACGGTGGTCCCGGGCTGTGGCCGGCTGCTCTCGGCAGGCCGGGTCGTCCTGGTCGACGACCTGATGACGACCGGGGCGTCGCTGGCCGAGGCCGCACGTGCCGTACGGGCGCGGTCGTGGGCCGGGTCGCCGGACCGGGGCGTCGGATCGAGTATTTCAATGCCCGCGTCCGTGTACTGGGGGGAGACCTGGGAAAGGAGAGGAGAACAGCGGAACGGACCAGCTCAACAGCGGGCGGGTCGGCGGCCCGGACGGCCGCCGGTCACGGCGGGCGCGGGCAGCGCCGACGGGATCATCGACGGGATGTGCGCGGCCGTCGTCGCGGCGTCTCCGGACGCTTTCGAAATAAACCGGAACTGATTGAGAACGTGCGTCGTTGCAGTTAATGAGAGGGTCAATTCACCAGAATGGAGGTATGGCGCGGTAGAGGGTGACGACATCCGTCCGGGCGAGATATGTTCGGTTGTGAGGGAAAGCCGCAGGCCACACCTCTCGAATCCGATTGCCGTGCTGCGGGTTTTTCGTTATAACCCGTGCCGGTGGAGTGGAGATCTCGCCCATCGGGGAGGAGGTGGACGTCACCGAGTCCGAGGTTCCGGGCGTCACCGGAACCTGGTGCAAAAGGGAGACGCTCCGCACCGAGGCGGAGTGATCCGGGAACGGAGTTCTGCGTGGACATCGTCGTCAAGGGCCGCAAGACCGAGGTGCCCGAGCGGTTCCGGAAGCACGTGGCCGAGAAGCTGAACCTGGAGAAGATCCAGAAGCTCGATGGCAAGGTGATCAGCCTCGACGTCGAGGTGTCCAAGGAGCCCAACCCCCGACAGGCCGACCGCAGTGACCGGGTGGAGATCACGCTCCGCTCCCGCGGTCCGGTGATCCGGGCGGAGGCAGCGGCGAGCGATCCGTACGCGGCGCTCGACCTGGCAGCGGAGAAACTGGACGCCCGGCTGCGCAAGCAGCACGACAAGCGTTTCTCGCGGCGCGGTGCGCGCAGGATCTCGGCGGCCGAGGTCCCCGCCCACGTCCCGGGCGCGGCGACACTCAACGGGGTCGGCGCGGGCTCCGTCACGGAAGAGCGGGAAGCCGTCCCCACCAAGAAGATCGGCTCCCTGGAGATCCAGGGCGAGGGACCCCTGATCGTCCGTGAGAAGACCCACGTGGCAGCGCCCATGACCCTCGATCAGGCTCTCTACGAAATGGAGCTGGTCGGGCACGACTTCTATCTGTTCATCGACTCCGAGACCAAGGAACCCAGCGTCGTCTACCGGCGGCACGCCTACGACTACGGTGTGATCCACCTCAGCACGGACACGATGGTCACCCAGACGCAGTCCCCCGAGGCGGGCGGGACGCTCGGCGGCTGACCCGCCGCGTGACGGCCGAGCCGGTGCCCCTGGTGCGCGTGTGCGCCCCCAGGGGCACCGGTGTGCGACCGCTGGGCGCACACATCGGCACTCCGGTGTCGGCGGGGCATGGAATCATGGTTGCAGCGGCCCAACCGGTGGGTCGTTGCCTTGGGTTGGCGATGGTCAGGACCACAGGCCACAGCCTTCAGGGGGAGGAACGATGGCGGACAGCTTCGGACCGATGCGTGACGAGGACGCCGACGACGGCGTCGTCGGCATGGGCCCGGACGCGGGGACTCCACGCAAGGAGCCGATCAGAGTCCTTGTGGTGGACGACCACGCGCTGTTCCGCCGCGGACTGGAGATCGTGCTCGCGGCCGAGGAGGACATCCAGGTCGTCGGCGAGGCGGGAGACGGCGCCGAGGCGGTGGAGAAGGCGGCCGACCTGCTGCCCGACATCGTCCTGATGGACGTGCGGATGCCCAAGCGGGGCGGGATCGAGGCGTGCACCTCCATCAAGGAGGTCGCCCCCAGCGCGAAGATCATCATGCTGACGATCAGCGACGAGGAGGCCGATCTCTACGACGCCATCAAGGCGGGCGCGACCGGTTATCTCCTCAAGGAGATCTCCACGGACGAGGTGGCCACCGCCATTCGCGCGGTGGCCGACGGGCAGTCGCAGATCAGCCCGTCCATGGCGTCGAAACTGCTCACCGAGTTCAAGTCGATGATCCAGCGCACCGACGAGCGCCGACTGGTGCCCGCGCCCCGGCTGACGGACCGTGAACTCGAAGTCCTCAAGCTGGTGGCCACGGGAATGAACAACCGTGACATCGCCAAGGAACTGTTCATCTCCGAGAACACCGTGAAGAACCACGTGCGCAACATCCTGGAGAAGCTCCAGCTGCATTCCAGGATGGAAGCGGTGGTCTACGCGATGCGGGAGAAGATCCTCGAGATCCGCTGACGGCACCCCGCGTCAGGCCAGGGCCCGGGCGAGCTCCAGGGTGAGGGCCTCGCGCAGCTCCGGTGCGTCGACCCGCTCCACGCGCACGTCCGTGCAGTCCACCCAGCCCGCCGCCTCCACCAGGGCCTGGGCCACGGCGGGGACCGCCTTGCGGCCGTCCAGCGTGACCTGCTTGGCCACCAGCGTGCGGCCCTCACGGGCCGGGTCGACCCGGCCGACGAGCCGGCCGCCCGCGAGGACGGGCATCGCGAAATAGCCGTGCACCCGCTTGGGCTTGGGCACGTAGGCCTCCAGGCGGTGGGTGAAGCCGAAGATCCGCTCCGTGCGCGCCCGTTCCCAGACCAGGGAGTCGAACGGGGACAGCAGCGTCGTACGGTGCCGGCCGCGCGGCGGTGTCGCCAGGGCCGCCGGATCGGCCCAGGCCGGCTTGGACCAGCCCTCCACCGTGACCGGGACCAGGCCCGAATCGGCGATCACCCCGTCGACCTGCTCGCCCTTGAGGCGGTGGTAGTCGGCGATGTCCGCGCGCGTACCGACGCCCAGGGACCGGCCGGCCAGGCGGACCAGACGGCGCAGGCACTCGGCGTCGTCCAGCTCGTCGTGCAGCAACGGAGCGGGGATCGCCCGCTCGGCGAGGTCGTAGACCCGCTTCCAGCCGCGGCGCTCGACGCACACCACCTCGCCGTACATCAGGGCGCGCTCGACGGCGACCTTGGTGCCGGACCAGTCCCACCATTCGCTGGTGCGCTTGGCACCGCCCAGCTCCGTGGCCGTCAGGGGGCCCTCCGCGCGGAGCTGCTTGATCACCTGGTCGTAGGTGCCGTCGGGGAGGTCGTGGTTCCAGAGCGGGCGGGCGCGGTAGGCGCGGCGGCGGAAGGCGAAGTGCGGCCACTCCTCGATGGGGAGGACGCACGCGGCGTGCGACCAGTACTCGAACGCGTGCGGCGGCCGGTCCGCCTGCTTCCAGTACGCCTCCTCCACGGTCCGGCGCCCCACGGCGCCCAGACGGGCGTACGGGATGAGCTCGTGGGAGCGGGCGAGGACGGAGATGGTGTCGAGCTGCACCGCACCCAGGTGGCGGAGGACGCCCCGGACACCCGAGCGGCGGTCCGGGGCGCCGAGGAACCCCTGGGCCCGCAGGACGATGCGGCGGGCCTCGTCTGCCGTCAGTTCCGTGGTGGGACGCGGAAGGGTCGTCATGCGTCCGAACGATAGGGGGTGGCACTGACAACGGCGGTGGGCCCGGGTTCACCCCCGCCCGGGAACGTAGGGCGCCGTGGAGGGAAGTCCCAGGTCGGACGGGAGCAGGGAACCCACCCAGCAGTCCCGCAGCACCCCCTTGTTGCTGAGCGAGGAACGCAGGACGCCCTCGATGGTGAAGCCCGCGCGCTCCGCCACCGCGCGGGAGGCGACGTTGCCCACCTCCGCGCGCCACTCCACGCGGTCGACCGACATCCGGGTGAAGGCCCAGCGGGAGGCGGCGAGGGCGGCCTCGGTGATGTAGCCGTTGCCGCGGTGCTCCTTCGCGCCCCAGAAGCCGATCTCGCCCGTCCCCAGGGAGCGCATGGTGATGCCGAGCATGCCCGTGAGCTCCCCGGTGGGCAGGAAGACGCCGAAGGTGAACATCGAGCCGTCGGCCCAGCCGTCGGGCACGATCTGCTCCGTGAAACCCCGCGCGTGCTCGGGCAGGTACGGGGAGGGGATCGTGGTCCAGCGCTGGATGTCCGGGTCCTGGCAGATCGCGTACACGGTGTCGGTGTCCTGCGGGCCGACCGTGCGCAGCAGGAGGCGGTCGGTGGTGAGCGTGACGGGTTCCATCGGCCGATTCTGCTCGCGCGGGGTGAGCGGCGCCATCCCTTTCGCGGTGCGTGAGGTGGTGATCACCCTTCGCGTAATTCGCGGCGTGGGGCGGCACCATCCGAGCGGCCCGGACGTTGTCCTTTTTGAAGCAGCCGTGAAACGGATAGGAAGCAGCCGACGGTCACCCCCGCGGCAGGCCTCCCGGCGTGGCGGGGTCCTCGCATACGATGGCCGTTGCTCAGTCAGTGAAATGGAAACCGACCGTCCCAGGCCCGACCGGCAAGGAGACCAACCCCCGTGTCCGTCCTCTCGAGAATCATGCGTGCAGGCGAAGGCAAGATCCTGCGCAAGCTGCACCGCATCGCGGACCAGGTCAACTCCATCGAAGAGGACTTCGAAGGCCTCTCCGACGCCGAGCTGCGGGCCCTCACCGATGAGTACAAGCAGCGGTACGCCGACGGTGAGAGCCTGGACGACCTGCTCCCCGAGGCGTACGCCACCGTCCGCGAGGCCGCCCGGCGCGTCCTGGGCCAGCGGCACTACGACGTCCAGATCATGGGCGGCGCCGCCCTGCACATGGGCTACGTGGCCGAGATGAAGACCGGTGAGGGCAAGACCCTCGTCGGCACCCTGCCCGCGTATCTGAACGCCCTGTCCGGTGAGGGCGTCCACATCATCACGGTCAACGACTACCTGGCCGAGCGCGACTCCGAGATGATGGGCCGCGTCCACCGCTTCCTCGGCCTGAGCGTCGGCTGCATCCTCGCCAACATGACGCCGGCCCAGCGCCGCGAGCAGTACGCCTGCGACATCACCTACGGCACGAACAACGAGTTCGGCTTCGACTACCTGCGCGACAACATGGCGTGGTCCAAGGAGGAGCTCGTCCAGCGCGGGCACAACTTCGCCATCGTCGACGAGGTCGACTCCATCCTCATCGACGAGGCCCGGACGCCGCTGATCATCTCCGGCCCGGCCGACCAGGCCACCAAGTGGTACGGCGACTTCGCCAAGTTGGTCAAGCGCCTCAAGCGCGGTGAGCCCGGCAACCCGCTCAAGGGCATCGAGGAGACCGGCGACTACGAGGTCGACGAGAAGAAGCGCACGGTCGCCATCCACGAGTCCGGTGTCGCCAAGGTCGAGGACTGGCTGGGCATCGACAACCTGTACGAGTCGGTGAACACCCCGCTGGTGGGCTACCTGAACAACGCCATCAAGGCCAAGGAGCTCTTCAAGAAGGACAAGGACTACGTCATCATCGATGACGAAGTCATGATCGTGGACGAGCACACCGGCCGTATCCTCGCCGGCCGCCGCTACAACGAGGGCATGCACCAGGCCATCGAGGCGAAGGAAGCGGTGCCGATCAAGGACGAGAACCAGACGCTCGCCACGATCACGCTGCAGAACTTCTTCCGCCTCTACAAGCGCCACGACCACGACGGCAAGGAGCAGCCGGGCCTGTCCGGCATGACCGGTACGGCGATGACCGAGGCCGCCGAGTTCCACCAGATCTACAAGCTCGGCGTGGTGCCCATCCCGACCAACCGGCCGATGGTCCGCAAGGACCAGTCGGACCTGATCTACCGCACCGAGGTCGCCAAGTTCGAGGCGGTCGTCGACGACATCGAGGAGAAGCACCGCAAGGGTCAGCCGATCCTCGTCGGCACGACCTCGGTGGAGAAGTCCGAGTACCTCTCGCAGCAGCTCAGCAAGCGCGGCATCCAGCACGAGGTGCTGAACGCCAAGCACCATGAGCGCGAGGCGCAGATCGTCGCCCAGGCCGGCCGCAAGGGCAGCGTCACCGTGGCCACCAACATGGCCGGCCGTGGTACGGACATCAAGCTCGGCGGCAACCCCGAGGACCTCGCCGAGGCGGAGCTGCGTCAGCGCGGTCTCGACCCCGAGGAGCACATCGAGGAGTGGGCGCACGCCCTGCCCGAGGCCCTTGAGCGGGCCGAGGCGGCGGTCAAGGCCGAGAAGGAAGAGGTCGAGAAGAGCGGCGGCCTGTACGTCCTCGGCACCGAGCGGCACGAGTCGCGGCGCATCGACAACCAGCTGCGCGGCCGTTCCGGCCGTCAGGGCGACCCGGGTGAGTCCCGCTTCTACCTCTCGCTCGGTGACGACCTGATGCGGCTGTTCAAGGCGCAGATGGTGGAGCGCGTGATGTCCATGGCGAACGTGCCGGACGACGTGCCGATCGAGAACAAGATGGTCACGCGCGCGATCGCGTCCGCGCAGTCGCAGGTGGAGACGCAGAACTTCGAGACGCGTAAGAACGTCCTGAAGTACGACGAGGTCCTCAACCGGCAGCGTGAGGTCATCTACGGCGAGCGGCGCCGTGTCCTGGAGGGCGAGGACCTGCAGGAGCAGATCCAGCACTTCATGGACGACACGATCGAGGCCTACGTCCAGGCGGAGACCGCCGAGGGCTTCCCCGAGGACTGGGACCTGGACCGGCTGTGGGGCGCGTTCAAGCAGCTGTACCCGGTGAGCGTCACCATCGAGGAGCTGGAGGAGGCGGCCGGCGACCGGGCCGGGCTGACGGCCGAGTTCATCTCCGAGTCCATCTCGGAGGACATCCGCGCGCAGTACGAGGCCCGTGAGGCGCAGCTCGGTTCCGAGATCATGCGTGAGCTGGAGCGCCGGGTCGTGCTGTCGGTCCTGGACCGCAAGTGGCGTGAGCACCTCTACGAGATGGACTACCTCCAGGAGGGCATCGGCCTGCGCGCGATGGCGCAGAAGGACCCGCTGGTCGAGTACCAGCGCGAGGGCTTCGACATGTTCCAGGCCATGATGGACGGCATCAAGGAGGAGTCCGTCGGCTACCTGTTCAACCTGGAGGTCCAGGTCGAGCAGCAGGTCGAGGAGGTCCCGGTCGAGGAGGCCAAGCCGGTCGCCGACCTGGAGAAGAAGGACGCGGTGCCCGCGCAGGCGGGGCCCCGTCCGGAGATCCGCGCGAAGGGGCTCGACGCCCCGCAGCGGCGGAACCTGCACTTCTCCGCGCCGACGGTGGACGGCGAGGGCGGCACCATCGAGGGTGACTTCGCCACCGACGACGAGCCGGTGCGCTCCGAGGCGGACGGCCTCACGCGCGCGGAGCGCCGCAAGCAGGCGAAGAGCGGGCGTCGCCGCAAGAAGTGAGCGTCGCTCCACGAGGAGCGGCTGTGAGCAGGCCGAGGGCCGGGCACCCCAGGGTGCCCGGCCCTCGGGCGTCCTCGCGCGGGTCCTCAGCGGGTGTGCGGGCGGGGGCCGCCCAGCTCCACCGCGGTGCAGCGCCAGCGCAGGTCCCGGCCCTGTTCCAGCCGGAAGGCCATGGCGCGCAGCCTGTCCCCGGCCCCGATCCGGGCGAACGCCTCGATGGCGCCCTCACGGGGCTCGCACCAGCCGATGTCCCGTACGACGGGGCGGACACCCCGGGTGCGCAGGGGGCCGCGCTCGGCGAGCAGCACGAGTTCGTCGTAGGCCCGGCCGGCGGTGTGCCGCAGCATGGCGTGCACGGGGCGCTGGCCGCTGAGGACGGCGAGGAGCAGCTCGGCGAAGCGGTCGGTGGGGCGGGGCTGGGGGACCGCGGAGCGGCGGGGGGTTTCTTGTGCCGTACCGGGGGCGCCCGGGGGCGAGATCCCGGCCGGGGGCCGCGCGGCAGCGGTGGGAACGGCCCGCGAGGCCCGGACGGAGGCCGCCTCGCCGGCGGACAGGGGCCTTCGGTGCCCGGTCGCGGGGGTCGGGGCGCCCGCGGGGTGTCGGCGCCGGTCCGTGAGGGTCGGCGGGCGGTTGTCGGTGGGGCGGGTGGGAGCGGAGGCGGGGGACCGGCGGTCCTTCCCGCCGGGGGACGTGGCGGCGGGGCCCCGCGCGGGGACACGGGGCGGGGTGGTGCCGGTGGGGGACGGCCGGCTTCCGCCGGGGGACGAGACGCGTGCGGCCCTTCCCGCGGGCGGACGAGGCGCGATGGCGGCGGGGGAGGGGTGGCCTCCGTCGGAGGCCGAGGCGGGTGGGACGGTGCCGCCGGGGAGCGCGGCAGCGGACGGTCGGCCTCCGTCGGGGAAAGGAGTGGGGATGGGCCTTTCCGCGGCTGGGCGGGAGGAAGCGGTGCCGCCGGGGCGGCGGGAGTCGCGGCGGATGGGGGGACGGGTGCCGGGGCGGTGCTGTGCCCTGGTCATGACCTTGTACATGGGACCCCGTTCGACGGGCCCGGACCGGCCGGGGAGCCGGGTGATACCGGGCGGTAACTTCGTGGTTGGGGATCTTGTACGGGGTGGTGCGGCGCGGTGGCAAGGAGGCGGAGGGCGGGCCGGGGCGGCGGGGGAATTCACCTATCAGGGTGACTGCGGGGCCCTCGACGCCGTACCCGGGCGGGCGTGCCGGGTGAATTCCCGGACGGAGGTGGACGCGGCCGAGGGTGCGGGCGGGGACCCGATGGGGGACGCCCGCACGTATCCTGAAGGCCCCTTCGCAACCTCGCTCACACGAAAGCGGCCGACATGCGCGTCTACGTCCCCCTGACCCTCCCCGGGCTCGCCGAGGCGTACCGGACGGGCGCGCTGGGCGACGGACCGTTCACCGCGTACGCCGTGACGCCCGCGCTGCGCGAGTGGTACCTCTCCGACGACCTCGAGGAGCTGGAGTACGCCGCGCTCGGCCGCGCCGCGCTGGCCTCCCTGCGGCTGTTGGCGGCGGACGCCGGTGCGCCGCGGCGCCGGGTCGTGGTCGCCGTGGACGTGTCCGACGGCGCCGTCTCGACCGACCCCGACCGGGGCCTCGACCCGGCCGCCCTCGGCGAGGTGCGGGTCGCCGGCGGCGTACGGCTGGCCGAGGCGGCCGCGGTGCACATGGACGCGGCGGACGCGGAGGCGGACGTGGCGGCCGCCGCGGACGCGCTGCCCGCGGCGGACGGCGGGGACGACGACGCGCGGTTCACGGTGGACGGGGCGGAGGACCACGAGCTGCTCTGGTACGCCACCCAGGAGATCCCCAACCTGGTGGGTTGACCCGCGGTTTCCCTGAATGTCAGTCCGGGCGGGTACGTTCTCGGGCATGGGGACGCACAAGGACGCGCACATCGTCTGGGACTGGAACGGCACGCTGTTCCACGATGTCGACGCGGTCATCGGGGCGACGAACGCGGCCTTCGCCGAGCTGGGCCTGGAGCCGCTCACGCTGGAGCGGTACCGGGAGCTGTACTGCGTACCGGTGCCCAAGTTCTACGAGCGGCTGATGGGGCGGCTGCCCAGCGCGGCCGAGTGGGAGCTGATGGACGCCACCTTCCACCGCCACTACACGGAGCACCACGTGCGGTGCGGGCTCGCCGAGGGCGTGGTGGAGCTGCTGGCGGGCTGGGCGTCGGCGGGCCGCAGCCAGTCCATCCTCAGCCTGTACGGGCACGAGGACCTGGTCCCGCTGGTGCGGGGCTTCGGGATCGAGACGCACTTCATACGGGTCGACGGACGGACCGGACCCTCCGGGGGCGGCAAGGCGGAGCACATGGTGCGCCACCTCCGCGCGCTGACCGGGGTGGACCCGGCGCGCACGGTGGTGATCGGTGACGCGGCCGACGACGCGCTGGCCGCCCGGCACGTGGGAGCACGCGCCGTCCTGTACACCGGCGGCTCCCACGGCCGCGCCAGCCTGGAGGCGGTGGGCGTCCCGGTGGTGGACACCCTGCGGGAGGCCGTGGCGGAGGCGGAGCGCCTGGCGGCTTCCTGAGGCCCGCGGCGCGTGGGCGGGTGCGGGTTCGGCGTGGTCGGTCGCGCAGTTCCCCGCGCCCCCGGGTGCGTGGTCCTGTCCGGCGCTGAAGGAGCTCCCCTGGTACGGGCCTGCGGCGCGCGGGCCGGCCGCACTGTGCAGAACGTCAAAGTTCACGGCCTGGTTTTGTACACATACGGCTCATGACGGGGGGCCTGTGAGGAGCGATAGCCTTGGTGGCGTGATCAGCGCGATAGCTCGCGGGGGCCTCGGTGTCCCTGCTGTGCGCCCGGGCGGCACGGACGACATCCGTGCCCGGGCGGCGGTCGCTGGTCTTCGCGGGCGGCACGGGGCCAAGAGGGCACCCGGGGCGCGGCGCACCTCCCGGGAACAGGCGTCACGGAGCGCGGCGTCCCACCCCTCGGGAGTGTCGGATCCGGCCGAGAAGCCCCCGCTCCTCCCTCCTCACGGCATAGCGTCGGTACGGACCGGACACCCCGTGTCGTACCACCGCACCACGAGGGCGGAGACCGTACTTCCTTCTACGTCACGCAACGGCGCGCGACAGGAGCCAGAGGACCATGCAGACCAAGCTGGACGAAGCCAAGGCCGAGCTGCTCGAGAGGGCGGCACGGGTAGCTGAGAACAGCCCGGCCGGGGGGAAACTGCCGACCGGGACGACGGACAAGGGCATGCCCGACCGGGACACCGTGCTCGAGTTCCTCCAGCGCTACTACCTGCACACCGCCCCGGAGGACCTGACCGACCGCGACCCGGTCGACCTCTTCGGAGCCGCCTACTCGCACTACCGGCTCGCCGGGAGCCGCCCCCAGGGCACGGCCAACGTCCGGGTCCACACCCCGACCGTCGAGGAGAACGGCTGGACCTGCAGCCACTCCGTCGTCGAGGTGGTCACCGACGACATGCCCTTCCTCGTCGACTCCGTCACCAACGAGCTGACCCGCCAGGGCCGCGGCATCCACGTCGTCATCCACCCGCAGATCGTGGTCCGCCGGGACGTGACCGGCAAGCTGATCGAGGTGCTCACCACCCCGGTCGGCGGCGACCTCCCCCAGGACACGCGCGACCTTCCGCACGACGCGCACGTCGAGTCCTGGATCCACGTGGAGATCGACCGCGAGACCGACCGCGGCGACCTCAAGCAGATCACCACCGACCTGCTGCGGGTCCTCTCCGACGTCCGCGAGGCCGTCGAGGACTGGGGCAAGATGCGCCAGACCGCCACCGCGCTGGCCGAAGGGCTGCCCGACGAGCCCGTCCCCGCCGACCTGCCCGCGCCGCAGGTCGAGGAGGCCCGCGAGCTGCTGCGCTGGCTCGCCGACGACCACTTCACCTTCCTCGGCTACCGCGAGTACGAGCTGCGCCGGGACGACTCGCTGGCCGCCGTCCCCGGCACCGGTCTCGGCATACTGCGCTCCGACCCGCACCACGCCTCCGCCGAGGGCCACCCGGTCAGCCCGTCCTTCGAGCGGCTGCCCGCCGACGCCCGCGCCAAGGCACGCGAGCACAAGCTGCTGGTGCTGACCAAGGCCAACAGCCGGGCCACCGTGCACCGGCCGTCGTACCTGGACTACATCGGCGTCAAGAAGTTCGACGCGGACGGCAACGTCGTCGGCGAGCGGCGCTTCCTCGGACTGTTCTCGTCCGCCGCCTACACCGAGTCCGTGCGCCGGGTCCCGGTGATCCGCCGCAAGGTCGACGAGGTCCTGGAGCGCGCCGGCTTCACGCCGCACAGCCACGACGGGCGCGACCTGCTCCAGATCCTGGAGACCTACCCGCGCGACGAGCTGTTCCAGACCCCGGCCGCCGAGCTCCAGGCGATCGCCACCTCGGTGCTCTACCTCCAGGAGCGCCGCCGGCTCCGGCTCTACCTGCGCCAGGACGAGTACGGGCGCTACTACTCCGCCCTCGTCTACCTGCCGCGCGACCGCTACACCACCGGTGTGCGCCTGCGGATCATCGACATCCTCAAGGAGGAGCTCGGCGGCATCAGCGTCGACTTCACCGCCTGGAACACCGAATCGGTCCTCTCCCGGCTGCACTTCGTGGTCCGCGTCCCGCAGGGCACCGAACTGCCCGAGCTGTCCGACGCCGACAAGGAGCGCATCGAGGCCCGGCTCGTCGCGGCCGCCCGCTCCTGGGCCGACGGCTTCGCCGAGGCGCTGAACGCCGAGTTCGGCGAGGAGCGCGCCGCCGAACTGCTGCGCCGCTACTCCAGCGCCTTCACCGAGGGCTACAAGGCCGACCACCCCCCGCGGGCCGCCGTCGCCGACCTGGCGCGCCTGGAGGAGCTCGGCGAGGAGCGGGACTTCGCGCTCAGCCTGTACGAGCCGGTGGGCGCGGCCGCCGAGGAGCGCCGCTTCAAGATCTACCGCAGGGGGGAGGCCGTCTCCCTGTCCGCGGTGCTGCCGGTGCTCCAGCGGCTCGGCGTCGAGGTCGTCGACGAGCGGCCGTACGAGCTGCGCTGCGCGGACCGCAGCGTGGCCTGGATCTACGACTTCGGCCTGCGGATGCCCAAGGGCGCGTCCACCGACCAGCTCGGGGACGACGCCCGTGAGCGGTTCCAGGACGCCTTCGAGGCGACCTGGACCGGCAAGGCGGAGAACGACGGCTTCAACGCCCTCGTGCTCAGCGCCGGACTGACCTGGCGGCAGGCCGTGGTGCTGCGGGCGTACGCCAAGTACCTGCGCCAGGCGGGCTCCACCTTCAGCCAGGACTACATGGAGGACACCCTCCGCCACAACGTCCACACCACCCGGCTGCTCGTCTCCCTCTTCGAGGCGCGGATGTCGCCGGACCGGCAGCGCGCCGGGTACGAGCTGGTGGACGCGCTCCTCGAGGAGGTCGACGCCGCCCTCGACCAGGTCGCCTCGCTCGACGAGGACCGCATCCTGCGCTCCTTCCTCACGGTCATCAAGGCGACGCTGCGCACCAACTTCTTCCAGGAGACGAGCGGCGGCGTGCCGCACGACTACGTCTCCATGAAGTTCGACCCGACGGCCATCCCGGACCTCCCGGCGCCGCGCCCGGCGTTCGAGATCTGGGTGTACTCGCCGCGCGTCGAGGGCGTGCACCTGCGCTTCGGCAAGGTCGCGCGCGGTGGCCTGCGCTGGTCGGACCGCCGGGAGGACTTCCGTACGGAGATCCTCGGCCTGGTCAAGGCGCAGATGGTGAAGAACACCGTCATCGTGCCGGTGGGCGCCAAGGGCGGCTTCGTCGCCAAGCAGCTGCCCGACCCGGCCGTGGACCGCGACGCCTGGCTGGCCGAGGGCATCGCCAGCTACCGGACGTTCATCTCGGCACTGCTCGACATCACCGACAACATGGTGGCCGGCGAGGTCGTGCCCCCGGCGGACGTCGTCCGGCACGACGAGGACGACACGTACCTCGTCGTCGCGGCCGACAAGGGCACCGCGACGTTCTCGGACATCGCCAACGAGGTCGCCGAGTCGTACAACTTCTGGCTCGGTGACGCCTTCGCCTCCGGCGGCTCCGCCGGATACGACCACAAGGGCATGGGCATCACCGCCCGCGGCGCCTGGGAGTCCGTGAAGCGGCACTTCCGGGAGCTGGGCGTGGACACCCAGAGCCAGGACTTCACGGTCGTCGGCATCGGCGACATGTCCGGTGACGTGTTCGGCAACGGCATGCTGCTCAGCGAGCACATCCGCCTGGTCGCCGCCTTCGACCACCGGCACATCTTCATCGACCCGAACCCGGACGCGGCCGTCTCCTACGCCGAGCGCCGCCGTCTGTTCGAGCTGCCGCGCAGTTCCTGGGCCGACTACGACACCGCGCTGCTGTCGGCCGGCGGCGGGATCTTCCCACGCAGCGCCAAGTCCATCGCGGTCAACTCGCAGATCCGCGAGGCCCTCGGCATCGAGCCGGGCGTCACCAAGGTGACCCCGGCCGACCTGATGAAGGCGGTCCTCAGGGCGCCGGTGGACCTGCTGTGGAACGGCGGCATCGGCACGTACGTCAAGGCGTCCACCGAGTCCAACGCCGACGTCGGCGACAAGGGCAACGACGCCATCCGCGTCGACGGCCGGGACCTGCGGGTCTCCGTCGTCGGTGAGGGCGGCAACCTGGGCATGACGCAGCTCGGCCGGATCGAGTTCGCGTCGCACGGCGGCCGGATCAACACCGACGCGATCGACAACAGCGCCGGCGTGGACACCTCCGACCACGAGGTGAACATCAAGATCCTGCTCAACGGCCTCGTCAAGGACGGCGACATGACCGTGAAGCAGCGCAACAAGCTGCTCGCCGAGATGACCGACGAGGTCGGCCGGCTGGTGCTGCGCAACAACTACGCGCAGAACACCGCCATCGCCAACGCGCTGGCCCAGTCCAAGGACATGGTCCACGCCCAGCAGCGGTTCCTGAAGCACCTGGTGCGCGAGGGCCAGCTGGACCGGGCCCTGGAGTTCCTGCCCACCGACCGCCAGATCCGCGAGCGGCTCTCCTCCGGGCAGGGCCTGACCGGGCCGGAGACGGCCGTGCTGCTGGCGTACACGAAGATCACGGTCGCCGACGAGCTGCTGGGAACCTCGCTGCCCGACGACCCGTATCTGAAGGTGCTGCTGCACGCGTACTTCCCGACGGCGCTGCGCGAGCAGTTCCCCGACCGGATCGACACCCACCCGCTGCGCCGTGAGATCACCACGACGGTGCTGGTCAACGACACGGTCAACACGGGCGGGACGACGTATCTGCACCGGCTGCGCGAGGAGACCGGCGCGTCGCTGGAGGAGATCGTCCGGGCGCAGACCGCGGCCCGCGCGATCTTTCGCTCCTCGGTGGTGTGGGACGGGGTCGAGGCGCTCGACAACACGGTCGACGCGGAGGTCCAGACCCGCATCCGGCTGCACTCGCGCCGGCTGGTGGAGCGCGGTACGCGGTGGCTGCTCAACAACCGGCCGCAGCCGCTGGAGCTCGAGGAGACGGTGTCGTTCTTCGCCGAGCGGGTCGAGCAGGTCTGGTCGCAGCTGCCGAAGCTGCTGCGCGGCGCGGACCTGGACTGGTACCAGAAGATCTACGACGAGCTGAGCGGCGCCGGTGTCCCGGACGAGCTGGCCACCCGGGTCGCCGGGTTCTCCTCCGCCTTCCCGACGCTCGACATCGTGTCGGTCGCCGACCGGACGGGCAAGGAGCCGCTGGACGTCGCCGAGGTGTACTACGACCTCGGCGACCGGCTGCGCATCACCCAGCTGATGGACCGCATCATCGAGCTGCCGCGCGCCGACCGCTGGCAGTCCATGGCCCGCGCGGCGATCCGCGAGGACCTGTACGCGGCGCACGCGGCGGTGACCGCGGACGTGCTGGCGGAGGGCAACGGTTCGTCGACGCCGCAGCAGCGCTTCAAGCTGTGGGAACAGAAGAACGCGGCGCTGCTGGGCCGGGCCCGTACCACGCTGGAGGAGATCCACGGCTCCGATACGTTCGACCTCGCCAACCTGTCGGTGGCGATGCGGACGATGCGGACGCTGCTGCGGTCGCACTCGTAGGCAGGTGGCCGCGAGGGCGCTCCGGACCGTCGGGTCCGGGGCGCCCTCGCGGCGTTGTGGTGCCTTGGGTGGGCATCGGCGCGGATCCGGTGCGGGACCGCCGTCGCGGGCAATGGCTCCTGTGTGAGCGTCCGATCCTCCTCGTCCGCCGCGCCCGGCAGGACCGGCGCGCGCCGCGTCGCGGACCGTCCGGCGGTTCTCGGCCGCACCGTGGCCGCGGCCGGCGCCGGACTCGTCCTCGCCCTGCTGGTCCTGGTGGTCGTGCGGCTCCCCTGGGCCGGTGACCTGGGCATGCACGCGGCGACCGTGCAGCGGCTGCGGCACCGCCCGCTCGACCCCGGCAACCCGTTGGTCGACGCGGACACGCCGAGCCCGTACTACTCGCCGTGGATGCTGCTGCTGGGTGTCGTCGCCCGGTTGTCGGGTCTTTCGGTGTTCGTGGTCCTGCGGCTGGCCGCCGCCGCCGGACTGGCGCTGCTGGTGACGGGCGTGTGGCGGTACGTGCGGACGCTGAGCGCGCACCGGGCCGCGCCCGCGCTCGCCCTGCTGAGCCTGCTGCTGCTGTGGGGCACGACCCCGTTTCTGTGGAGCGGCTTCCCCGGGCTCCACTCGCTCGCGCTGACGGTGTCGTATCCGAGCACGTTCACCCTCGGTCTCGCCTTCCACCTCTGGGCGTGGCTGACGGGGGCGTTGCGCCGGGAGGCCGGGTGGCCGGAGTGGCTCGGGCTGGGAGTGCTGTGGGGGGTGATTCTTCTTTGCCACCAGTTCTCGGGGGTCGTGGCCACGGTGGGTGCCGCCGCCACGGTGCTCGCGGCGCGGGGGGCCCGGCGTGTGGTGCGGTCGCGGCTCGGCGCCGGGGTGCTGGTGGGGGCGGTGGTGCTGTGGGTGTGGCCGTACTACGACTTCTTCGCGCTGCTCGGCGCGGCGGAGGACGGGCTGGACGCGGTGCACCGGGTGCTGTACGGGCATCCGGTCGCGCGGTTCGGGCTGGTGCTGCTCGGGGTGGCCGCGCTGGTGCCGCGGGGGCGGCGGGACCGGCGGAATCCGCTGGTCCTCTTCTTCGTGCTGGGGGTGGTGGTCGTGGGGGCGGGGTGGCTGAGCGGCCACTACTCGTGGGGGCGTGCGCTGCCCGCCGTGCTGATCCCGGCCCAGCTGGCCGCAGCGCTGGAGGCGGTCGGGGCGGGGCGGCGGTGGCTGCGTGCCGGGTGGGCGGTCCTGCTGGCCGGAGGGCTGCTGGTCGGGGGGTGGGCGCAGGCGGGGACGCTGGGGTACGTGGTGCCGCGCGGTGCCCTGCCGGCGGCGGTGGAGGACAGGTACCGGCCACCGTGGACGGGGTATCACTGGATCACCCCGTGGGTGCGGTACGGGGACGTGGTCATGGCGGAGGGGCGGCCGGCCCGTCAGATACCGGCGTACGGCGCCTACACGGTGGCTCCTGGTTATCCCGACTTCTTCCTGGCGGACGAGGAGCGCCGGGGGGCGGCCACGCGGGCGTACTTCGGGGAGCGGACGGCGCCGTCCGTGCGGCGGGGGATCGAGCGGGAGTACGGGGTGCGGTGGGTGGTCGACGGGAGCGGTGTGCTGGGCGACGCCGGGCTGCGGGAGGTGGCGCGGGGGCCGGAGGGGCAGGTGCTTTATGCGGTGCCCTGAGGGGTGGGGGTGCGGTTCTGGTGGGTCCGGTTTGTCTCGCCCCCGCCGCCCCTTCCCGTTCCCGTCCCCCGGGGGGGCTGCGCCCCCCGGACCCCCCTTCGGTCTGAACGGCCTCGTCCGCAAACGCCGGACGGGCTGAAAGCTCAAACGCCGGACGGGCTGAAGACGCTCGCCACCAGGCGGGCCGCCCGGCGTACCCGGGGGACGGCCACGCGGCGGGCCGCCGGGCGGAGTACGTGCGCCGTGAGGCCGGTCGGTTGCCAGCGGAGCTGGAGGCGGCCCGGGCCGTGGCCCTCGGGCTCGATCGTGAGCCGGTGGCGCGGGACGCGGACGGTCAGGGACGGAAAGGCCAGGGGGGCCAGCAGCAGTCCCCGGTTGCTCCGTCCCCGGCAGGTCAGCCGGACCAGCGGATGACGCACCCCGGCGAAGCCGCTCAGCGGGAGGTGCGCGGACGCGGGGTCGAGACGGACGCGGCCCTCGAAGACACCGGGGCGGACCGGGGAGAGACGGAAGGGGACGGTCAGGCGGTGCCGGCCGGGGGTGATGAGCAGGCTCGCGCGCTGGGGGCCGATCGGGAGGCGCAGGGCCGGGTCGTAGGTGCGGACGGTCAGGTCGACGGAGGCCCCCGGACCCGGGGTGATCTCCGTGATCTCGTGGCGGAACCGGGTGACGGAGAAGGGGCGAGTGTCGAGCTCCAGCTCGGTCAGGTCCAGCTCACGGCGGGCGGCCGCCGACCCGGGGACCCGTCCGCCCCAGTACGTGCGGCCGTCCGGGCCCGTGGCCAGCTCCCTCGGGGCGACACCGTCCCCCAGTTCCCGGGCGGCCCACCGGGCCTCGGTCAGCCGCCGGTCGCGGATCAGCTGGAGCACCACCCGCTCGGCGCGGGGAAGCCGGGCGTACGCGCCCGGCGACAGGGTCTCCAGGTACGGGTTCACCAGGTCCGCGAAGGCCGCCAGCCACTCCTCGTCCCGGTGGGGCAGGTCGCCCGCGTACATCCGGAAGTCGTGCTTCAGGAACTTGTGGTCCTTGTCCTCGCGCAGCGCCCCGTGCCCGCTCTCCACCAGGAACGCGTCGATCAGCCGCTGCACGTGGATCCGGTCGCGGACATTGGTCAGCAGGTGCCGCTGGTTGGAGATGGAGGCGGCGTCGGAGCCCGCGTACGGGGCGATGTACCAGAGGTACACCGGCTCGGGGACGATCGTGAACCGTTTCGCCAGGCAGTACGCCTGGGCCGAGAACAGCTGGTCCTCGTAGTGGATGCCCTCGGGGAAGCGCAGGTCGTGCCGGTCGAGGAAGGCGCGGGCGTACATCTTGCCGGTCGACAGGTGCTCGAAGAACAGCCGCGGGTCGGCCTCGATGCCGTCCAGGGTGCGGCGTTCGCGCACGAGGTGCGGCATCCAGGTGGAGCGGCGCCCGGTGTCCACCCGGATCCGCCGCACCGCGCCCATCGCGAAGTCGAGGTCGCGTTCGCGGTGCGCGGCGAGCAGTGACGCGACCGATTCCGGCGGGAGCTCGTCGTCGCTGTCGAGGAACATCAGGTACGGCGCCCGTGCGATCTCCAGGGCGCGGTTGCGCGGCGCGCTGCATCCGCCGCTGTTCTCCGGCAGCCGCAGGTACCGGATACGGCGGTCGCGGGCCGCCAGCGCCCGCGCCACCCGGGGTGTGTCGTCCGTGGAGTGGTCGTCGCTGATGACGATCTCGAGGTTGCGGTGGCTCTGGCGGCGCACGGACTCCACCGCGCGGGGGAGCCGTCCGGCGTCGTTGTGGACGATCACCGTGACGGTGACGTCGGGGAGCCGGGAGGTGCTCATGACGCCTCCGCCGGGCTCGGTGCCGGGGTGCGTTCCCCGAGCGGCAGCACCGGCGGCAGCGACGCCTCGTCCTGGCCGAGGAAGACCCGGCGCACGACGCGTTCGGCGGCGCGGCCGTCGTCGTACTCGCAGAACCGGCGGCGGAAGGCGGCCCGGGCCTTCGCCGCGCCGTCGTCGCGCCAGGCGTCGGTGGTGAGGATCCCGGTCAGCTCCTCCTGGGTGCGGGCCACCGGGCCGGGCGCCTCGGCCATCAGGTCGAAGTAGACGCCGCGCGTGGTGCGGTACGTCTCCCAGTCGTCGGCGTGGATGATCACCGGGCGGTCGAGGTTGGCGTAGTCGAACATGATCGACGAGTAGTCCGTGACCAGGGCGTCGGCGGCCAGGCACAGCTCCTCCACCGGGTCGTAGGAGGAGACGTCCACGATGCGGCCGGAGCGGCGCAGTCCGGTCACGGGGGAGAGGGCGTTGTCGTAGAAGTAGTGGCCGCGCACCAGCAGCACGGTGTCCTCGCCGAGGTGGTCGGCGAGGGCGGCGAGGTCCAGGCGCGGGGTCCAGCCGGCCTCGTAGTCGCGGTGCGTGGGCGCGTACAGGACGGCCCGGCGGCCCGGCGCGACGCCGAGGCGTGCGCGGATCGCGCGGATGTCGTCGGCGCCGGCCGTGTAGTAGACGTCGTTGCGCGGATAGCCGTGGTCGAGCGAGACGAACCGGGACGGGTACGCCCTCTCCCACATGCGGGTGGTGTGGCGGTTGGCGGAGAGGCTGTAGTCCCATTTGTCGACGCGTTCCAGCAGCGCGTCGAAGTCCAGGCCCTGGGCGGCGGCCGGGAACGGCAGCTGGTCCACGCCCATCCGCTTGAGCGGGGTGCCGTGGTGGGTCTGCAGGTGGACCGCGTCGGGGCGTTTGACCACGTCGTTCGGGAAGTTGACGTTGTTGACGAGGTACTTGGCGGTGGCGAGCACCTCCCGGTAGCGGCGGGTGCCGGGGACGACGTGGTCGGTGCCGGGCGGGAGCAGGGCGGCGTTCTCGCCGGTCACCACCCACACCGGGTGGATGTGCGGGGCGAGCTCGGCGAGCTTCGCGGCGATCGCGGCCGGGTTGCAGGCGACGCCGCGGTTCCAGTAGGCGGCGAACACCGCGAGGTGGGGGTCGACGGGGCGGCGCAGGGCCCTGCGGTACCGGAGGTCACGGACCTGTGCGCCGAGCCGGCGCCTGCCGGTGCGCACCGTGGACCGCACGGCGCGGCGGGCGTGGTTGGCGGTCTGGAAGGCGCGGTACTTGCCGTAGGCGCCCTCTTCGAGCAGGGAGCGGCGGATGCCCTCCGCACCGGCGGGGCGCCGGTGGCCCTCGGGGCGGCGGCGCAGGGCGGCGGTCGAGGCCCGGTGGAAGAACTCCCGGGCCACGTCCTCGGGCATGTCGCCGCGGGTGAAGGCGCGCAGGCAGTCACGGACCATGATCTCGTAGAGCACGGTGTAGACGGCGGGGCGTTCGCGGACGAGGTCGAGGAGGCTCTCGTAGCGGTCGACGAGCGCGTAGTGCTGTGCGGGGGTGACCGGCGGGAGGGCGGCGGGCCGCAGCCGGCGGTCCTCGTGGGCGATGAGCGGCAGGGCGGCGACGCGGTCGGCGAGCAGCAGGGCGGCGAGGGCCGCCCGCGGTTCGTCGTCGGTGGTGAGGCGGTCCTCGTGGGTCCGCCAGAATCCGGCGCGCAGGACGCGGGTGCCGAGCAGCGGGGTCAGGCGGAGCAGGTAGGCGCCGTCGTCGAGGGCGAGGCCGGTGCGGCCCGCGCGGGCGAGCAGCGGGCCGTCCGCCGAGGGGAGCCCGGAACGGCGCCAGGTGCTGCGGAGGTGGTCCAGGAGCAGGACGTCGACGGTGCCGGGGAGCCCGGCGACCCGTTCGGCGACGGTGCGGGTGCTGCCGGGCGGCAGGCCGTCCTTGGCGCGGACGAAGTGCAGCCAGCGGCCGGCGGCCCGTGCCGCCCCCGCCGTCCGGGCCGTCGCGTCGGACGTGCCGTCGGGCAGGGGCAGCACCTGGACGTGCGGGGCGTGCCGCTGGGCGGTCTCGCGGGCCCAGTCGCCGACGGCGGCGACGACGACCTCGGTGTCCGGCAGGGGGTGGGCGGTGAGGGAGTCGAGCAGGCCGGTCAGGTGGTCCTGGGTGTTCGGCCCGTGGACGACGACGCTGAGCTCGGGCATCGCGGGGCTCCTTCGGCTGCTCGTCGCTCCGGACGGTCCTCTCCGGTCATATTGGCATCAATACGGCGAAGTGGGCGCGCGGAGGCGGGCCTCAGGAGGGTGCCGGTACCGCCTTCGGCTGCGGCTTGCGGGCCTTGTCCGTGCCTCCGGTGAACGCCTCGTACTCCTTGAGCACGTCCTTCGTCGGTCCGTCCATCAGCAGCTCGCCCCGCTCCAGCCAGAGCACGCGGTCGCAGGTGTCGCGGATCGACTTGTTGTTGTGGCTGACCAGGAACACCGTCCCCGCCCGCTCGCGCAGCTCCCGGATCCGGGCCTCGGAACGCTTCTGGAAGGAGCGGTCGCCGGTGGCCAGCGCCTCGTCGACGAGGAGGACGTCGTGGTCCTTGGCGGCGGCGATGGAGAAGCGCAGCCGGGCCGCCATGCCGGAGGAGTAGGTGCGCATCGGCAGGGTGATGAAGTCGCCCTTCTCGTTGATGCCGGAGAAGTCGACGATCTCCTGGTAGCGGGCCTTGACCTGCTCGCGGGACATGCCCATGGCGAGCCCGCCGAGGTGGACGTTGCGCTCGCCCGTCAGGTCGCTCATCAGGGCGGCGTTGACGCCGAGCAGGGAGGGCTGGCCGTCGGTGTAGATGCGGCCGTTCTCCACCGGGAGCAGTCCGGCGACGGCCTTGAGCAGGGTCGACTTGCCCGAGCCGTTGGTGCCGATGAGCCCGATGGCCTCGCCCCGGTACGCCACGAAGGAGACGCCCCGCACGGCGTGCACCGTGCGCACGCCGGACGCCTTCTCGGTCTTCCTGGGGCGCAGCATGCGGTTGAGGGCGGCGGTGGCGGTGCCGCGTCCGGCGCCGGTGCCGTTGACCCGGTAGACGATGTCGACGCGGTCGGCGACGACCGTGGGGATCTTCTCGTCGGTGGTGTCAGCCACGGCCGTACCTCTCCTCAGCCTTCCAGAAGTAGACGAACCCGATCACGCCGGCCAGCAGCGCCCAGCCCAGCGCGAACGCCCACACGTGCGGGGGCAGGTAGGAGGAGCCGTACTCGTCGATCAGCGCGAAGCGGACCAGGTCCATGTAGATCGCCGCCGGGTTCCACTGCAGCACGTCGGCCAGCCAGGCCGGCACGTCCTTGCCCTCGAGCATCGCCGGGATGCTGAACATCACGCCGGACGCGTACATCCAGGTGCGCAGCACGAACGGCATCAGCTGGGCCAGGTCGGGCGTCCTGCTGCCCATCCGCGCGAAGACCAGCGCCAGCCCGGTGTTGAACACGAACTGCAGCAGCAGCGCGGGGACCACCAGCAGCCATGACAGGGCGGGCAGGCTGCCGAAGGCCACCATCACGACGACCAGCACGATCATCGAGTACAGCAGCTGCTG
>NZ_JBEZBE010000054.1:0-34706 GCF_040646935.1 Streptomyces sp. NPDC044984
GCGCTCGAGCATCAGCTCCTCGACCTCGCGGAAGCTGAGCGGGAAGCGGAAGTACAGCCACACGCAGTGCGCGATCACCTCGACCGGGTACCGGTACCCCTTGTACGACGGGTCCGCCGGCCGGCCGCCGGGCGCAAGGACCGGGAGGAGTTCATCTCCGGCAAGAACAAGCAGAACGCGGTCAAGACCATGGTCGTCACGGACGGCGACGGCCGGGTGCTGTTCTGCAGCTCGACCAGGCCCGGCAGCTGCGCGGACATCGCCCACGCCCGCCAGCTCGGGCTGGTCAAGCTCCTGGCTGACGGGCCCGCGGTGGAGATCCTCGCCGACGCCGGCTACCAGGGCCTGGGCGCGCAGACCGGCGGCCGGGTGATCACACCACCGCACCGCAAGTTCAAGAAGAACGCTCCTGACTGGTACGAGGAGATGTACGAGCGGCAGCGCAAGGCGCACTCCTCGAGGGGGATCCGGGTCGAACACGGCATCGCCCACTTGAAAAACTGGCGGGCCCTGACCGCCACCTCGGCCGCCGCGAACACATGAGCTGCACCGTCCAGGCCGTCGCCGGCCTGCTGTCCCACCAGCAGACCGCGGACCTGACCTCGGCACGACCGATGTGAACGCCGAGCCCCGCCGCGATTCTCGACGCCTCACCGCCTACCGTGCACGAGCTCGCTAGATCGTCGGAGTGATGGCGCCGAACGGCTCATAACCAAGAGCGTCCGAGTGAGTCGAGTCAGCCCATTCTTCGATGACGATGACCTCGGTCGGATTTCCGTCCTCGTCGCGGCCGACTCCGAGCGTGGCGCGGACCAGACCTGGCGTTTTTTCGCCGCGCAGCCGGGCTGTCTGCTGTTTCACCAGCGCTTGGACGCCCGCGTCGTCCGTGGCGGGAAGCCGCCGTGTTATCCACTTCTCAGCGACCGTGTCGACGTGCGCAACCACAGCGACAATCTCGGTCAGCGACCGATCCCGCTCGATATTGGGGACCCGGTCGTCGATCGCCGCGCGAGGGATCGACGCGACGTGGTGAACGTAGTGGTCGCGTGCGGCGGCGGTGGTCCACAGCGATTGGAGGAACAGCGTCGGTTCTGCAGGCGAGTGAAGCACCGAGAACTGGATCAGCCCGTCGGACCAGGGCATCGCCTCCAGTGCGCCGCGAGCGGCTTTGTCCGCCTCTGCTGCCGTGGGCAACCGCCACCAGCTGTCGATTCGGGCTTTGGCATCGTCATGGTGAGTGGCAGCGTGTGTTGGCCGCATCGCTCGGGCTTGGTTCTGCTGATCGGTCATGCTTCCACTCTGGATGTTAAACATTTGTTGAAGGCAAGGCCTCGGTGGTGGGAGAGTGCTGTCATGGCAGACACCAGGGATCTGACTGATGCGCCGCCGACCGCTGGTCCACGCGAAGCGGGTTTGACTGTTGGCGACGTCGCTCGGGAGTCAGGAGTTGCCACTTCGGCAGTGCGCTTCTATGAGCGGTACGGCGTGATCGAGGCAGAACGAACCAGCGTCAACCACCGGGTTTTTGATCAGTCGGCGGCGTGTCGGATCAAGGTGGCCAAGTTGGCCCAGGGCGTCGGCTTGACCGTTCGCGAGATCGCAGAACTGCTCGCCGACTTGCCCCCTGATCCCCAGCCTGACGACTGGGCCAAGACCGCTTACGAATTGATGGACGAGGCTGAGCGTCGAGTGGCCGCACTGCGCGGCTACCTGACGGAGATCACCTCTGCCGGCAAGCTCTGCGAGGTTGTCGACCGGATGAGTTACTGAGGTTGAACTCGTGATGTCGTCTTCGGCGATCAGGGGCTGGTGGTCAGTCCTGTCTCGGTGAGGCAGCCGTCTATGAGGTGGCTGCGTACCGGATGTGGTGGAGACCGCGTCGGATGGTCTGGACGAGGGGTGTTGTCAACCTGGTTGGCGGGCTGAGTCCCTGGGACGATTCTCGGGTCGTTGGGCACCGGGAGGGGACGCCATGGCGCCGTCGTACAAGGGGTTCCGGTACCCGGCGGAGATCATCGCGCACTGCGCGTGGTTGTACCACCGCTTCCCGCTCAGCTTTCGCGAGGTCGAGGAGCTCATGCTCGCCCGCGGCGTGGTCGTCTCCCATGAGACGGTCCGGCAGTGGTGCGCCAAGTTCGGACAGACCTACGCAGGCACGCTGCGCCGCAGACAGCCTCGGCCCGGGGACAAGTGGCTCTACCTTCTTGAACGGGTTGGTTCTCCCGTTCGTAGGGTGAGGACACCCAGGGGAGTGGGGTGTGGCTGACAAGTGGCTGCCGTTCGTGGCTTCAGATGCTGGGCCGCCCGGCTCCCCACGACGACTCGGCCGCCGATTGGGAAGTGCGGACAAGTCGCTGTGTAGAGCAATGCCGGCGAGGTCGTCCGTGGTACGCAAGGCAAGTACGACCGAATGGAGCACGATGAGCCGGATATGGGCGGGGATCGACTGCGGCAAGACCCACCACCACTGCCTGGTCCTGGACAGCGAGGGCGACACGCTGCTGTCGCGTCGGGTGGCCAACGACGAGCCGGAGCTGTTGAAGCTGATCGGTGATGTCCTGGACCTCGCCGACGGCGGTAAGACGACCTGGGCGCTGGACATGACCGGCGGCGAGCCCGGCCTGCTGATCGCCCTGCCGGTCAACCATGGTCGGGAACTCGTCCACATCCCCGGTATAACGGTCAACCGGGCCACCGACAGCATCCGGACGAGGTCTTCGTCAGGATCAACGGAGAGCGGAAGTACCTGTGGCGGGCCGTGGACCAGGACGGCACCGTGCTGGACATCCTCATGCAGAACCGCCGGGACAAGGCCGCGGCCCGGCGCTTCTTCCACAGGCTGCTGAAGAGGACCGGTGCGGTGCCGCGGGCGGTAATCACCGACAAGCTGCGTTCCTACGATGCGGCCCACCGCGAGGTCATGCCCTCGGACGAGCACCGCTCGCACAAAGGCTTGAACAACCGGGCCGAGAACAGCCACCAGCCCACCCGGCAGCGCGAACGCGCCACGAAAGGCTTCCGTAGCGTCGGCGGAACCCAGCGGTTCCCGGCCGCGTTCAGCGGCATCCCACCCCACCTCCGGCCCCGCCGCCACCTGATGACCGCCACCGGCTACCGAGCCGAGATGACCATCCGCTTCGCCATCCGGGACCAGATCACCGGCGCCGCCGGCCAGCCCGCCAAGGCCTGAGCACCGGCCCGGAACCCGGCCCCTCCCCACGCCCCGACGCGCCGCCAGAGACCCACGCACCCAATAATGTGACAGCGCCCCTCAGAGGTACCTACGGCCGGTCCACTTGGCGGGAGCCGGCACCGTACCGGTCCCCGGGCCAGGCATCTCGGTCGGGGAGAGGGCAACGCACCACCACCACGTCCGCTCCGTGTTCGACCCGCACCGGCCAGACCGTGCCGGGGGCACCGGCCACCCAGGCCGAGCGCAGGTCGGCTGCCACCTCGATTTGTCCGGGATGGGCCCTGGCCAGGCCGGACACGTGCTCCTTGACGGCGATGCGCGTGCTGCGTTCGAGTAGCGGAAGACCGGCCGGAAGCCGGTAGATCCGTGAGGTGGTGCCCGGCAGGGTGTCGAACCGGCGGACCGTGTCGACGGAGAGTGTGGTGATCCCGTCCCGGGTGCTGGACAGACTGGCGGTGAGGACATACCGGAGGCCCGTCGCGAAGGCCCTGCGGTCCCGCAGCGGCACCCCTTCGATTCCCGGCAGGCGCACCAGGATCTCCACCAGCCTCAGGCGCGCCACGACCCGGGTGCCGATCTGGGCCTGGACGTCGATCACCGGCAGCAGGTGGTGCCCCTGGTCGAAGCCGGCGAACCGGGCCTCGACCCGCAGCTCACCGCTGGTCGGCAGCGGCTCGTACAGGTCCAGCCAGGGCAACCGGTGGGGGAAGCCGACCAGGTCCTGGGACAGGCCAGGAATCCACCGCCAGAGCGACTGGGACGGGATGGCGTGCAGGAAACCGTCGAGCAGCCCCTGCCCCAGCTGGCCGAACGGCGTGGTGCCCCGTCCGGCGTCGAGCACCGCGCTGGAGCCGGTGGAGCCCACGGTCAGTGAGGTCAGGTACTGCAGCGCCGGGCCGTGGAACAGCTCCGCGGCCTCGTACGGGTCCGGCTGCGGCCGGCCGTCGGGGAGCGGAGGAAACAGGGCCGGGGGAGGCCCCGGCACGGTTCCGGTCAGTACGGTGGCCTCGCCGACCACCTCGTACCCGGACAGTTCACCGGCCTCCCGCCAGACGGAGAGACGAACCGCGGTCCCTTCCCCGGCCGCCGGTTCGGCGTCGGTACGGATCCGCACGGGGCCGGGCAGGGGAAGCCAGCGGTGCAGCTGAACCTCGCGCAGGCCGACGACCGGCTGACCGGTCAGCCTGGCCGCGGCGGTGGCGAGTTGATCCACCGTGGTCATCAGGGGCACCGCGGGAACCACGAAGTTGGGCCGGTGGTCGTCCAGCCAGGTGTCCACTGCCGGATCCAGCTCCAGCTCCCGCACGGCCGGATGGCCGTCGACCACCCGGACCCCGATGCGGGGCAGGTGGTAGATGCGACGTCCGTCGACCCACAGCCAAGCCTCGGCACATACGTATCGGCCGCGCGCGTCGGTCCCGTACTCGGTGATCTCGGCCTCGAACGTGACCAGCCCGTCGCTCGGCACCACCTGGCCCCGGTAGAGCCAGCGCACCTCGTGACCGACGGCCACGGACTCGAAGCGTGGGGCGGTCAGCCCGGTGCCGGCGTCGCGTTCGAGGAGGTACCACTGGAGCAGCTGGACCACACCTTCGAGGCCGAGGGATCCGGGTTGCACCGGGTCGGTGAAGAAATGGGCGCGGAAGTACCAGTCCCCGGCGTCGACCTTGCGCTCGGCGCGCAGCCGGCCAAGTCCCGCCCGTCCGGCATCGGGCCAGTACCCGGTGACCCGGTCCAGCATCAGCAGCATCGGTCCAGGCAGCCGCAGGGAAGCGGAGCCGTAGCGTTCTTGACGATGCCGCAGCTCCACCACCCGGTCGCAGGGTTCGGCCAGCCGGGCGCGTTCGGTGGCGGTGGGGGGCAATCCGGGCTGCCGGGCGAACGAGGCCACCGGGAAGTACCCGAACTGCGTGGACAGTTCCATGACCGGCAGCAGGGCGCCGGTCTCGTCGACCGCCTCGCAGGAGACCTCGAACGGGACGAGGGTGACGCCGTCGAACTGCGAGAGGTCCCCCACCTCGACCCTGGTGCGCAGGGTGCGGGTCCCGGCCGGGATGTCCCGCAGGACGGTGCCGTTCCCCTGCAGGTTGCGGAAGAACAGTTCGGGGGCGTCCGGTGGCTGCGGCACGAGCAGGCTCGCGGCCATCCCGCACGGTTGCAGGACCACCTCGTTGAGCACCGCGAACGGCATCACCCGGGTCCCGTTTTCCTCGAAGTACCAGGCCTGTTCCGGTACGTCGTACTCGGCGACCAGCCAGGAACCCGGGCGCGGCCGGTCCGGTTCGAGGCCGGCGTCGACGATGCGGGTGACGAACAGGTAGGGCGGGCCCGGCAGTCGAGCGCAGCGCTTGCCGCCGTCGAACTGGGTTCCACGGGTGCCGAACGCGCTGGGCCGGCCCCAGGCTGCGGCCAGCATCAGCGGGAAGTCCGCGCTCCGTCCGGCGAGAGTGGCCGCCGCCGGGTCGGGGCACAGACCGCGCAGGCCACCGAGCACCGGCAGCGGCACCGGTGCCCCACTGGTCTGAACGGCGGGCGGCCCCAGCCACCGCCAGTACTCCAGGGGCCAGTCCGGGACCAGTGCCAGCCCCACCCCGGAGGCGTGGAAAGCGGGCAGGCCGTCCACCGTGCAGAGCAGGTCGGCACGGAGCGTGGGCCGGGGATGGGACGACAGTCCGCTGACGAACACCTCGTAGCGGACCCGACGGCTCTGGGGGGTGACCTGCCCCCGGCAGCGCATCCGGTAGGACTCGTCGGACACCGGCTCGAACCGCCAGCCGTCCCGGTCAAGTGTGAAGCCCAGCGCGGCCAGATAGAACGCCATCGCCTGCACGCAGCCCTCGAACATGAGCGTGCCAGGCATGCAGGGATCGTTGTGGAAGTGGCCGTCGAAGAACCAGTCGTCAGGCCGGACCTCGCTCTCCGCACGCAGGTAGCCACGACCCCAGGGGCCCCCGGCGGGATCGAGTTCGCTCACCTCGTCCAGCAGCCACAGCCGACCCTCCCCGGGAGTCGGGGTACGCACATGGGCGCGCGACACATCCCAGCCGGGGCCGAAACAGTCCGCCGGTCGGCCCTCGGCGAAGGCGCGTACGGCGTCGGGACCGAAAGCGGTGGCGGCCGGAGGAACAACGGGCGGGTCGACCGCCCCTGCCGGTGACGGTTTTGGGCTCCAGCGCACTCCTTGCGAACCGGCGAGTTCCGCGTCGGTGAAGTAACCGGCCTGGCCCTGGCGTACCGACAGCCGCAGCTCCTCACCGACGTAGCAGTCGCTGCGGAAGAAGAACAGCCGCACGCCGTCGTGCTCGGCATGGCCCTCGACGTGGATCTCGTACCGCAGCGTCTCCCCGACGGCCGGCCGCGGTCCGTGGTACGTCACCTCGCAGCCCAGCAACCGGTAGACCCGGTCGCCGTGGTCGAGCAGGTCCACCCCGAGCCAGCTGATCAGCAGCAGGTCGGCCTGGCCGGCCTCGATGAACAGGCCCGCGGGCATCCGGCCGGCCGGATCCAGGTACCAGGCGTCCGGGGCGACGTAGGTCTCTGTGTGAACCGTGCCGGTGGACATCGAACCGGGTTCCGCGTCGAGCCGGGTGACCCGGTCCACCAGGAGCATCGGGGGGCGCGGCAACCGGGTCTGCCGTCGCTTGTAGTCCTGCGCGCGGAAGGCGGGACCGAAGACGTCGGAGATCCGCCCGTGCGCCAGGTACTCCAGCCGGGCACGGTCCAGGGGCAGCGACAGTCCCCGCGTGGGCCGCTCCGGTACTGCCGGTCGCCACGGCAGGGGCGGAGAGCCCGGTGACGGGATCGTCACCGGCGCGGGCTCGATGGCCTGCGGCAGGTGCGCGGGATCCGGGGCGGGGGACAGGGCTCGGTCACCGCCGGCCGTCACGGCGGTGACCGAGCCGATCACCAGCTGCCGGGTGCGGAGGAACGCCGCGTGAGCCTGGCCCTGCCGTTCCAGGAACTCCCGCTGGGCGACGGCGAGACGGGCGTGGTGGGCGGCGGCAAGTGCCGGCACCGGATCGTCGGCAGCGGCCACGGCCGGCGCCCGGCGGTTCGCAGCGGCAAGGGGCGGCACCGGGTGGTCCGCAGCGGTCACCGGGCCGATCGACGCGGCTCGTGCGACGGGTACAGCCCTGGCACGCGGCGAGGCCGAGCCCTGGGCATCAGAGGAGACCGCCGTACCGGGACCGGCCGGCGCGCCGACCGGTTTCGTCGGTACCGTCGCCGGAGGCGATAGCGGCGCAGGTTCCATCCGCTGCTCCGGATGATCTGTTCCGGGCAGCCGGATCGCGGGCGGGTGCGCCGGCAGGGTGATCGTCCTCCCCGGATCAGCCGGCAGCCTGGCGGCCGCTGTGAGCCGGTCGAACAGCGGCGCGGGATCAGGGCAGACCCCGGCGGCGACGAGTTCGGCGACCGCGTCGCACAGCTGCCGCACTCCCCGTCCCGGCACATCGAGCGCCACCGCCAGGTGGTCCCGGTCCGCCAGGATCCGGCGGATCGACCGGGTGCGCCCGCTCTGCGGGCCATGCTCGATCAGCACGCGCACCCCGTCCGTCCAGGCCCGCTCGACCACCTTCGGGTAGTCGAGCGTGCTGGTCATCTGGGTGAGCAGCGCGTCCGCGACGTGGTCCGGATCGACCGGGTACGGCTCGCCGGTGGCCGCGCTGTAATAGCGGATGCCCGGCGTGGGACTGGTCGGCCGGCGGTGCAGGGCGCGAAATGCGGCCGCGACCTGGTTCGCCTCGGGGGCGTGCGCCACCATCTGGTACCCGTCGGCCATCGGGAGCCCGGGGCCGATCCGGTCCAGCACGCGTCGGCAGGCCGCGTCCAGTCCGCCGATCACGCACGTGTCGGGCGAGTCGACGGCGAGCAGGTGTGCCAGTGGTTCGCCTGCCAGGGCGGCGCGCACGTCGGCTGGGGTCGCGTGCACCAGGTACTCGGCCCAACGCCCCCGTTCCTGGCCGTGTCCGCGCCAGAACCGGTGCGCCGCGCGGAACTCCCCGGACAGGTCGAACCGGAAAACGTCGCTGTCGGAGACCGCCTGGTACAGGCCGGCCGCGTCGGGCCACGCCCCGAGCACGATCAGTGCGGTGGACTCCCCGGAGGAGAAGCCGATCGCCGCGTCCGGCCGCAGCCCCAGCAGGCTCTGGGTGATCTCGCCGTGCAGGGCGGCGAGTTCGGTGGTGTCCCGGATCCGCGTCACGACCGGGACCGGGTCGGTGCCGGTGGGGTGCCGGGGCTCCGGCACCGGGACGGGCCGGGCGGCTTCCTCGGTGCGGGGGGCGCGCAGGGCGAGTCGTAGTTCCGCCCCGCACCCGGGATAGCTCGCCTGGCCGCTGGGGAAGACGAAAGCCATCTCCCCGCTCGTGGGGGCGTCCTGGTAGGCGATCCGGTCCGGGCGGGGCCCGCCGGACGTCAACCAGTGGCGTGCGACCGCCAGCCGTTCGCGCAGCGTCTCGGAGACCTGGTCGACCACCACCACGAGGCGAGCGGGACCGGTGTCGGACTCCCGTCCGTCGGCCAGTGCGGCCAGCACCTCGGCCCGATCGGCGCCGGAGAACACGTGACAGCGGGGCGCGATCGAGGACCACGGCAGCGGCGGGCCGGCCGGGCGCAGGCGGACCGACATCGGGGAGGCGCCCAGGGGCGTCACCCGGGCGCAGGCGGTCAGGGGCGCGTCGGCGGGCAGCGCGGCCGCACCCGACCGTGGCACCGCCTGGTGGTGGACCGCGATCGCGGCCACCGCCACGGCGAGCGCGCCGTGCGCGGCATGGGCCGTCCCGAACAGTTCGCTGTGGTCGTACCGGGCGGTGACGCGGGGCGTGGGCGGCCGGCCGGACGGCTCGCCGTCCCCTCCGGTCACGTCCCGGTCGTCCCCGTCCTCCTGGTTCCCCGCCCGGCCCCTGTCGATCTTGTCGCCGTCACGATCGGGCGGGACCTCGTGATCCCGGATCCGGTGGGTCCCGTCCGTGCCTCCGGCGTCCGCGTCGCCGACCAGCAGGTCGGCGGGGGCCGTCCGGGCCGTCGCGTGGTCGAGCAACGCGATGACCTGGTCGCCGTCCTGCTCGGCGTCGGTCAGGCGTTTCAACACCAGGACGACGGCCACGTCACCACCGGGCCGGTGATCTCCCAGCGCGCCCAGCGCCGCCAGGTGCACGGGCTCATGGGACAGGTCGACCGCGCCGGCGAGCACCGCGTCCGCCTCCCCCGCCCGCAGCGCCCGCGCCCCCAGATCCAGGGCGACCAGGCCGGACGCCTGCTCCGCGCAGACCACATGGCTGGGGCCGCGCAGGTCCAGTTGGGCGTTGATCCGGTGGGCCACCAGGTTGGGCATGGTGCCCGGCACGGTTTCCGGGAGCAGCGGAGCGCGGAAGGCGTCCGGCCAGTCCGGCACCGGAGCGGGCAGGCCGGAGGCGGTGTCCCAGCCCGGCGCACGCCAGCGGGCACCGGGACGCGCCGCCTCGGGGTCCGTGCCCATGCCGATCAGGACCATCGTCCGGTCGGGCGGCAGCCGGGTCGCGGAGGCGGCTTCCCGGGCCGCCTCCAAGGCAAGGACCTGCTGCGGCAACGCCTCGGCCAGATCGGCCGGAGGGAACCGCAGCCCGGCCAGCGCGACCTCGATGGAGCGCCGGGGGCCAAGGCTGGGCGCGCCTTCCAGGACCGCGTGACACAGGTCCCGGTAGCCGGTCCCCGACCCGGCCCGTGCACCGATCGCCACGATCGCCACCCGCTGGTCCACCCGTGGCCGGCTGGAAACAGGGCGGGGGGAGAGGGCAGCGGGGGATGCGGCCCGACCGGGCTCCCAGGCATCGACGACCACATGCGCGTTGGCGCCGCCGAATCCGAACGCGCTGACCGCTGCCCTGCGCCGCCCGCGCCACTCCTCGGCCTCCCGCAGCAGTCGCAGCGGCGTTCCGGCGAGCACGTCCAACGGCGCGTCCGCGTGCAGGGACGGCGGCCGCACCCGGGCACGCAACGCACCGAGAACCTTCAGCAGACCGGCACCGCCGGCCGCCGCGAGCGGGTGTCCCAGGTTGGACTTGACCGAACCGATCGGCAGGTCCACCGCATCAGCGAACACCTCACGCATCACCAGTGCCTCGGTCACGTCCCCGCTCGGGGTGCCCGGCGCGTGGCACTCGACCAGTGAAACAGTCTCCGGTGCGATCCCGGCCGAGGCGTAGGCGGCGCGCACGGCGCGCTCCTGACCGGCCCGGTCCGGGGCCAGTAGGCCACCGCCCACGCCGTCGTTGCTCAGCCCGATGCCTCGGATCACGCCCAGGACCGGCATGCCCTGGGCGAGTGCGTCATCGAGCCGGGCCAGTGCGAACAGCACCGCGCCCTCGGCGGGCACCAGTCCGTCCGCCTCCCGGTGGAAGGGACGGCTACGGCCCGACCGGCTCATCGCGGTCAGCGCGCAGAACCCCTGATGGATGTAGAGGCTGTCGGCGGCGGCCACCGCCCCGGCCAGCACGAGGTCGGCGTCCCCGTCCCGCAGCCGGTCGCAGCCGGCTTTCACCGCGTACAGGGAGGAGGCGCAGGCGGCGTCCAGGGCATGACCGCCGGCGCCGAGGCCGAGCGCGCGAACGGCCAGATGGGCGGGGAGACCGGCCCCGAACCGGTTCAGGGGATCGGGGCGGAAGTCGTCGCTCGGCCCCGGCCGCCCCCGACCGGACAGCCACACGTGCTCGGCGTAACGGGCCATGGCCGTGGTCGGGTACGCCAGGTTGCCCAGGACCAGCCCCGCGCGGCCGAGATCGGGCCGGCCCGCCTCGTCCAACGCCTGCCGGCCGGCGTGCAGGACCCAGCGGAACACCCGGTCCAGTGGGGCGATCTCGGCCGGGGGCAGCTCGAACCCGGTCGGGTCGAACGCCTCGTCGAAGCCGTGGACGTAGCCTCCGATGTCGGTCCAGATCCGATCGGTGTCACCAGGTGCACCCGACACCCGTGCCAGCGGCACCCGCCAGCGTCCGTCGGGCACCGGTGACAGGGCGGAACGGCCTGCGGCGATCTGGGCCCAGAAGATGTCCGGGTCGAGCGCACCGGGCAGTACACAGCCGCGCCCGACGATCGCGACCGGTTCGAAGAACGGCGCCTGCCGAGGAGTCGCCTCCAAAGAACGCATCCGCGTCAGCCCTCGGTCGGGTCGGGCCGGCGGATCAGCTCCACCCCGAGCAGCTCGGCCAGCACGGCGCCGTCCTCGGATAGGACGGCCGCGTCGCACTCGGCGGACATCCCGTCGGTCCGTCGTGCCGAGACGACGACGCGCGCGGCTCCCCAGTCGGTCCCCGCCCGGTGGATCCGGCACTCCCGGATCGACATCGGCAGCGCCGCCCCGACACCGGCCCGCAACGTCCAGCCGACGGCGAGTTGGAGGGCGCCGTCGAGCGCGGCGACGTCCACCGTCCAGGGCACGGCCAGCCAGGGCTCGACGTCCCCGGGGCGGAGCGCGGCCACACCCCCGTCGGCGCCGAGCCGGACCTGGTCCAGGACCTGGAACACCGGGCCGTGGAAGAGCGCCGGTCCGTCGTACGGTTCGGGGACCTCTTCGAGGCCTTCCGGCGTCCGCCAGCGGTGCGGGTCCGGCGGCGGGCCGTCGGCGACCACCGTGCCGGCGTACTTGGCCCCCACGGCGCCCAGTTCGACGGTGAGACCGCCGCGCCGTGCGGACCCGTCCGTCCTCGTCCGGCCGCGCAGCACGAGCCTCTCGCCCGGTTCCTGCAGTTCGATCCTGCGCAGTACCCGCAGGTCGTGGAGGACCAACGGGCCGGTGTCCGGCCGCCAGGACCGGGCCAGCCCGGTGAACCAGTGCACCAGGACGGCGACCGGAACCACCGGTGCCCCGTCGATCCGGTGGTCGTCCAGCAGCGCGTACTGCGGCCAGGCGAGGGTCAGTTCGGCGACCGGTCCCTGCCCGGCAAGGACGTCGGGAGCCAGGTCCCCGGCGGCGCGCAGCACCCGGGTGGGCCCGCCGGGGTCGGCGAGTTCGGCGACGAACGCGCGCGCTCCGGCAGCCGGTTCGATCAGCTCGACCCCGGCGGCGCGGAACCGTTCCGCGATCGTCCGGGTGACCATGCCGCCGTCCCAAGGACCCCAGGCCACAGAGCGTGTCAGGCAACCGGGATGGGCGGCGGCGTACGCGGAGAGCAGGTGGTCGACGGCGGTGTTGGCCATCGCGTAGTCGGCCTGCCCCGGGCTGCCGAACACTCCGGAGGCCGAGGTGAACGCCACGAGCAGGGAGAGCGGGTCGTCGGCGGTGGCGGCCAGCAGGGCGCGCAGCCCGTCCACCTTGGTGGAGTACACCAGGGCGAACTGTTCGTCGGTCTTGGCACCGATCAACCGGTCGGCGATCACCCCGGCGCCGTGCACCACCCCGGTGATCGGGCCCCAGTCCCGGCGTACCTCGGCCAGGGCGTCGCGCAGGACCACCTCGTCCCGGGTGTCCACGGACAGGTAGCGCGTCGGCGAGCCCGCATCCTCCAGGGCCCGCAGGGTCTGCCGGACCTCACGTACGGCCAGCACGCGCCGCGCCTCGGCGGCGAGTTCGGCTGGTGGGGCCTGGCGGGGGCCGGTGGCGAGCAGCCGGATCAGGCCCGCCTCGTCGGTGGCCCCGGCCAGCCCCGCGGGCTCCTCGGCCAGTGCGGTACGGCCGAGGAGCACCAGTCTGGGCCGGTGGGCGGCCGCGAGTTCGCGGATCGCCGACGCGGTGACGCCGCGTGCGCCGCCGGTGACCACGATCACCGAGTCGGCATCGGCCCGGGGTTCGACGGGGCCGGGTGCGACGGGGCACGCCAGCGGAACCGTCCGGCTTCCGTCGGCGGGGAGACCGACCGTGATCGACGGCCCGCCCGCGGTGAGCTCGGCGGCGATCGCGGCAGCGACCTGCTTGTCACTGCGCCCGGTGCGTGCGCAGTCGATGGCCTTCACCGTGGCCAGGGGCCACTCCCGGGCGGCGGTCCTGGCCAGTGCGTCCAGACCACCATGGACCGGCCGGCCGCCGTTTCCGCTCAGCCCGAAGTCGCCCCCGGTGTCCTGCACGGTGACCAGGAGGCCGCCGGCCGAGCTGAGCCGGTCGGCCAGCCCCCGGACCGCCGCGAAGGCGGCCGGCGGGTCGTCGCCCTTGTCCAGCAGGATCACCGACCGTGCCTCGGCCGGAAGACCGGTGACGAGCCGGGCCGGCACACCGTGGGCCGCGAGTTCCTCGACCAGCAAATGACCCACCCGGGTGGAGTCGTCGAGCACGAGGAGCTCCCGGTCGCGCAGACCGGCCAGGGCCAGCCCGGCCGGCGCCAGCGGCAGGGCGCGTACCGCCAGGCGGACCGGCTCCGGACGGTTGGTGGCGGTGGGGACTTCGGCGGCGGGGGCATCGGTGGCTTCCGGACCGGCGGCGGGCTCGGAGTCCACGTCCTCGGGGGATCCGGGGGCGGAGGTCCCGGGAGGCTTCGGGGACACCGGCGACGGACCGGCGGACGCCTGGTCGCCGGCCTCATCGATCTGTCCCGCCAGCTGGGCGACCTTGACCGAGATCTCCCGCAGCGTGCGCAAGGACGCCAGCTCGGACAGGTCGGCTGCGGGCAGTTCACCCACACGTTGGCGGACCCGGGAGAGCACTTCGACCTTCTTGATGGAGTCGATGCCCAGGTCGGCCTCGAGTTCCATGTCGAGGTTGATGATGTCCGCCGGGTAGCCGGTGCGCTCGGCGACCACCTCCAGCAGCAGCGCGCCGATCGACTCGGCGTCCAGCGGCAGCCCGTCCAGCGGCAGCCCGTCCGGCCGCAACGCGTCCGGTTGCGGCCCGAGCAGCATCAGCCCGGGCGCCGGGGCCTCCACGGGCGACGGCACGACGGTGGCCTGCGGGGGTGGCGCCGGCACAGCCGATGTCGCCTCATCCCTGTCGCCGCCCGAACCGGAACGGAAGGGCTGGCCAGAGCCGGGGACCGTACCTGACGGCACGGGGGCGTGGACCGGTTGACCGGAGGGCACGACCTGCGCGCCGGTGGCACCCACCGCGACCTCTGCGACGGGCCATGGCTGCGGGTCGTCCACGCCGACGGCGGGGAGACGGACACCGGCGGCGCCGAGCAGGGCTTCCATCGAGGCATGCGCCGTCCGCAGGTAGAGCTGGTGGTTCTCAGCGGTCACCCGTTGGTACGTGGCATGCGCCTCCGCGCTCTGCCGCTGGGCCTCGGCCAGGAGCCGCAACCATTCCGTCGGCGGAGCGGGGTGGGCCGAGCCGGTGGACCGGACGCTCGGGGTGGCCACGGGAGCCGGCGTGCCCGGCCGGATGTCTCCGGGCCTGTCCGTGGCCACCTGGCCGGGGATCAGCGGTGCCTGCGTGCCGGGCCCGGCCGGCTCGGCGAGATCCGGGACCGGTTTCGGGGACGGGCCGGCCGAGGACACCGGCGCCGACCAGGCCACCGGCTGGACCGACAATTGCGCCGCCGGCATCGGGCCCGGGGCGGGCCGCGCGGTGCCGGGGCCCGGGACCGGTGGTGTCGCCTCCGACACCGCCGCGGGCGGCACCACCGACCCCGGCCGCCCCGGCGCCCCGTCGGGCGACGCCACCGGTCCCGGAGCTGCGGGAGTGGCACGTCCGCCACGATGGTCATCGCGGTGGTTGCCGCCGTTGATCAGGACCGTCATCCGTGGCTTCTCCTCACGAGCCGGCTCGGGCACGGGCTTGTGCCCCTCCCACAGCGCGGACAGGTCCATGGCGACCCCGCGCACCGCGGCCCGCCCCAGCCCGTCGTAGAACGCGGCCAACCCGTGGCTTCCGCGCCGGTCGAGGCTGATCGCCGCGTGCTCACGGTCACCGAGTACCTCACCGGTCAGCCCGGTCAGGGTGGTGCCGGGCCCGACCTCGACGAAGGTGCGCACCCCGTCCTCGTACATCGCCTCCACCATGTCGCCGAACCGCGCCGGCGCGGCCAGTTGGGCGGCGATGCCGCGCCGCACCGCCGCCGGTTCGCGCCGGTACGGGGCCGCATCGGCTCCCGCGTACACCGTCCGTGCCGGCCGGTGGACCGTGAGGTCGGCAAGGAAACGGGTGAACGGCTCGGTGGCGTCGGCGACCAGGGGACTGTGGAACGCGGCGGCGGCGTTCAGCCGGCGGGTGACCACGCCGGTCGCGGCGCACCGGGCCTCCACGGCGGTCAATGCCTGGTCCGTGCCGGCCAGGACGACCTGCCGGGGCGCGTTGTGGTGGGCGACCCACACCCCGTCCACCTGCTCCGTCAGCTCCTCGATGCGCTCCAGCGGCGCGTTCACCGCGAGCATCCCCCCGGCGGTGGTGGCCGCGTCCCGCATCAGCTCCCCCCGCCGCCGGGCCAGCCGGACCAGGGTGGGGGCGTCGAAGGAGCCCGCCGCGTGCAGGGCGACCAGTTCACCGAAGCTGTGCCCTGCCACGCAGTCAGGCGTCAGCTTCAGATCCGACAGCACGGCCAGCAGGGCCAGGCTGTGCGCGGCCAGCGCCGGCTGAGCGACCTCGGTGGCGGTCAGTGCCGCCTCCAGCGAGGCACGGTCCTCCTCGCTGAACACGGGGGGCGGGAACACCTCCCGGTGCACCGGGAGGACTGCCGCGACCGCGTCCCAGGCATCCCGGGCCGCCCTGTGGTGAACGGCGAGTTCGGCGCCCATGCCCACGTACTGCGCGCCCTGGCCGGGGAAGAGGAAAGCGACCCGGCCGGGGGCGGGATCACCGGTGGCGAAGTGCGCCCGGGGCGCAGAGAACGGCACCCCGGCCTCCACCCGGACCGCCAGCGCGTCCAGCCGCCCCGCCAGATCGGTGGCGTCGTCGGCCACCACGGCCAGCCTCGCCCGGTGTTCGGTCCTGAACGCCGCCTGACACTCCCGCGCGATCGCCGCCAACGGCCGGTCGGGCCGGGGCCGGCGGATCAGTTCGGCCAGTGCGCCGGGGGAGGGCGCGCTGAACAGGACGAGTTCGCCGGGGGCCGCCGGGAGGTGCCAGGCTCGTCGGCCGCCCCTGGCGGGAACGTATTCCTCCAGCGTGACGTGGAAGTTGGTGCCTCCGAAACCGAAGCTCGACACGCCGGCGCGGCGCGGCCGACCGTCGCCGCTGATCCAGGGCCGGGTGGCGGTGTTCAGATAGAAGGGGGAATCGGTGAACTCAAGTTCGGGGTTGGGCCGCCCCACCTTGATGGTCGGAGGCAACACCCGGTGGTGCAGGGCGAGTACGGCCTTCAGCATTCCGACGGCGCCGGCGGAGGACTTGGTGTGCCCGAACTGGGACTTGGCCGAGCCCAAGGCGCACCACTGCCGGTCAGGGCGTCCTTCAGCCTGGAACACCTCCCTCAGCGCGGCGAACTCGGCGGCGTCACCGGCCTTGGTGCCGGTGCCGTGCGCCTCGACGAGTTCCACGCTCTCCGGGCCGTACCCGGCCACGTCGTACGCCCGGCGCAGCGCCCGTTCCTGGCCGGCGGCCAGCGGCGCGTAGATGGCCTTGCTCCGGCCGTCCGACGCTGCGCCGAGGCCCCGGATCACCGCGTAGATCCGGTCCCCGTCGCGTTCGGCGTCGGCCAGCCGCTTCAGCGCGAACATGACCACGGCCTCGCCGAGCATGGTGCCGTCGGCGTCGGCCGCGAACGGCCGGCAGTCCTCCGTCGGAGAGAGCGCCGGAGTCTTCGAGAAGCACACGTACATGGTGATGTCGTTCAACACGTCCACGCCGCCGCAGATCACCAGGTCGCAGCTGTCGAGGGCGAGCTCACCCAGTCCGGTGGAGAGCGCGGCCAGCGACGAGGCACACGCGGCGTCGGTCACGTGGTTGACGCCGTGCAGGTCGTACCGGTTGGCGATCCTGCCGGACACCACGTTGCCGAGCAGACCGGGGAAGGTCGCCTCGGTCCAGGCCGGGAAGTTGGCACTGATCCGGTCGCAGATCTCGTCGGCCGCGGCCGGGTCGAGACCGGAGGCGAGGAGTTCCCTTCTCCACACCGGCCGGGAGAGCCGCGCTGACACCTCGAACCCCATGGCCAGGCCGCTTGTGCCCAGCACCACCCCGACCCGTTCCCGCTGTTGTGCGGTCATCTGCCCGAGGCCGCAGTCGGCCAGCAGGTCACCCGCGGCCATCATGGCCAGCAGCTGGGCGGTGTCGGTGGCCGCAAGGTCGCTCGGCGGGATTCCGTACGCCAACGGATCGAACTCGAAGTCGGGCAGGAACGCGCCCCTCCGCACGTAGGTCTTGTCCGGAGCGAACGGGTCAGGGTCGTAGTGGTCGGCCGGTGACCAACGCTCCACCGGTACGTCGGTCATGAGATCCCGGCCGGCGAGGACGTTCCGCCAGAACCCCGCCACGTCTCGGGAGCCTGGGGTGAACGCGGCGAGACCGACCACCGCGACGGGAACCTGGGCACGTTCTGCTCTCATCTGCGCGGACACTCCTGCAGGGGTCAGGCGAGTTTGCGGGGACGGAACGTCAGGGCGGAGTCCGGTATGGAAAGCCCGAAGGTACGCAGCTGGTGCGCGCGAGTGATCACGGCGGCGCCCTCCAGCAGATTCAAGGCGATCTGCGTGACGGTGCGCCGGGACGGATCGGCAAGCAGGCTGCCCCGGGCCCAGTTGTTGAACGCGCCGAGCGAGGGACCGGCCCACAACTGGTAGTCGGTGCGGCGCTCCGGCCGGCCCTCGATCGCCCATCGGCTGGCGTTGCCCACGTACCACCGGAATACCAGGGCCATCCGGTGCTTGGGGTCGCGTTCGGCTCTGGCCAGCTGTCCGGGGTCGCGCCGTAGCCAGAACCGTTCGGTGTCCGCCCAGATCGCGTCCAGGTCCGCGCCGAACACTTCGTTCTCCAGTCTGTGCCGCGTGTCGGCGGGGATCTCCGCCAGGGACCGGTGACGTCGGTAGACGTCGTACAGTCGCTTGGCGCGCGCCGCGAACAGGGTGCCCCTCGTCAACACCTGGACCTGAATGCCCTGCTCGAACATGTCCGCGGCCGGGGCCATGGCCACGTCGGTGACGCCGGCTCCGGCCAGCAGCTCCCGCGCGTCCGCGGACACCCCGGACTCTGCTGCCAGTTGATTGACCGATCCGGTCATCACGTAGGCCGCGCCGAGTGCGAAGGCACCGGCCACCGCGCCGGGGGTGCCCAGACCACCCGCGGCACCGACCCGGATCGGGCGGAGGAAGCCGTACCTGGTCACCAGGGTGTCCCGGAGCGCCAGCAGCTCGGGCAGGATCACGGACAGCGGACGGCTGTCGGTGTGACCGCCGCTGTCGGCCTCGACGGTCACGTCCTCGGCGACCGGGACCAGGCGGGCCAGCCGGCCCTGCTCGGCGGTGAGAGCCCCGTCCCGGACCAGCGCGTCCAACAGCGCCTCCGGTGCGGGCGACATGAACTTCTCGGCCACCTCACGACGGGACACCTTGGCGAACAGACAGGTGTCCCTGACCACCCGGCCGTCGGCGTCCCGCCGCAGTCCGGCCGCCGCGCAGCGGACGACGGCGGGCGTCAGGTCCATGAACGCGGAGGCCGAGATCCGGCGTACACGGTGACGCAGCAGGAGGTCGGCGACCTGCGACTCCAGTCGGGGCTCGCCGGGTGAGTGGATCAGGTTGACGCCCCAGTTGGGCGCGTCGCCCAACGCCGCGGTCAGCTCCGTCACCGCCTGTTCCACCCGGTCGGGGGCGAGTCCGGCGGCGCCGAAGAAGCCCATGAGCCGGGCTCCGGCCAGCTCCGTCACCATCTGGGTGGTGGCGATCCCGTTGGCCATCTCCCCGGCCACGTAGGGAAACCGTGTTCCGTGTGCCTCGGCGAAGCCTCGGTCGCCAAGCCACTCCGGGTACACCGGTGGGGCCAGCCCGACGAGCGGGTGGCCCCCGCCGGGCCCGAGCGTCCCGCCCACGGCCAACCCGTACCCGGATCCGCCGCCTACCACGTACAAAGGCTCACGGATCCGGGCCGCGCAGGCGGAGATCCCGGCCGGGTCGAACGCGGCCGGCTCCGAGTCGGGCCGCCAGCAGACCTGGGGCACGCCGGCGGTGCGTCCGGGCGCCTCGGACAGAGTGGTGTTCACCGGTCGGCTCCTCTCGGACGCGGCGTCGGTGTGGGCGTAGGTCCTCCGGCCGGCCCGTACCCGTTCCCGGTTGGGCCGACTGCCCTGTGGCGACCGTCCGCGGCGGCACGACAGACAGCGGGCGGGCTCGCCAAGTCCCACACCTCCCGGGTGGCCGCACTGCCGGGCACGGAGGAACACGCCCGGGGACGCGACACGGGGACGGCCGGGGAACGGCCCCAGGAGTCGACCCGCCGTCTCGAAGCGGGCCACAGCAGTTCAGCGACGCGGTGCCAGGTCAACCGGGGCAGCCTCCGTTCGGGGTGGGAGCCCGGACAGCAGGTACTCCAGGCTGATGTGTTCCGGGACGCCCGCCGGTCCGAGTCTGGCCCTCACCCGGGAGTCGTCGTACCGACGGTGGTGCCGCAGATAGCAGAACACCCCCCTGACCAGTGAAAGGACCGACTCGTACGGCGAGGGGTCGGGGAGCTCCGGCACGACTGCGATACGGACCCCGGAGAGTTGCTCCAGCAGTCTGCCGAACACGACGACCGGTGTCTCCTGGCCGTGTACGACGTGGTAGGTCTCCACCTCGTCGGGGGGAGGCAGGTCGGCGAGCCGGGCCATCACGGCGGCGGCGGATTCCACCGGCATCAGGTTGAGTTGTCCGTCCGGCCGCCCCAGGATCCGGAAGCGGTTGGTCCGGGGGAGGAGCACGTCCGGTGTCCGGCCGGGGCCGAGCTGGCTCCGTGCGATGCCGGACAGGTTCCGCGTGATGTTCAGCAACGGGTGTTCCGGGAGATCCGGGTGGGGCGGCAGACCGGTGGTCAGGACGCTTGGCCGGAAGATCACCACCGGCCGGCCGGTGGCCCTCGCCCACGCGTGCACCACCTGTTCCGCCTCGAACTTGGACCGTTCGTAGGTGCCTTCGAAGCCGTAGGCATCGGTCAGTTCGTCCTCGTACACCACCCCGGTCCGACGCGCACCGGCCACGAACGCCGTGGAGACGTGGAACACCACGGGGGTACGGCGTCCGGCCCCGGCCAGGTCGAGGACGTACCGGGTGCCTTCCACGTTCACCTCGCGCAGCGTGGCCAGGTCACCGTCGAGTGTGGTGTTCCCGGCGCAGTGCCAGATCGCGTCCAGCGAGTCCGCCAGTTCCTGGTAGTCACTCTTCGGCAGGGCGAGGCCAGGTTCGGTGATCCGGGCGGACACCACCTGGACGCGGTCGGCGAGGCCGGTGAGGCCGGGGGCGAACCGGCCGAGGCCTCGGGTGATCCGCTCCCGTACGCGGTCGGGCTCCCCGCGCGCGAGCACTGTGACCGACGGGTGACGGCGCAACAGCTCGTGCAGAAGTCGAAGGCCAAGGAAACCCGTGGCACCGGTCAACGCCACCCGCACCGTACCCCCCGCTCTCGCCCCTGATGCTGGCCCACGTTCTCACGTGGAAAGCGGTGGGACGAGGCCACGGGAACGGCACCACTCGTTGTGCTGATATTCAGGCAGAACCGCTGGCACACTGCCGCCTTCGCAGGTAAGCACCTGTTCTGTACCGTGCGTGGGCGCGGTCCGGCACGCCTGCTTGCCCCTGCGTTCCTGGGTACTGCGAGCCGCCTGGAACACACAGGAAGGAACTCAATGGGCCAGGACCGCCTTGCAGCGTCCTACGGCGATGCCAATCCACTGTTCCGGTTGTGCCGGCACCTGGGCTGGGGCGCGCTGGTCAACCTCGGTTACCACACCCTTCCGACCCTCCCCGGGATCGTCGGTGGGCTGGCTTGGTTTCAACGACGGCTCGAGACCAGGAGCCTGGCACTCCTGCAAGCCAGTCCGGGACACCGGGTGCTGGACGCCTGCTGCGGACGCGGCCACACCACCGCCCGGCTGGCTGCCGCGGGCTGTGACGCCGTAGGGGTCGACATCACCGCCGACCAGATCGCACAGGCTCGCGCCCGGTACGGCGACGCCGTCCGCGCCACCTTCGCCGTGGCCGATGTCACCGCCCTGCCGCAGGCAGAGGGCATCCGTGCCACGAACGGCTCGTTCGACCGGGTGCTCTGCCTGGAGGCGGCCTTCCACCTCTCTCCTGCCGACCGCCGCGCTCTGTTGGCCGAAGCCTTCCGGGTACTGCGCCCCGGCGGAAGGTTCGTCCTGGTCGACTTCGTCTGGAACACGGACGATCCGTCGATGATCCAGCAGCTCGATCCACTGGGCCTCGTACGCGAGGCGTGGCAGTTCGACGAGTTCGAGCCCCTGAGGCGTTACCTGAGGCACGCGGAGGAGACGGGGTTCGTCATACGGCGCACCGTCGACTGGACCCGTCCGGTGATCGAAGGCTTCTCCCGTCTCGGCGCTCTCCTGACACGCATGGCGACGAACCAGGCCGGCCGGGAACTGCTGTGCCTGCGCTGGCCCGACTTGCGCGAGTTCAGCGAACAGGACTGGCGGCACACCCTCGCCAGTGTCGACGCCCACTGCTCCGTAGGACGCTGCACGGGCTACGTCGCCCTGGTGCTCGACAAACCAGCCTGATCATCTGCGCCTGCCGAAAAGCTCATCCGCCCAGTTCAGGCGGCATGTCGATACTCGTGGAGGATGCCGCCGAGTCGTTGGGGGCGTCGTATGTCGAGGTGGATGATCTGCTCCGGATCGCTGATCGGCCTCGGCAAGGGGCGTGGCGGGCGGGCGTTGGCGATGCCTTGACGGGACCGGTGGGAGTGGTAGAAGTCTTCGAGCTCGCGTAGTGCGTGGAGCAGGTGTCGCTGGTTCCGGATCAGGGTGCGGTCCAGCAGCTCGCGCCGGCAGGTCTGCACCCACCGTTCCATGATCGAGTTCATGCGCGGCATCCGTACTGCGCTGAGTACTGCCTCGATCCCTGCATCGTTGAGGACGGTGTCGAACAGGGCGGGAAAGTTCCCGTCCCGGTCCCGGATCAGGAACCTGACCCGGCAGCCGGCGTCTTCGAGGTCCCTGACGGGATTCTTCGCGACGTGCGTCACCCGGGATGCGGTGGGGTGCGCAGTGGCGCCGAGGATCCGGATCCGGCGGCCGGCATGCTCGATCACCGCGAACACCTACAGGCGCGCCCCAGACGGTGTGACCGTCTCCAGGAAGTCGCACGCCGGCAGGGCGTCGGCCCGGGAGCGCGGGAAGTTTGCCCACGTGCTGGAAGCGCGCTCCGGTGCCGGGGTCGATCCCACCCTCCTGGAGGATCTCCCGGACGGTGGAGGCGGCCACCTTGATCCCAGGAACGAGGAGTTCGCCGTGGATGCGGCGATACCCTGTGCCGTTCGGAAACTCATCGCTGTTGTTCGGAGTGGGTCTGGCGCGCCACTATGAGCTCCTGGAACCCTGTCTGGATGCTCGTCTCACTGGTGTATCACGTGGCGCGGAAGCTGCTGTCGGTCCCGGCGGTGCTGCTACGCCGACGTGCGGCAAAGGATGCTGAATTGCTGGTGTTGCGGCATGAGAACGCGGTGCTGCGCAGGCAGCTCAAGGGACCGGTGCGATATGCGCCGGCAGACCGGCTGTGGTTCGCGGCGTTGTCTGCGCTGATCCCGCGACGTCGGTGGGCGCGCGTTTTCCCGGTGACGCCTGCAACTGTGCTGGCGTGGCACCGCAGACTTATCGTGCGCAAGTGGGACTACAGCAAGCGTCGGAGCAGGCCGGGCAGGCCGCCGACCGCGAGCGCGGTGAAGGCGTTGGTGCTGCGGCTGGCCCGGGAGAATCCGCGGTGGGGATGCCGTCGGATCCAAGGTGAACTCGTTCGTCTGGGGCATTCGATCGGCGCCACGACGGTCTGGAAGATCCTGACGGCGGCCGGAATCGATCCCGCCCCGCGCCGCGGCGGGCCGACATGGCGTGAGTTCCTGACCGCGCAGGCCAAGGGCATCATCGCCTGCGACTTCGTGCACATCGATCTCGTCGACCTGCGCCGGGTGTACGCGTTGGTCTTCCTCGAGCACGGCACGCGCCGCCTGCACATCGCCGGCGTGACCGCCCATCCCACCGGGCCCTGGACGGTGCAGCAGGCAAGAAACCTGGCCATCGAGTTGGGTGTGCGGGCCGACTCGCTGCGTTTCCTGCTCCGCGACCGGGACGCGAAGTACACGGAGTCCTTCGATGTAGTCTTCGCGGCCGACGACATCGAGGTCGTGAGGACCACGCCGCGAGCTCCTCGGATGAACGCGCACTGCGAACGGGTCATCGGCACCCTGCGGCGCGAGGTCCTCGACCACCTGCTGATATGCAGCGAGGCCCACGCCCGACAGGCCCTGGACGCCTACGCCCGGCACTACAACCGTCATCGCCCGCACCAGGCCCGGGGACAGCTTCCACCCCTCGCCCACAAGCACCCAGCGCCCCCGACCGACCTGGCCGCGCGCCGACTCCTCCGCACCCGAGTGCTCGGCGGCGTTATCAACGAGTACGGATACGCAGCCTGACCAGCAGCGACGCGTTTCTGAACGGCACAGGTTTCGAGCCGCTTCGCCTTGTGAGGACAGCGGTCCGGATTCCCCTCGACCTGTCCAGGTAACTGCTCAGGCGAAGCCGCGGACAGCGTGGAGCACCTGGAGTTCGCTGCAGCAGCTCGCCCCGGGCTGCGAGCCCGGACCAGCTCGCTCGCGTATCCGCAGGTTGGACCGTCATGCACGTGATGCCAAGCCGTGACGGCGGCGGAGCCGGGCGTCAGTACCGCGAAGAACAGGCCGGCGGTGACGGCGGTTCAGACGGTCGCAGCGATCGCTCGGGTGACGGCCGTGACCGCCGGAGTGGGGTGGCCGCCGAGGCGTGCCACGAGCACACGACGGATCTCGGGGGGTGCGCCGTCGACGCGCAGCAGGCTTACCCCCGGCGGCAGTACCGGTGAGAGGGGGAAGGGCACTGTGGTCACGCCGAAGCCGCCGGCGACCAGCTGGAGTTTGGTCAGCCAGTCGCGCGCGGAGTGGATGATGCGCGGCCGTCCGGGCAGGCCGGGCCAGACGCCGAGCAGCGGCTCACCGCCTGATGACGGGGTGGCGATCCAAGCGGCGTCGACCAGCTCGTCGACGTGCACCGTGGTGCGCCCGGCGAACTTTCCGGTCGAAGGCACCGCCACGACCAGTTCGGTGTCCGCGACGGCCTCGAGGTGCAGACGCGGCGAGTCGCCGTCGAAGGGCCGGTGGGGTGGGCGGGATGTCAGCACGGCGAGGTCGAGCGAGCCCGCGCGCAGCGCCCGGATCAGGATGGGCGTGGTGCCCTCGCGGGTGGTGACCGTGATCTGCGGGTCGGCCGCCGCTAGGTGTGCGAGTGCGGCGGGCAGGATCGCCGAACCCGCGCTCAGGACTGCCCCGAGCCGTACAGGTTCGGTCCGTGGGACGGTCCCGGTGAGCTCACGCTCGGCCGCCGCGAGCGAGGCGAGGACTGTGTGGGCGTGCCGCAGCAGGGTCAAGCCGGCGGGAGTGAGCCGTACCCCGTCCGGGCGGCGTTCGAACAGGGTGGTACTGACGCTGCGTTCGAGGGCGGCGGCCTGGCGGGAGACGGCCGACTGCGTGTATCCGAGCCGGGCAGCTGCCGCGGTGAAGCTGCCGGACTCGGCGATCTGCCGCAGGACCCGCAGTCCCGCGCTGGAGATGTCCATGCGGGATACGCATACCACAGATGCCGAATCTTCGCTTCCTGCATGCTCGTCCCGCTCCTAGTGTCGATCTCAAGAGCACGGACAACACGGAGGTCATCACGTGCGAGCAGCAGTTCTGACGCGGTTCGGCGCCCCACTCGCGGTGCGGGAGGTACCGGACCCCGAGGCCGGGGGCGGTGAGGTGGTGGTCGAGGTCCTCGCCGCCAACGTGGCGCCCTACGCGGCCGAAGTCTTCAGCGGCAAACGGAACTACCCTCTTGTCCCCCCTGTCGTACCCGGTGTCGGCGCGGTGGGGCGGATCCTCCACGTCGGCCCGGACGCCACCCGGCTGCAGGCCGGCGACCTGGTGTGGTGCGACTCGACGGTGCGCTCGCGGGACGATGCCCTGACGCCCGACATCACGCTCCAGGGCTGGAGTTCACGTGGCGAGGGCGGTGCGCGGCTCGCCGAGTACCTGCACGACGGCGCGTTCGCCGAGCTCATGCGGGCCCCGACAGAGAACGTCTTCCCGCTGCCCGCCGAGGCCGGGGAGGACCCGGCCCGATGGGCCGCGCTCACCGTGCACACCATCTCCTACGGCGGGCTGCTGGCAGGCGGGCTCGCGGCCGGCGAGACGCTGCTCGTCAGCGGGGCCACCGGCAACCTCGGCAGCAGCGCGGTCGCGGTCGCGTTCGCGATGGGCGCGGGCCGCGTGGTCGCTCCCGGCCGCAACAAGGCCGCGCTCGACCTGCTCGCCGACCGGTTCGGTCCGCGTCTGCGCCCGGTCCCGCTGACCGGGGACGAGGCCACCGACCGCGCGGCGATGACCGCGGCGGCCGACGGCCCGATCGACATGGTGATCGACCTGCTCCCGCCGAGCGCACCCAGCTCGGCCTCGCGTGCGGCGGCCATGACCGTGCGCGAGTACGGCCGCGTCGTCCTCATGGGCGGCGTCGGCATGCTCGGCGGCGACGACCTCGCACTCCCGTACCCATGGATCATGCGCAACTCGATCACCGTGCGCGGGCAGTGGATGTACCCGCGCCCAGCCAATGTCGGCATCATCCGGCTCCTCGCCTCGGGCACTCTGGATCTCACCCCCGAACGGGTCCGGCCGTTCGGCCTCGATGCCGTCAATGACGCCATCACGTACGCCGCCGCGCACGGTGGCCCGTTCGACCGCACCAGCCTCACCCCGTCAGCTGGCTGACACGGCCCACTGATCCACACCATTCGCACGACCCGCCACCCTCACGGGCACAGGCAGCCGTACTGCTGCTGTCTGACGTGCGCGATGCCGCGGGACGGTCACCGTGGTGGCGGCCGGGAACGCCTGGGCGCTGGCCCGGCTGCTGCCCGCGCGAGGGACCGACGGAAACAGGACCGGATGACGCCCGGAACAGGTGCCCCAGGCCACGACAGCGCCGAGGACGCCGCGGAGAGCAGAGCCATCACCGACGCCATGGTGCGCCTGCAGAATGAGATGATCTCTACTGAGTCTTTCGTTAGTTCTGTGGTGTTTGGGGCTTCGGCGGTGTGAGCATGAGGGTGTGTCTTCCAAGCCGCAGGATGCTGTTGCTGATGTTGAGGTTGATCCCCGGGAGTGGACACCGGGTTTCATGCGGCGAGTGACAGAGTATGTGATGCGATCAGATGCTGTTCGAACTCGACCGGTGTGAGGTAGCCGAGTGCGGAGTGCCGACGGCGTCGGTTGTAGTACGACATCCAGCGGAACAGTTCCAGGCGGGCCTGCGCCTTCGGCGTCCAGCGCCGTCCGTGTAGCAGCTCCCGCTTGAGGCCCTGGAAGAACGATTCGGCGAGGGCATTGACGCTCCTATAGTTGTCAACTCGCTGCGGAGGCCGCCCGCGGGGCGGGTTGGAGCAGGTGGTAGACCTCGCGGATGACGTAGCGCTTGAGGCATCGGATGATCTCCCGTTTCGTCTTGCCCTCGGCGGTGCGGCGGGCGACGTAGTCGATCGTGGGCTGGTGGAAACGCATCCGGACGATGACGGTTCGGTAGACCGCGGTGTTCAGCTGGCGGTGGCCGCCGTGGTTGATGCGATGCCTGCCGCCGGTCATGCCCGAGCCGGTGGGCACGGGAGCGATGCCCGCGAGCTTGGCGAGAGCGGCCTCGGACTTGATCCGTTCGGGGTTGTCGCCGGTCACGACGAGGATCTCCGCGGCCGTGTCCACGCCGATGCCGAACGGCTCGAGCAGCTGCGGGGCGACCCGCTGGACCAGGTTGCCGATCATCTTCGTCAGTTCCTTGGCCTCAGCGTCCAGGTACTGCCATCGCTTGGCGAGCGTCCGCAGGGTGTGGCGAAGTGCGTCCTCGGGTCCTTCCAGACGGCGAGGACGCAGAGCCGCGAGCTGCCGGGCCAGGCTGATCTGGGTCTTGCCGGCAGTCTCCCGGCGCAGGGCGTCCGGGGTGTGGACGAGTAGCGCCTTCATCGTGACCATCGCTGCCGCACGCTGTTCAACGGCCTGGTCATGGGCGATCTTGAGTTGGCGGATCATCTCGGCCTCGCCGTCGGCGGTCTTCGGCGTGGCGGTCGCGAACCCGGCCAGCACTGCGCGGGCAGCGTTCTCGGCGTCCAGGGTGTCGGACTTTCCGTTCATGCGCCGCAGCCGGCGGTCCGGGCGTCCGGCCTCGACCACCTTGTGGCCGGCCCTGCGCAGGAACGAGGTCAGCGTGGCGCCGTAGGATCCGGTGCCCTCGATCCCGAAGGCCAGAACCTTACCGAACAAGGTTGCCCAGTCCGCCAGTTGCTGGAAGCCGCCAGTGTCGGTAGGAACCGTCAAGGTGGCCAGGATCCCGCCGATCGTGTCCATCACTGCTGCGACGTGCACGTGCTTGTGCGTGTCGACGCCGATCACGACATGCCCGGACCTGGGCTGCTCGCTGTGGTGCACGGTTGGTCCTTCCGGTCGCTAACGTGGGTGTTCACGCTGTCGCCGGTCGGACGGACAGGACTGTCACGGGGACGCTTTGGTGAGTCGGCTCCAGGCTCCTATCAGGTCACGTCCGTCCGGCGGCAGCGCTTGCTGCGTGCCCGGCCGGACGGTCGACAGATCAACGCCAGGACACTCACGGGGTCAGTCATAAGCAAGAGTCAGACCGCCTCAGCCGGGACTACCCGATCCTTGCGGGATCCGGTGCGAGAAGACTGACAGTCATTACATGCGGCGCGGGCACCCGTTGGCGGGACAGCCGGCCCAAGACCGTCCCGCACCTGCCGAACCCCCGCTACACTCCCCACCGCCAGGCCGTTGACCAGGACAAATACAGAAGTCCGGCTGGAGTACTAAGCCAGGGCTCGGAGTGGCTGATCGCCGTCGGGGTGATCGGCGCCCTGCTGGCCGCCACGGTCGGCTTCCTCGACATGTTCGCGATCCCGACGAGAACCCCGGCCTTCCGTACCGCCCTGGTCCACATGACGCTGAACCTGCTGGTCACCGCCGCCTACGCCATCAACTTCCTATGGCGCTACAGCACGTACACCGACGGCGGGACAGCGTGGGCAGGCTCGTCCTCTCTGCGGTCAGCCTCGCTGTCCTGGGCGTCTCGGGGTTCCTCGGCGGCAAGCTCGCATACCGCTACGGCGTCCGCGTCGCCGACGAGAACACCCAAGCCGAGGGATACACACCCGGCACCCGCGCGCGAAACGCCAGCCTCAACGGCTGACCCGCGAACCCTTTACTCGGCGCCGGCGCGGTCCGGCCGCCCTGGACCTGACCTCACTCGGGAGTTTCCCCATGGATATCGCCGCACTGATCACTTGGGTGATCACCGCTCTTGGCGGGTTCTATATGCTCGGCACCTGGATCCAGCGCGACGGAATCCGCCAGCAGCAGTCCGGGACCAGCCGCCTGCCCGCACCCGTCCTCTTTGGCCACTTCGCCCTGGCCGCGATCGGACTCGTGGTGTGGATCATCTATGTCGTCGCCGACAAGAGCGCCTTGGCCTGGACTTCCTTCGGCCTGCTCCTGCCTGTCGCCCTGCTGGGATTCGTGATGCTGGCCCGCTGGATCTCCGTCCACCGCGACCGTGCCGCCGCCGGAGCACCGACCTCAGCAGCAGCCCCCGGAACCGACGCAGCCGTCCCCGCCGAACGTCACTTCCCCCTCAGCGTCGTCCTGGCCCACGGCCTGTTTGCCGTCGTCACCCTCGTCCTGGTCCTGCTCACCGCCCTCGGTGTCGGAGGCAGCTGAAATGACCGAGCACCCGCACCACGCCACCGTCCGAATAGACCTGCACGGTGACCAGGACACGACACCGGCACGACCTGCCCTGCGAGTAGTCCACGAACCCGCAGGGATCGACCTCGTCGCGGCGGAAGCCGCGGCCGGCCAGTTCCTCACGGCGCTCGGCATCCCCACCACCTCCGAGAGCCTGCGCGGCACACCAGGCCGGATGGCCCGCGCGTACGCCGAACTGTTCAGCCCCCGCCCCTTCGACCTGACCACCTTCCCCAACGACGAGGGCTATGACGAACTGGTCCTGGCCCGCCGCATCCCTGTCCGGTCAGTGTGCGAGCACCACCTGCTGCCGTTCACCGGCACCGCCCACGTCGGCTACCTGCCCGGCGCCCGCATCCTGGGCCTGTCCAAGCTCGCCCGCATCGTCGAACACTTCGCCTGCCGCCCCCAAGTCCAGGAACGCCTGACCAAGCAGATCGCCGACTGGCTGCAAAGCCACCTGGAACCCAAAGGCGTCGGCGTAGTCATCGAAGCCGAGCACGCCTGCATGAGCCTGCGCGGCGTCCAGGCCACCGGCTCCACCACGATGACCTCAACCCTGCTCGGCCTGCTCCGCTCTGACGCCCGGTCCCGCAGCGAGTTCCTCGCCCTGACCGGCGCCACCTCATGACCCCGGGGCCCGGGCCGGGAACCGGCCCGGGCGGTGTCGGCCGCCGTTTCACTGGGGGCATTGGGTTCGCCTTCGTCACCAGCCAGTGGGTAGGCCGTCAACACCAGCACGGTCACCTCCGACGAGGTCTCTTCACCTTCGACGGCCACCCCACACTCTGCAACCCCTTCAACCAGGCGGTTACGTCTGCGTCATGGCGAGCGCGAGTGATGACGGCGGTTCCCGGGTGTCACCCTGGTGCGATGCGACCTAGAATCGACGCCACCGAGAACGGCCTGCGGCAACTGCTCAATGAGTGGGATCCGATCGGCGTCGCCGACGAGGTGCAGGACGAGTACGACTGCATGCTCGCCCCTCTGCTCCAGCGCCTCCGTGGTGGCGCGGACCAGGTGGAGATTGGTGCGCTTCTGCGGCAAGAGCTGGAGGATCACTTCGGTCTCGACCCTCTGGGCCTGCGACCGGACCCGAGGGCAGCCCGCGTGATCGGCTGGTGGGCAACTGTCGGCAGGGCTGACGGCAGCTGCGTGTAGCCGCTCCTTCCGCGTCGCCTGATCGTTTGTCCGGATGAGTCGTTGACTGACGCGCAGTGGCGCGGATCGAGCCGTTGCTTCCGGATCGGACGCCGAGCCGGGGTGGTCGGTGGCGGGAGCACCGAGAGGTGATCGACGCCCTCGCCTGGAAGTTCCAGACTGGGCTCAGTGGGTGCAGCTGCCGGAGAAGTACGGCAGGCCGGGCGCGGGGGTGCCGGTGGTGCGACCCCCCAGATGTCTGGGATGGGATACGCCGACCGGCCGCGGCACTCTTTACCCGGTCGAGGGTGATGAGCCGCCTTCGGCGCGTTCGGTGACGACAACGAGGGGGAAGAGATGTCCATGCGAAGAAGGACCATGGGGATGCTGGCCGCGGCCGCAGTCGCCGGCCTGACGGTGGCGGGGGCTCCGGCTGCCGGTGCGGCCCCGTCTGCGGCGGGTGACGCGGTCACGGCCTCCGTGTGGCGGAACGTCGCTCTGACCGGCACCTACACGATCCGCGACGACGAGGGCATCTTCGCCGCCGGTACGTACTGCAACGGCAACGTCGCCTCCGAGGGCTGGGTGAACGAGGTCCGCACACCGTCGGTGTGGTGGGAGACCACGTGCGGGGGCGAGATCCGTGTGGAGAAGCATGTGTCCGCGGAGACGGACGCCGGCGGCGGAGTCATGATCTATGTGACCCTACGGTTCTACGAGGGCACGAACGACACCAACACCGACCTCGACGCCGAGTACAACTTCAACCGCTACGTTCCCGCGGGACAGACCTCGACGGTCAGCGAGATCACGCTCCGCAACGGGGAGAACGGCGGCAAGGACTGGGCGAAGCTCAACCTCGTCCTGCACAACAACCGCTGACCCGTACCGAGGCGTCGATCGCGCGCCCCGGATATCGACGGTTCCCGGGCACGGTAAGCGGAGGCACAACTACCTGCGCAAACCGGGCTCGGGAACCGTTGTGCACGCTTAGCCTCGGACCATGAGGCGTTATGGGGGAGCAAGGCGGGTCGGCGAGACCGGGGACGCGGCGGCGCGGGCGGCGCAGTCCGCGCGGAGCGTCGAGGAGTTCTTCGAGGCGGTGAAACGGGTTGTACGGCCTGCGCTGCGCTTCGACGTATGCGCCTGCTTGACCGTGGATCCGCAGACGTTGATGAACACCGGCGGTGACTACCGAGACGGCCTGCCGCCCGCCATGATGCCGCGCATGCTCGACATCGAGTACCGCGAGGGGGATGCCAACGATCTGTCCGATCTGGCGGCCAGACCGACGCCGGTGGGCCTGCTCAGCCGGGAGACGAGCGGGAACCTCACCCTCAGTCCCCGGTACCGCGACATCATGCGGCCCCTCGGCTTCCGCGACGAGCTGCGTGTGCTGCTGCGGGACCGTCACGGAGCATGGGGCGCCCTGGTCATGGGACGCGCGGACGACGCGCCCCCGTTCGGCTCCGCAGAGCTGGCTGCGGCGGCGTCGCTGGTCCAGCCGTTGGGAGACGCACTGCGCCACCTGCACCTGACGCGGCTGGCCGAAGCGAACGCCTCGGAGACGGCGCCGGGACTGGTGTTGCTGGACGGCGACCACCAAGTGGTCCATGCGACACCCACCGTGGCCATGTGGTTCAACGACCTGGCGCACGCCGACGGCGTGCCGTCCGGGGATCGCGGACTGCCTCCCGCCGTGTACGCGGTGGCAGCAGCGGTGCAGGCCGCAGGGGCCGCGGCCTCCTACACCTCGTGGATGCACAGCCGCAGGCACGGCCGGATACGGTTGCACGCCTGGCGCCTGGAGGAACCCACGGCGGCCCCGGCCCGCACCGCCGTCGTCGTCGAACGAGCCGGTCCCACTGAGCACATCGCACTGATCGTCGCGGCGTACGGACTGACTTCTCGTGAGAGGGACGTCATAGCACTGGTGTTGCGGGGGCGGTCCACAGCCGACATCAGCCGCAGTGCAGGCTTGTCACCGCACACGGTCCAGGACCACCTGAAGTCGGTGTTCGACAAAACGGGCGTCCGCAGCCGACGAGATCTGGTCGCCACGCTCTTCGCTCGTCACTATTTGCCGGACATGAGTCCGCCAGCGTCCGCACCACAACGCCGCCCCCGGGACTGAGGTGTTTTCATCCTGACGCGGCAGCGAGATGAAGGGCGAGGACAGCCTTGACGATCGCGGTGATGTGGTTGGTGCTGCAGCGCAGCTTGCGCAGGAGACGCCAGCCCTTGAGCGTGGCCATTGCCTGTTCGCCGACGCACCTGATCTTGGCGTGGGTGGTGTTGTGACGCCGTTGCCACCGCTTGAGGCGGCGCCCCTTGAACGGAACTCGGATGTTGCGGGCCGCGCCCTGCTACGCCTTATCTGCGTAAGCTTGAGGCCGACTTCGGCGAGGGCGTCGATGATGCCGTGCTCGCGGGCCGCCGTCAGGTCGTGTGTCGCGCCGGGTAGAGCGGGCGAGGCCCACAGCAGCCGGCCGAACGGATCGGTCAGCACCTGCACGTTCATGCCGTGGTGCCGCTTCTTGCCGGAGCAGTAGGGCCGGTCGGCGGCGATCCGGCCGATTGGCAGCACGGTGCCGTCCAGGATCACGTACGCCTTCGAACGGGCCGTCGCCATTGCCTCGTTGAGCATGGGCGCGAGCGCGGCCAGGACGTCGATCGCCTCGCGTATGTAGCGGTACACGGTGGCGATCCCGATACCGAACCCGGCCGCGAGCTGTGCGTAGGTGTCGCCGCACCGCAGGTGGGCCAGGGCGAGCAGGGCTTGACGACCGACCGTCAGCCGCCGCCACCGAGTGCCTATCTCCCGACGTCGTGCCGCCAGCTCCCGGCTCAGGTGACGCAGCTGCACGGTGGACAGGTCGATGGCCGACGGGTAGACAAGCAGACGGAGCTCCTGGAACGACGGTTGATTTTGGTCGACAACTCGTCCACCAGGAGCTTCGCCATTCCGCAGGCCCGTCCAACACCCAGTCGCCCTTGGGAGGTTGGAAGGGGCTCGCTGTCCGTTGATGAAGCTCTCCGCAAGAGGGGGCATACAAATGTCGTGGCCTTTAGACGTCGTCTCATTTGGGTTCGTAATTTTGAGGTATGACGATCGTGGAGCGGCTGGTCCCGGACGGGTTGTGGGAGTTGTTTCAGCGGGTGGTGCCGCCCGCTCCGACGCGTCCGCAGGGTGGTGGGCGGCGTCGTTATGGTGACCGTGAGGTGCTGGCGGCGATCGTCTTCGTGGCCATCTCCGGCTGCATGTGGCGGCAGTTGCCGTTGGTCTTCGGTCCGTCGGGGCCGACCGCGCACCGGTGTTTCATCGAGTGGAGTGCCGCCCGGGTCTGGGCGAAGCTGCACCGTCTGGTTCTGGACGAGCTGGGCGCGTGCGGGGAGCTGGACTGGTCGCGGTGCGCGATCGACTCGGTGAACATGCGGGCCGTGAAAGGGGGGGGGACCTGACGGGTCCGAATCCTGTGGACCGGGGCAAGAAGGGCTCGAAGATCCACTTGATCACCGAGCGGACCGGTCTGCCCCTCTTGATCGGGATCTCCGGCGCGAACCTCCATGACAGCCAGGCCCTCAAGCCTCTCGTCCGCGGCATTCCGCCGATCCGGTTCCGTCGCGGCCCGCGTCGGCGCAGGCCCGCCAAGCTGCACGGCGACAAGGGTTATGACTATGACGACCTGCGGCGATGGTTGCGCGAGCGAGGCATCCGGCACCGCATCGCCCGCAGGGGCATCGAGTCCTCCACCCGGCTGGGCCGGCACCGCTGGACCATCGAGCGGACGATGTCCTGGCTGGCCGGCTGCCGTCGCCTGCATCGCCGCTACGAACGCAAGGCCGAACACTTCCTGGCCTTCAGCGCCATCGCCTGCACTCTCATCTGCCACCGCAGACTCGCCAAATGAGACGACGTCTAAGGGGTGACCGCCGCCGGCACCAAGTGCGCCGCGAACAGCAGCAGAGGGAGGCAGCCCTGCTTGGGTGCGTATCGAGTCGTGATCAAACTGCCTACTTCGCCCCGCCTGTGCGACTCGCGTGAGAGCATCCGTCCATGAGTAGCGACCTGGAAGTGAGTGCTCTGGCGATCAACGTCATGATCCCGCAGGCGCTCCGCTGGACGGACACTCGACGTGGTGAAGAGTTCCAACTGACCACACTCAACATCCGGCTTCTCCCGGACGGTCACCTCGCCGCGAAAGCCTACGGCCGACCAGTCGGCGGTGGTCGGGGCGCATATGTCTCGTTCCCGGTCCCCGACGAACCAGAACTGGCGGCTCTGGTTGTCGACGCGGCCAGCCGCGCCGGGACGTTGTGGGCCGCCCACCGCGGTCTCGGCTGAGCCTGGTTCGGCTCGAGGGCAGACAGTGGCAGTTCCGGACTCCGCTCTCGCGACAGGGTCTGGTCCGGTAGGCCGTTCTGTATGACGTGAGTGCAACTGACGGACGCAGAGTGGGAGGTCATCGGGCCGTACCTGCCGGTCGGCGAGTACGGCCCGTACTCCGGGCGGCTGCGGCA
>NZ_JBEZBE010000055.1:0-34364 GCF_040646935.1 Streptomyces sp. NPDC044984
CGTCGGGGCACGCACGCCCCGCGCCGTCGGGGCACGCACGCCCCGCGCCGTCGGGGCACGCACGCCCCGCGCCGTCGGGGCACGCACGCCCCGCGGGGAGGAACCCGCGAGCGGTCAGGCCCCGGCGCCCTTCCGGGGCAGCGCCTTGCGCACCAGCGGCCAGGCCAGCAGCAGGACGACCACCGCGTAGACGACCACCGAGAACGGCGTGTCGACCAGACCCGTGACGCTTCCGTCGCTGATCTGCAGGGCGCGGCGCAGCTGCTGTTCGGCGGCCGGGCCGAGGATGACGCCGATGACGGCGGGCAGCACCGGCAGCCCGTACCTCCGCATGCCGAAGCCGATCAGGCCGATGACCAGCAGCAGTACCAGGTCGATCACCTCGCCGCCGACCGCGTACGCGCCCACCGCCGCGAAGAACATGATCCCGGCGTAGAGGTACGGCCGCGGGATGCGCAGCAGCTTCGCCCACACCGGCGCCAGCGGCAGGTTGAGGGCGAGCAGCAGCACCATGCCGACGAAGAGCGAGGCGATCAGGCCCCACACCAGGTCGGGTTCGCGTTCGAACAGCAGCGGGCCGGGCTGGATGCCGTACTGCTGGAACGCGGCCAGCATCACCGCCGCGACCGCCGTGGTCGGCAGGCCCAGGGTCAGCATCGACACCAGCGTGCCCGCCGCCGAGGCCGAAGCGGCCGACTCCGGGCCCGCGACGCCCTCGATGGCGCCCTTGCCCCACTCGTCCTTGTGCTTCGACAGCCGCTTCTCGGTGACGTACGACAGGAAGGTCGGGATCTCCGCGCCGCCCGCCGGGATCGCGCCGAACGGGAAGCCGATGAACGGACCGCGCGCCCAGGACTTCCAGGTGCGCCTCACGTCCGCGCGGCCCAGCCACGGCCGGCCCACCGGGATCGGCTCCGGCGGCCTGCGCCGCAGGTGCGCGGCGACCCACAGCGCCTCGCCGATGGCGAACAGGCCCACCGCGACGATCACCACGTCGATGCCGTCGGCGAGTTGCAGCGAGCCGAAGGTCAGCCGCTGCTGGCCGGTCATCTGGTCCAGGCCCACCAGGCCGATCGTCAGACCGATCAGCAGTGAGGCCATGCCCCGGATCCGGGACGAACCCAGCACCGACGTCACGGCGATGAACGCCAGCACCATGATGGCGAAGTAGTCGGGGGCGCCGATGTCCACCGCCAGGTCCGCGACCGTCGGGGCCAGCGCCACCAGCAGGACCGTGCCGACCATGCCGCCCGCGAAGTGCCCGATCGCGGCGGCCGCGAGGGCCTGGGCGCCGCGCCCCGACTTGGCCATGGGGTTGCCCTCCATGGCCGCGACCACGGCCGCGCTCTCCCCGGGCGTGTTCAGCAGGATGGAGGTCGTCGAACCGCCGAACATCGCGCCGTAGTAGATCCCGGCGAACATGATGAACGCGCCGGTCGGATCGAGCCCGTACGTCACCGGCAGCAGCAGCGCCACCGCCATCGCCGGGCCGATGCCGGGCAGCACGCCGATCGCCGTGCCGAGCAGCACGCCCACGGCGGCCCACAGCAGGTTGAGCGGGGTGAGGGCCGTGCCGAAGCCGTCCATGAGGGAGTTGAAGGCGTTCATCTCACAGCACTCCCATCAGCGGACCGCCGGGCAGCGGCACTCCGAGCAGGTTGTTGAACACGGCGTAGGTGGCGAAGGAGACCACCGCCGCGATCAGCGGATCGCGGTCGGGCCTGCGGCTGCCGAGCGCGAAGGCCGCGCCCCAGAAGAGCAGGGCGCCCGCGACGGGGAAGCCGAGCGGCTCGATGAGGACGGCGGCGCCGAGGAACACTCCCGTCAGCAGCAGCACCGTGCGCCAGTCGGCGGGTTCGGACAGGTCGACGTCCTCGCCGGACTCGGCCTGCCCCCGGCCGCCGCGCAGCACGTCGACGGCGAGCAGGGCGGCCACGACGAGCAGCCCGATCCCGACCACGACCGGCACGGTCTTCGGGCCGACGGGCCCGCGCTGGGCGATGTCGACGTCCATGGTGAGCGCGTCGGTCAGGACCAGCACGCCGAGGGCCAGCAGCAGTACGCAGACGCCGAGTTCGGAGTGGTCGCGGAGCCAGGAGCGCCGTCCGGCGGCGGGCGCCGGCGACGTGTCGGTGGTCGAGGTCGTCACAGTCCGAGCTCCTTCAGCACCGAGACCACGCGCTTGTCCTCGGAGTCCAGGAACGCGCCGAACTCCTCGCCGGTCAGGAAGGCGTCGTCCCAGCCGTTGCGCCGCATCGACTCCCGCCACTCCTTCGAGTCGTGCAGCTCCCGCACCAGGCGGACGAGCTTGCCGCGCTCGGCGTCGGTGAGGCCGGGCGGGGCGACGATGCCGCGCCAGTTGGTGAAACTCACGTCGTAGCCCGCCTCCTCGAGGGTGGGCGCGTCGAGGCCGTCGACCCGCTCCGGGCCGGTGACCGCGAGCAGGCGCAGCTCACCGGACTTGATCTGGTCGAGGTACTCGCCGACGCCGGAGACGCCGAAGGCGACCTTGTTGCCGAGGATCGAGGCGAGCAGCTCGCCGCCGCCGTCGAAGGGGATGTAGTTGACCTGCTTCGGGGGGATCCCGGCGGCCCGCGCCATCAGCATCGGCGCGAGATGGTCGGGCCCGCCGGGGGAGGAGCCGCCGCCCACCGGGAGCTTGCCGGGGTTCTCCTTCCAGGCGCCGATGAGATCGTCGATCGTCCGGTACGGGGAGTCCTCGGCGACCACGACGACGTCCTGCTCCTCGGTGAGCCGGGCGATCGGGGTGGTGTCCGCCAGGGTCTTCGGCGCGTCGTTGGAGCGGACGGCGCCGACCACGCCCAGGCCCATCGACATGGCGAGCTTGCCGTTGCCGTGCTCGCTCACCAGCCGGCTCAATCCGACGGTGCCGCCGGCACCGGGCAGGTTGAACACCTCGATGGAGTGGGTGAGCCCGGCGTCCTCGGCGTTCTTCGCGGCCGTACGGGCCGTGATGTCGTAGCCGCCACCGGGCGAGTTGGGAACCATGAAGCGCAGACCCGGGATCTGCGTGCCGGTCTCGGTGCCGCTGCCGGTCGTGAGCAGCGGCGGGCCCACGAGTACGAGCACGGCGGCCCCGAGCAGGGCGAGGGGTGTGCGCAGGCGCACGAGTGCCACCACCTGTCGGTCGGTCGTCTGGAGATCACGCCATGCCCTGTGGGGGGAGGGTGACGCGGGCCACATGGTGCCCGCGCACTGCCGGGCTGTCGCGCTTGCGGAACCAATGGAGGTTGTGGTCATTGCGTCAGCGGGAGGCCGTCAGTGGCGCACGTCTCTTTCCCCGGCCGCAGGTGGGGGCCATGATGGACGGTTCCGGCGCCCGCGCGGCGCTGCGTCGTGGCCGCCGGATGCGACGGCCGCCGCCCCGGAGGCCGCGGCCACCTCACCGACGCGGTGGCGGAAGGAGCGGAACCGATGAGCAGCACGCCGGACGGGCGGTTTGCGCCCGCGGCCGTCGACGCGATCGACGTACTCGTGGTCGACGACGACTTCCGGGTGGCCCGGGTGCACCGTGCCTACGTCGAACGCCTCGACGTGTTCCGGGTCGTCGGTGTCGCCGGGACCGGTGAGCAGGCCATCGCCGCCGTGGACGAACTCCGTCCCGATCTGGTGCTGCTCGACCTGTACCTGCCCGACCTCTTCGGTCTCGACGTCATTCCCCGGCTGCGGACCGCCGGGCACGACTGCGACGTGATGGTCATCAGCGCCGCCCGGGAGGCGGACGCGGTGCGCGGCGCGGTCCGGCACGGGGTCGTCGACTATCTGCTCAAGCCGTTCGACTTCGAGGACCTGCGCGGGCGCCTGGAGCGTTACGCCGGCCGGCGCGGCCGGCTGCTCGACACGGTGGTCCGCGGTCAGGCGGACGTCGACCGGGTGCTGGCCGGGGTGGCGGGGCCGGCGGCCCCGGTGCTGCCCAAGGGCATGAGCGCGGAGACCGCGGGGCTGGTCGAGCGCACCCTGCGCGAGACGGACGGCACGCTGTCGGCCACCGAGTGCGCGGCTCTGACCGGGGTCTCGCGGGTCAGCGCCCGCCGGTATCTGGAGTACTTCCACACCGTGGGCGCCGTGGGGGTGTCGTTGCGGTACGGGGCGACGGGACGGCCCGAGCGGCGGTACCGGCTGCTGGGGCAGGGCGGAGGGCTGCGGTCGGGGGGTGGGCTGCGGTCGGAGGGCGGGGCGCGGGCGTAGGGCGGCGGTCGAAGGGCGGGGCGCGGGCGTAGGGGGCGCCGCGGGCTTCCGCTGATCCCGGTGATCCCGAAATCGGGACACGGGGTTGTCGCTGCCTGCGCTCGGGCCTAGGGTCGACCGTGAGGGAAAGCGCTTTCTGAATGCTGCCCGGCCTGCCGTCGTCGTCGTTCCGAGGAGCGCCGCATGTCCTTGTCCCCCGTCCGCCGCCGTGTCGCCGTCGTCGGCACCGGCGCCATCGTCAGCGGCGGCCACCTGCCCGCGCTGCGCGCCCACGCCGACCGCACCGAACTGGTCGCCGCCGTCGACGTGGACCAGGGCCGGCTCGACGCCTTCCGCGCCTCCGCCGGGGAGCAGGTGGCAGGGTTCACCTCGATGAGCGCGATGCTGGACGCCGTACGGCCGGACCTGGTGCTGATCGGGACCCCGCCCTCGCTCCACCGGGAGCAGACGGTGGCCGCCCTCAAGGCCGGCGCGTGGGTGCTGTGCGAGAAGCCGCTGTGCCTGTCGCTCGCCGAGTACGACGACATCGCGGCCGCCGAGGAGGCGTCCGGGGCGTACGCGTCCGTGATCTTCCAGCACCGCTACGGCTCCGGCGCCGCCCACGCCCGCGAGCTGATCCGCGGCGGTGAACTGGGCGCCCCGCTGGTCGCGCACTGCCAGACCACCTGGCACCGGGACGCCGCGTACTACTCCGTGCCCTGGCGCGGACGCTGGGCCACCGAGGGCGGCGGACCCACCATGGGGCACGGCATCCACCAGTACGACCTGCTGCTGCACCTGCTCGGCGAGTGGGAGGAGATCCGGGCCATGGCGGCGCGCCTCGTCCACGACACCGAGAGCGAGGACGTCTCCACCGCCCTGGTCCGCTTCCGCGGCGGCGCGCTCGCGACCGTCGTCAACAGCGTGCTCTCCCCGGACGAGGTGAGCCGGATCCGCGTCGACTGCGCCGACGCCACGGTCGAACTCACCCACCTCTACGGGCACGGCAACGACGACTGGACCTACACCCCGGCCCGGCACGTCCCCGCCGAGCGGGCCGCCGCCTGGCGCACTCCGGCGCTCGACGTCCCCAGCTCGCACACGGCCCAGCTGAAGACCCTGCTCGACGCCTACGACGCGGGGGTGCGGCCACCGGGCAGCGGCCGGGAGGCGCGCGGCACGCTGGAGTTCGCCGCCGCGCTGTACAAGGCCGCGTTCACCGGGCGGCCGGTGCGGGCCGGCGAGATCACGCCCGGCGACCCCTTCCACGCGGCCATGCACGGCGGCCGGCTCGACTGGGCGAGCGAGGAGCGCGCATGAGCATCCGCGTCATCCACCGTCACGGCGAGTCCGTCACGGTGACGGCACCGGGCGGCACCGAGATCCTCCGTTACGTCTACCGGCCCGACCCCGAGCCGTTCGAGTCCCGCAAGCCGTACGCCCATCCGGTGCGCACGCTCGCCGGGCACACGGTGACCGGGTACCGGCCCAACGACCACCGCTGGCACAAAGGGCTGCAGATGACGGCCAGCCACCTGTCCGGGCAGAACTTCTGGGGCGGCAACTCCTATGTCCACGGGCGGGGTTACCTGGCGCTGCCCGAGCGGATCGGCTCGATGCGGCACGACGGCTTCTCCGCGTTCGAGGCCGGGGAGGAGCGCCTCGACTGCACCGAGGACCTCACCTGGGTGGAGAACGGGGGCGCCGAGTGGGCGCGCGAGGAACGCGGGCTGAGCGTCCACTCGGTGGACGTGGCGGCCGGGGCCTGGGTGCTGGACTGGTCGATCCGGCTCACCAACCTGCGTGACGTGGCGCTGGAGTTCGGCTCGCCCACCACCGCCGGTCGTGAGATGGCCGGCTACACCGGGCTGCAGTGGCGCGGGCCGCGCGACTTCACGGGCGGTACGGTCCTCGTGCCGGACGTCGGCGCGGGTGCCGGTGCCGAGGCTGGGGAACTCATGGGCACGCAGGCGCCGTGGCTCTCGTTCAGCGCCGAACACGACGAGCACGACGGCCACTCCACGCTCGTCTTCGCGCACGCGCCGGAGAACCTCGACGGGCGCGCCGTCCACCCGTCGCACTGGTTCGTGCGCTCGCAGCCCATCCCGTCGGTCGCGTTCTCGTGGGCGTTCTTCGAGGAGTTCGCGCTGCCGCCGGGGGAGTCCTTCTCGTACCGCTACCGGATCGTGGTCGCGGACGGGGTGTGGGACCGGGAGCGGGTGGAGGCGCATCTGGACGGTCTGCCGTGGTGAGCGGGCCCGCTCCGCTCCCCGGCGCGGTCGGCCTGTCGCACCTCAGCGCCTATGACTGGGAGGCCGCCGACGGGGTGTGCGGCGGCAGTCCGCACCTGCACCTGGTGTGCACGGAGGCGTACGTCGTGACCGGCGGCCGGGGCGCTGTGCAGACGCTGAGCCCCGACGGGTACCGGGACATCCCGCTGCGGCCGGGGACGGTGGCCTGGTTCACGCCGGGGACCGTGCACCGGATGGTGCAGGGCGGGGAGCTGCGGGTCACGGTGCTGATGCAGAACAGCGGGCTGCCGGAGGCCGGGGACGCCGTGTTCACCTTCCCGGCGGAGGTGCTGGCCGACCCCGGACGGTACGCGGACGCCGCGACGCTCCCGGCCGGTACGGGCGCGCGGGCGGAGGCGGCGGCGCGGCGGCGGCGGGACCTCGCGGTCGAGGGGTACCTCGTGCTGCGCGAGGCGCTCCGTACCGGTGACGACGGGCCGTACCGGGAGTTCCTGCGGGCGGCCGCGCGGTTGGTGCGGGAACGGGTGCCGGTGTGGCGGGAGTTGTGGCGAGCGGGCGCGCTGGCGGCCGCGGAACGCACGGGCGCGCAGCTGGACGCGCTGGCGGACGGAGACCTCACCCACCTGGCCGGGGCGACGGCGTACGAGGCGGAGCCCAGCCGGCGTGGCGGGTACGGGATGTGCGGGCGGCGGGACGAGTACGCGCTGCCGGGGGCCACCGTGCCGTACGGGAGTGGATGAACCCGCCGCCCGCACGGACGTCGCCGGGACCCTCCCGGTGCCGTCGGCCCGGCGGGGTCTGCTTGGATGCCGCGGGTGACGAGCAACTCCCCGTTCCCCCCTGTGGACGAAGCCGGTTCCGGCCGTCCGGCCGCCCTGCTGGAACGTGCCGCCGCCGGTTGGGACAGCCAGGTCTGGAGCGACCTCTGGACGGAGCTGTACCACAACGGTTCGCTCGACGTGTCCCATCCGCTGGTGCTGCCCGCGCTGACGGACATGGCCGAGGGGGACGAGGCCGACACGGCCGCTGCGGCCCTCCACCTGGCCGGCGCACTCCTGGTCCAGGCCGATCAGCGGCACGAGACCCGGGAGCTGCGGGACCGGCGGGCACCCGAGGTCGCACGCCTGCTGGCCGCCGCCCACCGGTGGCGCCGGATCACCGGGGACCGGAACGGCTACTGCCACCTGCTGGAGGCGGTCCTGAACCTGGAGGGCGACGTCTCCTGGGGAGAGGATCTGGTCTGGGGCCTCGTCAGCGGGGAGTACGAGCTCGAGTGCCCTGACGAGGACTGCTCCGAGGTGCTGTGGGTGGTCATCGGCGAGCGGGGCTTCTTCAGCGCGTCGGAGGACCACGCCCTCTCCGACGGTGTCGAGACCCTCCCGCTCCACCCGGCCGCTCCCGGTGCCCTCGACGGCCTCGGCCGCCGCCTGCACGGGCTGGCCCTGGCGGACGGCCACGAGGACGTGGCGCACGCCCTGACCCATGCCTTCGGCGAGGCGACCTGTCCCCGGTGCGGGAGGCGCTGCTCCGTCGTCGGACAGGTCATCGCTCGTTCGGGCTGAGCCGCGGGCACGGAACGCGGCCGACGGGCGGCCGGGGCGCCGTCCCCGTCACCGGCGTCCGCGGAGCGGGCCGCGCCGGCGTCCGTGGGTCACGGCCGGCGCAGGGCCCGCATCCGGCGCGGGGCGTACGACGCCGGGAGCCGGGCCGCGCCCACGGCCAGCGCGGTGGCCGCGCTGGCGACGCCGAGGATGGCCCCGGCGGCCACATCGCCCGGATAGTGCACACCCGTGTGCACCCGCGAGTACCCCACCGCACACGCCAGCGCCCCCAGCGGCACCGACGCCGCGGGCAGCACCGTCCCGACCGCCGTGGCGAACGCGACCGCCGACGCCGTGTGCCCCGAGGGGAACGACGCCGACGTCGGCATGGGCACATGCCGGTCCACGGTCACCCGCGCGGCCTCCCGGTCCGGCCGCGCCCTGCGCACCAGCCGCTTCCCCAGCAGGTTCGCCGACGCCGACGCCACGGCGACCGCCCCCACCCCCGCCAGCGCCGCCCGCCGCGGCCGGGCCCCGCTCAGGGCGAGGACCCCGGCGATGACGAACGAGATCTTGGAGTGGTCGGCCGTGTGGGACAGCCGGCGCAGCGCCCGGTCGAGCGTCGGCGTCGGCGTGGCGGCGACCGCCGCGTACAGGGCGCCGTCCACGGCTCTGAGGTCGCCGAGGACCGCGGCGGCGACCCTGCGCAGTCCGTCGGCGGGCGGTACGGGCCTGGTGAGCGGACGGGTGACGTCCTGGTCGGTGGTGGGCGGCTCGCTCATCTGTCTCTCCCGCAGTGGCATCGTGGACGAATCACCAGGTGCCCACGGTACGCATGATCCATCCGCACGGGTTCGCCCACCCCGGTCAGCCGGCCCGGAAGGTGCGCAGACGCAGCGAGTTGCCGACCACGAAGACCGAGGAGAAGGCCATGGCGGCTCCGGCGATCATCGGGTTGAGCAGTCCGGCCGCGGCGAGCGGCAGGGCGGCGACGTTGTAGGCGAAGGCCCAGAACAGGTTGGACCGGATGGTGCCCAGCGTCTTGCGGGCCAGCCGGATGGCGTCGGCCACGGCACGCAGGTCCCCGCGGACGAGGGTGAGGTCGCCGGCCTCGATCGCGGCGTCCGTGCCGGTGCCCATGGCCAGGCCCAGGTCGGCCTGGGCGAGCGCCGCCGCGTCGTTGACCCCGTCGCCGACCATGGCGACCGAACGGCCCTCTGCCTGGAGCCGCTTGACGACGTCCACCTTGTCCTGCGGCAGCACCTCGGCGATGACCTCCTCGATGCCGACCTCGCGGGCGACGGACCGGGCCACCGCCTCGTTGTCCCCGGTCAGCAGGACCGGCCGCAGTCCGAGTGCCCGCAGCCGGCGGATCGCCTCGGGGCTGGTCTCCTTCACCGCGTCGGCGATCTCCAGGACCGCGCGCGCCGCGCCGTCCCAGGCGGCCAGGACAGCGGTGTGCCCGGCCGTCTCGGCCCGCTCCTTGGCCCGCCTCAGGTCCTCGGGCAGCTCCAGTGCCCACTCCCGGAGCAGGCCCTCCCGGCCGACGAGGACCGCGTGGCCCTCGACGACGCCCTGGACACCGAGCCCGGGCACGTTCGCGAAGTCCTCCGGTGCGGGCAGTTCGCCCACCTTCTGCCGGGCGCCGTCGGCGACGGCCCGTGCGATCGGGTGCTCCGAGCTGTGCTCCAACGCGCCCGCGAGCCGCAGTACGTCGGCCTCGTCGGTGCCCTCGGCGGTGTGCACGGCCAGCAGGGTCATCCGGCCCGTGGTCACCGTGCCGGTCTTGTCGAGGACCACGGTGTCGACGCGGCGGGTGGACTCCAGGACCTCGGGGCCCTTGATGAGGATGCCGAGCTGGGCGCCGCGGCCGGTGCCGACCATCAGCGCGGTCGGGGTCGCGAGCCCGAGGGCACAGGGGCAGGCGATGATCAGGACCGCCACGGCGGCGGTGAACGCGGCCGTGAGACCGGCGCCGTTGCCGAGCCAGAAGCCGAGGGTGCCCAGGGCGAGGGCGATGACGACGGGGACGAAGACCGCGGAGATCCTGTCGGCGAGCCGCTGGGCGGCGGCCTTGCCGTTCTGCGCGTCCTCGACCAGCCTGGCCATGCGGGCGAGCTGGGTGTCGGCGCCCACCCTCGTGGCCTCCACGACGAGCCTGCCGCCGACGTTGATCGTGGCCCCGGTGACCGGGTCGCCGGCGGCCACCTCCACCGGCACCGACTCGCCCGTGAGCATCGAGGCGTCCACCGCGGAGGATCCCTCCACGACGGTTCCGTCGGTCGCGATCTTCTCGCCGGGGCGCACCAGGAAGCGGTCGCCGGTCCGCAGCTCGGCCACCGGGACCGTCCGTTCCCCGTGGCCGGGGGTCAGCACGGTGACGTCCTTCGCGCCGAGCTCCAGCAGGGCGCGCAGGGCCGCGCCGGCCTTGCGCTTGGCGCGGGCCTCGAAGTACCGCCCGGCGAGGATGAAGGCGGTCACTCCGGCCGCGGCCTCCAGGTAGATGTTCCCGGCGCCGTCGCTGCGGGCGATGGTCAGCTCGAACGGGTGCGTCATCCCCGGGGTGCCCGCGGTGCCGAGGAACAGCGCCCACAGCGACCACAGGAACGCGGCCGACGTGCCGACCGAGATCAGCGTGTCCATGGTGGCCGCGCCGTGCCGGGCGTTGGTGAACGCGGCCCTGTGGAAGGGCCATGCGGCGTACGTGACGACCGGCGCCGCGAGTGTCAGTGACAGCCACTGCCAGTACTCGAACTGCAGGGCGGGGACCATGGCCATCGCGATGACGGGGACGGCCAGCGCCACGGCCGTCACCAACCTCTGCCTGAGCGGCCGGAGTTCGTCGGGCCCGGAGTCCTCCCCGGACGGCTCGTCGGGTGGTGCGGGCCGCTGGGCCGTGTATCCGGTGGCCTCGACCGTGGCGATCAGGTCGCCGACGGTGACCTCACCGCCGTAGCTCACCTTCGCCTTCTCGGTCGCGTAGTTGACGGTGGCGGTGACCCCCTCCATCCGGTTGAGCTTCTTCTCGATCCGCGCGGCGCACGAGGCGCAGGTCATCCCGCCGATGGCGAGCTCCACCTCGGCATCGGCACCGGCTGTACGGACGGTCATGGTCGCTCCTGGAGTGGATACGGGGCGGGGGTACCCGCCGGGCGATCTCCATGTATACCCCCCTCGGGTATGAGGCGCAAGCGTGGACAGAACTTGACTTGGTACCCCCCAGGGGTATGGTGAGCTGCATGGAGCGGCTCAACGTGAGCCGCGGGTCCCCACTTCCGAGGAGTCACGGCCATGAACACCGGACTGAAGATCACCGCGTTCGCCGCCGCCCTGGCCGCCACCTTCGGCACGGCCTACGGCGTCGGCGAGGGACTCGACCCGGTCGTCGCGGACCGGGCGCCGGCGCACGACGAGCGGCACACCCCCTCCGCACCGGGGGCGGAGAAGGGTGACGGCCGCACGGGACACGAGACGCCCCCGGCCGGCGGGCTGCAGATCTCCGAGGGCGGCTACACCCTCGATCTGAAGACCCCGCGCGTCACCGCCGGGCACCGCACCGAACTGCGCTTCACCGTCCGGGACGACCGCGGCCGGGCCGTCACCGAGTACCGCCGCGAGCACGACAAGGAGCTCCACCTCATCGTCGCCTCCCGCGACCTGCTCACCTACCGGCACCTGCATCCCGCCCGCGCCGCCGACGGCACCTGGGCCACCCCCGTCGACCTGCCCCGGGCCGGCGGCTACCGGGTCTTCGCCGACTTCACCCCGGCGCGCAAGGGCGCGGAAAACCTCACCCTCGGCGCCGACCTCGCCGCCTCCGGCCCCTACCGTCCGCAGGAGCTGCCGCCGGCCACCGGCACGGCCCGCGTCGACGGCTACGAGGTCGAGCTGACCGGGACCCTGCGTCCCGGACGGGCGAGCGAACTGCGCCTGTCCGTCTCCCGCGACGGCGAGCCGGTCACCGACCTCCAGCCCTACCTCGGCGCCTACGGCCACCTGGTCGCCCTGCGGGCCGGGGACCTCGCCTACCTGCACGTCCACCCGGGCGGCGAACCGGGCGACGGCAGGACCGAGTCCGGACCGGCGGTCTCCTTCACAGCCACGGCGCCCAGCACCGGCAGCTACCGGCTGTTCCTGGACTTCAAGCACGACGGCGTCGTCCGCACGGCCGCCTTCACCGTCCACGCCGGGGAGCAGGCACCGTCGAGCGGCACGCCGGAGGAGCACTCCGACGGCCACGGCCACTGAGCCTCAGCCCAGGGCACGGTCCAGATTGAACGCGGCGCTGATCAGGGCGAGGTGGGTGAACGCCTGCGGGAAGTTGCCCTGTTGCTCCCCGGTGTGGCTGATCTCCTCGGCGTACAGGCCGAGATGGTTGCCGTAGGTCAGCATCTTCTCGAAGGCGAGGGACGCCTCGTCGAGCCGCCCGGCACGGGTCAGCGCCTCGACGTACCAGAACGAGCAGATCGAGAACGTGCCCTCGGCACCGTGCAGTCCGTCGGGGCTCACCAGCGGGTCGTAGCGGTAGACCAGCGAGTCGGACACCAGGTCCTCGGTGAGCGAGTCGAGCGTCGACAGCCACTTCGGGTCGGTCGGCGCGATGAACTTCGCCATCGGCATCATCAGGACCGCCGCGTCCAGCACCTCCCCGTCCTCGTGCTGCACGAAGGCCCGGCGCGACGCCGACCAGCCGCGGTCCATGATCCGCCGGTAGATGGTGTCCCGGCTCGCCTGCCAGCGGGGGAGGTCCGCGGGCAGGCCCCGCCGGTTGGCCATGCGGACGGCGCGCTCGATCGCCACCCAGCACATCAGGCGCGAGTACAGGAAGTTCTTCCGTCCGCCGCGCGTCTCCCAGATGCCCTCGTCGGGCTGGTCCCAGTGCGCGCACACCCAGTCCACCAGCGCCGTCACATGGTCCCACTGCTCGCTGGAGACGGGCTCGGCCCACTTGTCGTAGAGGTAGACGGAGTCGATCAGCGCCCCGTAGACGTCCAGTTGCAGCTGGTCGGCCGCCGCGTTGCCGACGCGGACCGGTGCCGAGCCGTGGTGGCCCTCGAGATGGCCGAGCTCACGCTCGGGGAGGTCGGTGCGGCCGTCGATGCCGTACATGATCTGCAGCGGACCGGAGGCCTTGCGGTCGCCCGGACTGATGTGCCGGGAGACGAACCCCATGAACGCCTCGGCCTCCTCGGTGAAGCCCAGCCGCAGCAGCGCGTACACGCAGAACGCCGCGTCGCGCACCCACACGTACCGGTAGTCCCAGTTGCGTTCCCCGCCGAGCTCCTCGGGCAGGCTGGTCGTCGGCGCCGCCACGATCGCCCCGGTCGGCGCGTAGGTGAGCAGCTTCAGGGTGAGGGCGGAGCGGTGCACCATCTCCCGCCAGCGGCCCCGGTACCGCGAGGAGGACAGCCACCGCCTCCAGTACGCCACCGTCGCACCGAACTGCCGCTCCGCCTCCCCGCACTCGCAGCGGTCCAAAGTCACCTCCGGGCCGACCTGGTCCAGGGCGAACACCGCCGTCTCCCCCTCGGTCAGCTTGAACTCGGCCCGTACGTCCGGCCCGTCGGTCTCCATCGGGACGGTCGCGGTGAGCGCCAGGGACAGTTCCCCGGAGTCGAAGACCGCGATGCCGCCGGCCATCCGCACGGTGTGCCGGCGGGAACCGTAATCGAACCGCGGCGCCACCCGCGTCCGGAACGGCACGGAGCCGCGTACGCACAGCACCCGCCGGATCAGCCGGTGCCGGGCCTCGTCGGCCGGCGTGCCGCCGACCGGCATGAAGTCCTGCACCTCACCGACCCCGTCCTCGGTGAAGAACCGGGTGATCAGGACGTTGGTGTCGGGGAAGTAGAACTGCTTGGTGCGGGCCGGCATGGCCGCCGCCAGTGCGAAGCAGCCGCCCCGCTCGGCGTCCAGGATCGCCCCGAACACGCTCGGCGCGTCGAAGGACGGACAGCAGTACCAGTCGATGGTGCCGTCGGTCCCCACCAGCGCCACACTGCGCAGGTCGCCGATCAGCCCGTGGTCGGCGATCGGCACGTACCGGCGCGGCCCGGCCCCGTCCCGTTCCCTGGTCGTCCCGTCCATCGCAGCCTCCCTGGGCCGGCACGCCGTGCTCAGGTGCCAGCTTAGGCAGCCCCGGCCGGACCGGCTCGGGCCACCACGACCCGCACCCCCGCCTCCTCGAAGCGGCGCACCACCTCGGCGTCCGCTCCCGAGTCCGTGACCAGGGTGTCCACCGAATCGGCCGAGCAGATCCGGGCGAACGCCCGCCGGCCCAGTTTGCTGGAGTCGGCGGCCACGATCACCCGCTCGGCCCGCTCGCACAGCAGCCGGTTGACCGCCGCCTCCGCCTCGTCGTGGGCCGCCGCCCCGTGCACGGCGTCGAACGCGACGACACCGAGCACCGCCACATCGAGGGTGATCTGCCCCAGCACCCCGTCCGCGAGCGGCCCGACCAGCTCGTACGACTGGGCCCGCGCCACCCCGCCGGTCAGCACGATCTTGAACTGCGGCCGCACGGCCAGCTCGTTGGCGATGTTCAGCGCGTTCGTCACCACGGTCAGCGCGGGCGCGCCCGAGGCGAGGTCCCCGCGCACGGCCAGCGCCCGCGCCACCTCCGTGGTGGTCGTACCGCCGGTCAGCCCGACCGCCTCGCCCGGCGCGACGAGCCCCGCCACCGCCTTCGCGACGCGCTGCTTCTCCGAGGCGTGCCGCGCGGTCTTGTAGCGCAGCGGCAGCTCGTACGACACCCCGTGCACCACCGCGCCGCCACGGGTGCGCACCAGCATCTGCTGCTCGGCGAGCCGGTCGAAGTCGCGCCGGATCGTCGCGGCCGACACCGCCAGCTCACCGGCCGCCTCCTCGACGTCCAGCCGGCCGCGCTCGACGAGCAGCTCCAGCAGCGCCTTCCAGCGGGCGTCCCGCGACATCCTCCGCCCTCCCGTCTCCCGTGGTCCCCGGCGACCCTAACGCACCCCGCCTTCGATCGAATGCTTGATTTTGCTCGAAACCTCGCTCAATGTTGCAAGAACAATCACCGAGCCTTCGGGGGTGCGGCATGACCCATGTCGAGGACGAACTGAGCAGTCAGCCCGAGTGCTGGAGCCGCGCCGCCGCGCAGGCCGCGTCCCACGCCCCGGTCCTCCCGGCGGCGGGGGAGCGGGTCGCGGTGGTCGGCTGCGGGACGTCGTACTTCATGGCGCAGGCGGTCGCGGCCCTGCGCGAGGACGCGGGACAGGGGGAGACCGACGCCTTCGCCGCCTCGGAGTTCCCGCGGCACCGGGCCTACGACCACGTCGTCGCCCTCACCCGCTCCGGCACCACCACCGAGGTCCTCGACCTGCTGGGCCGGCTGAAGGGCGGCACGCGCACCACCGCGGTCACCGCCGACCCGGCCACCCCCGTGACGTCGCTCGCCGACGAGACGGTCGTCCTCGACCACGCGGACGAGCGCTCCGTCGTCCAGACCCGGTTCGCCACCACGGCCCTCACCCTGCTCCGCGCCCACCTGGGCCTGCACACCGAAGCGGTCGTCGAGGACGGGCGTACGGCCCTTGGTGAACCGCTGCCCGAAGGACTCGTGGACCGCACCCAGTTCACCTTCCTCGGCCGCGGCTGGACCGTCGGCCTGGCCAACGAGGCCGCACTGAAGATGCGCGAGGCGGCCCTCGCCTGGACGGAGGCCTACCCGGCGATGGAGTACCGGCACGGACCCATCAGCATCACCACCTCCACCACCGCGACCTGGATGCTCGGCGACACCCCGGAGGGGCTGGCCCGGCAGGTCCGTGACACCGGCGGACTGTGGATCGGGGGCACCCTCGACCCGCTCGCCGAACTCGTCCGCGTCCAGCGGCTCGCGGTCGCCCTCGCCGCGGCCCGCGGACTGGACCCCGACCGGCCCCGCCACCTCACCCGCTCGGTCGTCCTCGCCCCCTGACCCCATGGGAAAAGGGCGGAACTCCGCAGGAAAGGACGGACCGTGCCCCTCACCACCACCGGCGAGCTCGTCACCCGCGCCGCCGCCCGCCGCTCGGCGGTCGCCTCGTTCAACGTCATCACCCTCGAACACGTCGAGGCCGTCGTCGCCGGCGCCGAATCGGCGGACGCCCCCGTCGTCCTCCAGGTCAGCGAGAACGCCGTGAAGTTCCGCCACGGCCGGCTGCTCCCGCTCGCCCGCGCCGCCGTCGCCGCCGCCGAACGCGCCACCGTCCCCGTCGCCCTGCACCTCGACCACGTCCGGAGCGACACCCTGCTGCGCCAGGCCCCGGACGCCGGATTCGGCTCCGTGATGTACGACGCGTCCCGGCTGCCCTACGCCGACAACCTCGCCGCCACCCGGGCCGCCGTCGACTGGGCCCACAGCCAAGGGCTCTGGATCGAGGCCGAGCTGGGCGAGATCGGCGGCAAGGACGGCCGGTCCGCGCCGGACGCCCACGCGCCCGGCGCCCGTACCGACCCCGACCAGGCCCGCGCCTTCGTCGCCGGCTCCGGCGTGGACGCGCTGGCCGTCGCCGTCGGCACCACCCACGCCATGACCACCCGCACCGCCACCCTCGACCACGCCCTCCTCGCACGGCTGGCCGCCGCCCTGGACGTCCCCCTCGTCCTGCACGGTTCCTCCGGCCTCCCCGACCGGGAACTCGCCGCGGCGGTCGCGGGCGGCATCGCCAAGGTCAACGTGGGAACGGCCCTGAACATCGCCCTGACCGGCGCGATCAGGGAGTTCCTCACCGCCCACCCCGAGGCGGTCGACTCCCGCGGCTACCTCACGGTGGGCCGGGAGGCGATGGCACGGGCGGTGACGGGGATCATCGAGGCGCTGGGCGCGGTCCCGGCGCCGTCCTGAGTCAGCGCTTCACGGACTTCAGGACCACGAACTTCGGGTCCGAGGCCACCACTTCGCTGTTGCCGAACAGCCGTCGCAGCTTCACGTGGTACCCCAGGTGACGGTTGCCGACCACCCACAGTTCGCCGCCCCGGCGCAGGGCGCGCCGGGCGCCGGTGAACATGCGCCAGGCCGTGGCGTCGGTGGTCGCCTGGTGGGAGTGGAAGGGCGGGTTGTTCAGGACCAGGTCGACACTGCCGGCCGGTACGCCCGACAGGCCGTCGCCGACCCGGAACTCGGCGTGTCCGGGCACGCCGTTCTCCCGGTACGTGGCCCGCGCGGACGCCACCGCCTGGAACGACTCGTCCACGAACAGCACCTCGGCGCGCGGGTCCGCCAGCGCCATCGCCGTACCGACGACGCCGTTGCCGCAGCCCAGGTCCACCACCCGTCCGCCGTCCCTGCCGGCGGGCAGGTGCTTCAGGAAGAAACGGGTGCCGATGTCGAGTCGGTCGGCGCAGAAGACGCCGGCGTGGTTGACGACCGTCGCGCCCGACACCGGGCCGATGCCGTCGGGCAGCGGGTAGCGGTACGGCCAAGGGTTCGCGGGGCGGGCCAGCGCGGGATCCGGGGTGCAGAAGATCAGCCGGGCCTTCTTCTCGGCGAGCGAGGTCCTGGTCGGGCCGAGGATCCGCGCGAAGAGGTCCAGCGTCGAGGTGTGGATCTCCTTCACCATGCCGGTGCCGACGACGACGGTGTCCTCGTGCACCGCCGGCGCCAGCCGCAGCAGCTGGTCCTCCAGCAGCGCCAGGCTCTTCGGCACCCGGACGAGCAGGACGTCGATCCGGTCCGGCGGGGGATCCTGCGTGGTCAGCAGCCGGACCGCGCCCGGCTCGACGCCGTTGCGGGACAGGTTCGCGCGGGTCGCCTCCTGCCCGAGCCAGGAGTCGGTGATCTGCGTCGGCCGGTGCGCGGCGAGCGCCGTCACCAGCGCGCCCCAGCGGTCGCCGACGGCCACGACCGCGCCGGACAGCGGGACCCGCCGGTCGGCGAGATGCCTGAGGAGGTACTCGTCGGACGCGTCCCAGGCGCGCAGTCCGTCCCTCGGGTCCTCGGGGAACCTGGCCAGCACCGGCTCGCCCCACGCGGTCGTCATACGGTCGTTCATCGTCCGACCAGGCTAGCCCAGCCGCAGCTCAGGGTGCGTCCGGCAGGATGGGAGGCATGGACGCCGAGCTGTTCCCCCGGACACGGAGCGAGATCGCGCCCGGCGCGGTGCACGTGCCGGACTGGCTGGACGCGCGGGCGCAGCGCGGGCTGCTGGACGCCTGCCGGGACTGGGCGAGGCCGCCCGCCGGACTGCGCACCGTCCGCACGCCCGGCGGCGGCACCATGACCGCCCGGCAGGTGTGCCTCGGCCGGCACTGGTATCCGTACGGCTACGCCCGCACCGCCGTCGACGGCGACGGCGCGCCGGTGAAACCGTTCCCCGCGTGGCTCGGCGAACTGGGCCGCCGCGCGGTGACCGACGCGCTGGGCGCGGACGCCGCGCGCGGTGCCGCGTACGACATCGCGCTCGTCAACTTCTACGACGGCGACGCCCGCATGGGCATGCACCGCGACGGCGACGAGAAGGCGGACGCGCCCGTGGTGTCGCTGAGCCTCGGCGACACCTGCGTCTTCCGCTTCGGCAACACGGCGACCCGGACCCGCCCCTGGACGGACGTGGAGCTGCGCAGCGGCGACCTGTTCGTCTTCGGCGGACCCTCCAGGCTCGCGTACCACGGCGTTCCCCGGGTGCACGCGGGCACGGCACCGCCCGAGTTGGGACTGGCCGGAAGGCTGAACATCACGCTGCGGGTCGGCGGCCCGTAGTCCGCGCCGGTTTGCGGATCATGGGAGACTCGCGTTCATGAGCGGGAAGGCGGACCCCCGGCCGGCGGGGGAAGGGACCACCTCGAGGACGCGGCTGGACCGGGGGCGCGGCGCGCTCGGACCCGCGCTGGAGCTCGTGCACACCGGACGCGCGCCGACCCGCGCGGTGCTCACCGCCGAGCTGGGCGTGACCCGCGCGACGGCCGGCGCGGTCGCCGCCGAACTGGAGGCGCTCGGGCTGATCCGGGTGGACGCCCGGCCCGGCGCGGCGGCCGGTTCCCAGGGGCGCCCCTCGCACCGGCTCTCGGTCGCCGAGGACGGGCCCGTGGCGCTCGCCGCGCAGGTGCACTCCGACGGCTTCCGGGCGGCCCTGGTCGGGCTGGGCGGCCGTATCGTCGCCACGGCGCCCGGCTGCGAGGTCGTCGACGCCGACCCGGCGAAGGTGCTCGGCTCCGTCGTCGCGGCCGGCGCCGAGCTGCTGGAGGAGACCGGCCGGCGGTGCGTGGGCGCCGGGCTCGCCGTGCCGTCGGCGGTGGCCGAACCGGAAGGGCTCGCCCTCAACCCCCTGCACCTGGCCTGGCCCGCGGGCGCCCCGGTACGGGAGATCTTCGCCGAGCAGGTGCGCGCGGCCGGTCTGGAGGGGCCCGCCTTCGCGGCCAACGACGTCAACCTCGCCGCCCTCGCCGAACACCGGCACGGCGCCGGGCGCGGCTCCCGCGACCTGCTGTGCGTGGCCACCGGCCACCGCGGGGTGGGCGGCGCGCTGGTGCTCGACGGCCGTCTGCACTCGGGCAGTTCGGGACTCGCCCTGGAGGTCGGCCACCTCGCCGTCAACCCCGAGGGCCGCCCCTGCCACTGCGGCAGCCGCGGCTGCCTCGACGTCGAGGCGGACCCGCTGGCGCTGCTCACCGCGGCGGGCCGCGCGCCGGGCCCCGAGTTCTCCCTGCTGAAGCAGGCCGAGGACCTGGTCCGCGGCCAGTACGGCGACCCGGACGTGCGCACCGCCACCGAGTCCCTCATCGACCGGCTCGGCCTGGGCCTCGCCGGACTGGTGAACATCCTCAACCCGGACCGGATCATCCTCGGCGGCCTGCACCGCACCCTGCTGGCGGCCGACCCGGACCGGCTGCGCGCCGTCGTCGCCGACCGCAGCCTGTGGGGCCGCAGCGGCGGCGTCCCCATCCTCCCCTGCACCCTGGACCACAACAGCCTGGTCGGCGCGGCGGAACTGGCCTGGCAGCCGGTGCTGGACGATCCTCTCGGGGCACTGGTGCGATGAGGCGGCCCGACCGACAGAAAGCGACCTCATGACCGACAAGCTCACCGTCAGCGTCCTGGGTACCGGCATCATGGGCGCGGCGATGGCCCGCAGTCTCCTGCGTGCCGGGCACACCGTACGGGCCTGGAACCGCACCCGCGCGAAGGCCGAACCGCTCGCCGCCGACGGCGCGCACGTCGCCGGAACCCCCGCCGAGGCGGTCGAGTCCGCCGACGCCGTGCTGACCATGCTGTACGACGGCCCGGCCACCCTGGAGACGATGCGGCGGGCCGCCCCCGCCCTGCGCCGCGGAACCGTCTGGGCGCAGTCCACCACCGCGGGCATCGAGGGCGTCGCCGAACTGGCCGGTTTCGCCCGCGAGCACGGCCTGCTCTTCTACGACGCCCCGGTCCTCGGCACCCGCGAGCCGGCCGAGGCCGGACAGCTGACCGTGCTCGCCGCCGGTCCCGTCGAGGGCCGCGACCGGGTGACCCCGGTGTTCGACGCGGTGGGCGCCCGCACCGTGTGGACCGGGGAGGACGGCGCCACGGCCGGCGCGACCCGCCTGAAGCTGGTCGCCAACAGCTGGGTGCTCGCCGCGACCACCGCCGCCGGTGAGGCCCTCGCCCTGGCCGAGGCCCTCGACGTCGCCCCGGACGGCTTCCTCGACCTCATCGCCGGCGGCCCGCTCGACATGGGCTATCTGCGCGCCAAGGCCGGGATGATCCTCGACGGGCGGCTGACCCCGGCCCAGTTCGCCGTGACGACCGCGGCGAAGGACGCCAGACTGATCGTGCGGGCCGGTGAGCAGCACGGCGTCCGCCTGGACGTGGCCGCCGCGAGCGCCGAACGGTTCGAGCGGGCCGACGCCCGGGGCCACGGCGACGAGGACATGGCCGCCGCCTACTACGCCAGCTTCGACGACGACCCCACCACCTGACCGGCCGAGCCGTGAGCACGAAGGAGTCCGCAGTGTCCAAGCCCCCGCTTCCCCCCGAGGCGCAGGAACTGCTGCGCAAGCCCAACCCCTGTGTCATGGCCACGCTGCGCTCCGACGGCGCGCCCGTGTCCACCCCCACCTGGTACCTGTGGGAGGACGGCCGCGCACTGATCAACTTCGACGAGGGCCGGGTCCGCCTGAAGCACGTCCGCCGCGACCCCCGCGTCACCCTCACCGTCCTGGCCGGCGACGACTGGTACACCCACGTCACCCTGCTCGGCCGGGTGAGCGACCTGTACGACGACGAGGACCTGGCCGACATCGACCGCCTCTCCCGGCACTACACCGGCAACCCGTACCCGGACCGCAAGCGGGCGCGGGTCAGCGCCTGGCTCGAGGTCGAGCGCTGGCACGGCTGGGGCGCGATGAAGGACAGCGACCAGCCGGGCGGCTGACCACCGGCGCCCGGCCGGGCGTCAACGCCGGTTGACGGCGAAGGCCCGGCCGGGATTCCCGGTGAGGGCGGCGCGGACCGCGCTCACCACTGGCGTCCCCGGGACAGCGCGTCCCGCTCCGGCGCCGACAGACGCAGCACCTGGAAGACCTCGCCGTCCGCCTCGGGCGCGTCGTGTGCCCAGAGCGAGAAGCGCACCAGCTCCCAGCGGGCGGTGTCCACGGCGGCCGCCGCGAGCACCGCGCCGTCCCGGCCGGCCAGCCGCCCGCACTCCCGCACCGCCTCCTCGGCCGTCTCGCCCACCCGCACTCCGTCCGGCACGGGACGCCGGTGCCGTACGGCGACGACCGCGGGTGCTCCCGAGGCCACCCCCTCCTCGTACGCCAGGCCGGTCCACTGCCGCACCGGGGGACGCCCGAAGTCGTCGGCGATGCCCTGGAAGCCGCCGCCCCAGAGGAAGGCGTTCATGCCCTCCACGGTGTTCCAGAGATAGAACGGCGCGTACTGGTTGACCGGCGAGCCGTGCACCCCGCGCTCGCGCACCAGGTACGCCTTGACGCCGAGGCCCGGCCACGCGTCGAGCAGATGCCCGCGCCGGGCCACCCGGTCCCGGACGATCCCCATGTCGTAGTCGGCGGGCAGGGTGAGTTCGTACTGCAGGGCGTGCAACGGAGGCCTCCTGGGGGGAAGTCGACGGGACTATCGCCCGCGCGGCGCGAGCAGCGCGAGCAGACCGCGCACCCCCGCGTCGAAGGCGGCGGGGGAGCCGGAGGCGCGGGCCAGGACGTAGCCGCCCTGGACGGTCGCGACGACGGTCGCCGCGATCTCCGCGCTGTCGAGAACGGGCGCGAACTCGCCCCGCTCCTTACCCTCTTCGACGATCCCGGTGAGCCGCGCGCGCAGCCAGTCCAGGGTCTCGTCCACCGGGGCGCGCAGCGCGTCGTCGGCGATGACGTCCGGGTCCATGGTGAGCCGCCCGACCGGACAGCCCCGCAGGACATCGCGCTCGCGCAGCAGGTACGCCTCGATCCGCTCGTACGCCGTTCCCGGCCCGGCGAGGACCGCTTCGGCGGTGGCCCGCGTCTCCTCGGCGGTCCGCCGGATCGCGGCCAGCGCGAGGTCCGGCTTCCCCTTGAAGTGGTGGTACATGCTGCCCTGGCCCGCGCCCGACCGCTCCAGGATCGCCTTCGGGCTCGTGCCCACGTAGCCGCGCTCCCACAGCAGGTCGCGGGTGGCCTCGATCAGTCGTTCCGAGGTGCTCATGCCCGCACTGTACATACCAGTAGTTACAGAAGTCGAGTGCTCCTCGGCCGTCCGCGTACTCCCCGCGGGGTACGCACAGTGCCGTCGGCCGTACGACGCCCCGAACCCCCTCGCGGGAGGACGCTCGGAGAGGTCGCACAAGGAGCGACGAGACGGCGCATCCGAGGAGATGGACGATCATGCAGACCCTGGCGCACTTCGGCGACGGCGGGCCCGGCCCGTGGATCCTGCTCTTCCCCCTGATCTGGGCCCTGGTCATCGGTGGCGGCATCGCACTGCTGCGCCGCACGGTGTGGCGTGGACGCCGTGGCCCCGGCCCCGGACGGCCCGCGGCGGAGGACAACTCGCCCATCACGGTGCTCGGCCACCGCTTCGCCTCCGGCGAGATCGACGAGGACGAGTACTGGCGGCGACTGTCCGTCCTGGACGAGCAGTTCGGCCGGCACGGCAAGGACGGCGCGCGATGACGCTCTGAGACGCCTCGCCCCCGCTCACGCCCCGGCCGCGCCCGGCTTGTCGAGCAGGGCCAGCTCCTCCTCGGTCAGCCGCAGGGCGCCGGCGGCGATGTTCTCGGCGAGGTGCGCCGGGTTCGTGGTGCCGGAGACGGCCAGTACGTGCGGTCCCCGGTGCAGGGTCCAGGCGAGACGGATCTGCGCGGGCGTGGCGCCGTGGGCACGGGCGACCGTGTGGACGCGCGCGTCCCGCTCCGGCGCCGCGGCCGCCTCACGCCGGAGGCCGGAGAGGGCGAAGTAGGGGACGAAGGCGATGCCCCGCTCCCGGCAGAGGTCCACCAGCCCGCTCTCGTCGGAACGGCGCGAGTCGAGCCCGTACGCGTTCTGGACGCAGACCACCGGGGCGATCTCCCGGGCCTCGGCCAGGTGTTCCGGCCGGACGTTGGAGAGCCCGAGGTGCCGGACCAGGCCCGCCTCGCGCAGCACGGCGAGGGCGCCGAAGTGCTCGGCCACCGAGGCCCCGGGGTCGTTGACGCGCAGGTTGACCACGTCGAGGTGGTCCCGGCCGAGCCGGCGCAGGTTCTCCTCGACCTGACCGCGGAGCCGGTCGGGACGGGCCATGGCGAGCCACTGGCCGGAAGGGTCGCGCCCCGGGCCGACCTTGGTCACCACGACCACGTCGTCGCGCCAGGATGCGAGGGCCCGGTTGATGAGCTCGTTCGCGGAGCGCAGCGGCGAGAAGTAGAAGGCGGCCGTGTCGATGTGGTTGACGCCCTGCTCGAACGCGCTGTGCAGTATCCGGACGGCGGCGCCGCGGTCGATCGGCCTGCCGTCGGAGTTGCCCATCATGCCGTTGCCGGTCAGCCGCATCGCGCCGTAGCCGATGCGGTTCACCTCCAGGTCCCCGAGTCTCCAGGTCCCCGCTGCCGCCGCTGCGCTCACCGTGCTCCTTCACCCGTCGGTTCGTCAGGCTCCGGAGGGTAGGGGGCGCGGGGTGCCTCGACAGGCCGACGGGCTGGACGAAATGTCACATCCGTATCAGGAACGAACCGTCAGAGACCGGTCGTTGAAACTGTCGAAGCACCCGGTCGGCAGCGGCGCGCCCGTTGCCGGGGACCCGCGGGCCGGGAGGGAGCCGGGGGTCTCACCACCGGCTCCCCGCCGACCCGCCGGTCGCCCGTGTCAGCCGGGGACGGTGGTCCGGGCCGGGGCCCGGTCGGGGTGGTGGTCGTCGGGGGTGTGATCGACCAGGGCGACCTCCGCGAAGCGGTGGCCGGCGGGCTCGCCGGCCGTGATCCGCGGACGCCGGTCCCAGGCGGGCGCGGTGGTCGCGGCCGGTGTCGGCAGGGTGAACCACACGACCTTGCCGGACTCGCCGTCCGGCATCGCGCCCCAGCTCTCGCTCATCGCGGCGACCATCGCCAGCCCGCGTCCGCACGTGGCGAGCGGGCCCGCGTCCGCCAGGACCGGCAACCGCGGGTCGTGGTCGCGCACCGACACCTTGAGCCGGTCGAGCAGCAGCTCGATCTCGACGGTGCACGTCTTGTCGGGCTGGGCGTGCCGGTGGACGTTGGACAACAGCTCCGTCACACCGAGCGATGCCCGGTCTATCAACGAGTCCATATGCCAGTAGCGCAACTGCGCAGATACGATTCTGCGGACCTGGCCGATCCGCGACGGCAGGGCTTGGAGCTCCACCGCGCAGTGCCTGCTTGGGTGAGTGATCACGGCTGCGACTCCCCGACGTGAGGTCCGGAAGAACACGGAAGACGGATCCAGCAGGGCGCCTGCATGACACTGCCGCCTGCTGTCGTGGCCGGCGGGCTGGTTCGCAGCGTTATCGCCGGTAAACCCAGAGTGACGTGAGACCAGAGTGACGCAAGAGGTGAAGTGACGCAAGTCACGTGCATCTCAGACGCCGCGCCCCGACGCCCGGCGCACGGCCTCGATGAAACGGCGGGCGGCGGGCGGACCGGGTTCGCCCGGCGCGGGGTCGTGGTCGCCCAGGGTCAGCAGGTACCGCTTGCCGTTGAGGTCCGCGAGCGCCCGGTCCTCGGGGGCGAACCAGGGCCTGGAGGCCCGTACCGCCTGCACCGGCGCGCTGTCGATCTCACTGCCGTAGCTGGTGAGCAGCTCCAGCCGGCCCTCGCTGATCCGGACCTGGCCGGCCCGGGTGAGCGAACGCAGCCACTTGCCGATCCGCACGCCCGTGGCCGTGAACTCCGGCTCCGCCATGCCACCCGCCCCCTTGTGTGCGTCGGTGTGCCGGACCGTGCTCCACGGGCCGGCTCCTGCCCAGCTCCAGTGTGCCCCCGTACGGGGCCCTGCTCACGCCGGTGCAGTCTGCCCGCACCCGCCGCCGAGCACCAGTGCGCGCGCCACCGTTCCCCCGGGCCCGGGGTGCACTCGCGCCAATGCGCCCCCGTGCCGCCTCCTGCGCTCCCCAGGGGTGCCTTTGAGTGGCTCAAAGGTGTGTTTATGCAGGTGAGAGGCGGTGTGGAGGATGCTTATGATCGGGGTACCGGCCGCGCGAGACGCCGTCGGCGCTCAGCGTAAGGAGCCCCGCCGTGAGCACTCCCCGACAGACCCCGACCGGCGCCACCCTCGACGTCGACCACAGCGACGCCGCCTACCGGGCCTGGCTGAAAGAGGCCGTGCGCAGGGTGCAGGCCGACGCCAACCGTTCGGCCGACACCCACCTGCTGCGCTTCCCGCTGCCCGAGCGGTGGGGCATCGACCTCTACCTGAAGGACGAGTCGACCCACCCGACCGGCAGCCTCAAGCACCGGCTGGCCCGTTCGCTCTTCCTCTACGGGCTCTGCAACGGCTGGATCCGTCCGGGCCGCCCGGTGATCGAGGCGTCCAGCGGTTCCACGGCCGTGTCGGAGGCGTACTTCGCGAAGCTGATCGGCGTGCCCTTCATCGCCGTCATGCCGCGCACGACGAGCGCCGAGAAGTGCCGCCTGATCGAGTTCCACGGCGGTCGGTGCCACTTCGTGGACGACCCCCGCACGATGTACGAGGCGTCCGCCGCCCTCGCGGCGGAGACCGGCGGCCACTACATGGACCAGTTCACCTACGCCGAGCGGGCCACCGACTGGCGGGGCAACAACAACATCGCCGAATCGATCTTCCGCCAGCTGGAGCTGGAGCGGTTCCCGGAACCCGCGTGGATCGTCGCCACGGCCGGCACCGGCGGCACCTCGGCGACCCTCGCGCGCTACGTCCACTACATGCAGTACGACACCCGCATCTGTGTCGCCGACCCGGAGAACTCGTGCTTCTTCCAGGGCTGGACCACCGGCGATCCGGACGTCGCCTGCGACCGCGGCTCCCGCATCGAGGGCATCGGCCGGCCCCGTATGGAGCCGAGCTTCGTGCCCGGCGCGATCGACCGGATGATGAAGGTGCCCGACGCGGCCAGTGTCGCCGCCGTGCGGGCCCTGGAACGGGTCATCGGCCGCAAGGCGGGCGGCTCCACCGGCACCGGGCTGTGGAGCGCGCTGAAACTCGCCGCGGAGATGGTGGCGGAGGGCCGGCGGGGGAGCCTGGTGACGCTGCTGTGCGATCCGGGGGACCGGTACCTGGACAAGTACTACTCGGACGCCTGGCTGGCCGAACAGGGCCTGGACATCGCGCCGTACACGGCGGCGATCGAGTCCCTGCTGCGGACCGGCGTCTGGCCCGGCTGAGCGCGCCGGGGCCGCGGGCTACGCCCCGAGCCGGCGGTCCAGTGAGGTCACCGCTGAGCGGAACGCCCGCCCCAGCCCCGGCCGGGCGGCCCGCAGGGCGAGACGGAAGGGCGCCGTGCCGTCGGCCGCGAACGTCCACCGCACCCGCGTGCCCGTGCCGGCCGGGGTGAGCCGCCACTCCTCGGCCAGGGCACGGGCGCCCGGCGCGTTCGTCACGTCGACGCGATAGGCGTACACCTCGGACGCCTCGGCCAGGAGGACCGTCTCGCGGAACCGGGTGCCGCCCCGGAGCCGGATCTCACGCCCCGCGCCGTCGTCGAGGGGGCGGGCCAGCGTCACCGCCCCGAACCACTCCGTCCAGCCGGTCACGTCCTCGGCGAGCGCGCGGAACACCCGCTCGGGCGCGGCGGAGACCTCCCGCCGGAAGACCAGCCGTACGGGCGCGGTACGGACGAACTCGTGCTCCACGGGGCGCAGACGGTGGGCCATGGACACAACCTCCTCGACGGGCACCGGAACGGGCGGCGGGCAGAAGTCCCGTCAGATGTCCGCGGCCTCCGGGGGATCCTCGGGCTCGCCCGCCACCACCAGCCGCCGCAGATGCTCGGACACCTCCGCGCGTGCCCCCGCGGGCAGCCCGGAGTCCGTCACCATGGTGTCGACCTGCTCCAGGGACGCGAACGAACTCAGTCCCACCGTGCCCCACTTGGTGTGGTCGGCGACCACGACCACCCGCCGGGCCGACTGCACGAGACGCCGGTTCGTCTCCGCCTCCGCGAGGTTCGGGGTCGACAGCCCCGCCTCCACCGATATGCCGTGCACCCCGAGGAACAGCAGATCGAAGTGGAGCGTCGCGATCGCCTGGTCGGCCACCGGCCCCACCAGCGAGTCGGACGGTGTGCGCACCCCGCCGGTCAGGACGACCGTGGCCGAGCCCTGCCGGGCTCCCGGCGTGCGCTGCGCCGCGTGGAACACGTCGGCCACCCGCACCGAGTTGGTGACCACCGTGAGGTCGGGGACGTCGAGCAGGTGGTGCGCCAGCGCGAAGGTCGTCGTACCGCCCGACAGCGCGATCGCCGCGCCGGGAGCGACCAGCTCGGCCGCCGCCCGCGCGATGTCCTCCTTGGCGGTCGGCTCCAGGCCCGACTTGGCCTCGAACCCGGGCTCGTGCGTACTCGCCTCCACCACCGGGACCGCGCCGCCGTGCACCTTCTCCAGCACGCCCTGCCGGGCCAGCGCGTCGAGGTCGCGGCGGACCGTCATGTCCGACACACCGAGCTTGCGGGTCAGCTCGTTGACCCGGACCCCGCCCCGGCGCCGGACCTCGTCGAGGATCAGGGTGCGCCGCTGCTCCGCGAGCAGGTTCTGATTCTCGCTCACCTACGCTCCGGTCCTTTCGCCGCAAACCGCCCGACACGTCCGGCACCCTCTGCGACGAGCAGGTCTCCGCCCGTCATCGGTGCGCGGCCGTCCCATCCTCGCACGCCGTGCCCCGGCCGGCGTCACCGGTGGTTCGTCGCGCACATGCCACTGGTCTCCCGTATGTTGCTTGCTCGTCACGCGGATCGGGGAGATTGCGTGAGGAGAGGTGTGAGCCGTTCCGCCACGGGAGATCCTGTGCCCGCACGGACGGAGCCGACGGGGCGTCATGGGGGAAGTGCGAATCGGTGGAGAGCGCGCAGCGACACGGACCGGCCGAGGGGACCGAACGTCCCGCGACGCGGACCGGGGAGTCCGGGACCGCCCTGGAACTCCTGGTCCACGGGGTGGGCGGTACCACCCCCGAGGAGATGCTCGGCGACCCGCGCACGGTCCGGATCACCGGTGACGACGTCGCCGCCGTGTTCCGCCGCGCCGACGACGCCGACGCGGAGCGGCGACCCGACGGACGACGCGAGGACCCCGTCCCCGAGGCCTACGTCTGGTGCAACCTCACCTCGGGGAACGGCACCCGCGCCCTGTGGCTCCTGCTGCTCCCCTTCATGGTGGTCAACCTCGCCCACTGGATGCGCCCCACCGCCCACGGCCGCCGGCGCGCGGTCCGGCTGTACGGGCTGCTGGTGCGGCTGGCCGGACTGAGCCTGACGGTGCTGCTCGTCGCGGCCGCCTGCGAGGTCGCCCTCGACCTGGCCGCCTGGCAGTGCGCGGGCACACAGGTGTGCTCCGAACGGCACTCCTGGCTCGGCTTCCTCTCGCCCGGGACGTCCGGCGGCGGCTGGTGGAGCGCGCCGGGCCGCAGGCTGGCGCTCGCCGCCCTGGTGCCCGCCGCCCTCACCGGCCTGCTGTGGTTCCTGTCCCTGCGCACCTGGAGCGCGTACGAGTCCCAGCAGCCGATGACCCACGAACCCGAGCCCGAGGAGGACGGCGGGCGCACCGCGCTGGGCCGGCCCGGCTTCTGGTACGGCCGGCGCCTGGTCGCCCGGCTGCGCGCCGCGCACACCGCCGCCGGCCTGCTCACCGTCGCCGCCGCGGTCGGTTCCGCCGCCGCCCGCCACGACCGCGAGCCGGGCGGCCCGGCGGTCCTGGGCGTCCTCGGTGTGCTCCTGGAGGCGGCGCTGGCCGTCGGGGCGGGCGTCGTGGTGTGGGTGGTGTGCCGCCGGGGCCGCACCGAACGCCGGCTGGACGACGGACTCGACCGGCGCCTGGTGCGGTACCTGCCGCTCGCCGCGCTCGTCCTGCTCGCCCTCACCCTGCTCTACGCCGGGTGGGAGCGCCCCGGGTGGGAGTCGGCGGGCCGGCTGCCGGGCGACGCCGCCTTCGGCGCCCTCAACCTCGTCCAGGGCCTGCTGGTGATCGTGCTCGCCGGGGTCGCCCACAGCCTGCACCGCACCGACCCCGACCGGCGCGCCGCGATGCGGGGCCTGGCCGGACCGGCGGTCGCCATGCTCGCCTGCGCGCTGGGCGGCGTCATGTCCGGCGGCGTCTCCCAGCGGGTCTCCGACTGGCTGGACGGCACCGGGACCTCGATCCCCGGCCCGCCCGTGCTGCTCACCTGGCAGGCGTCCGTCATCCCGCCGCTGCTCGTCCTGGTGCTGCTGCTGTGCGCCCGGCTCGCCCGGCGCGCCTGGCGGACGGCGCGCGTGGAACGTGCCGCCGTGGAACGCGAGTACCCCGGCGAGACGGGCGACCCCGGCCGCACCCGCCGTATCGCCTCCGTGCGCGCCATGGCCACGCTCACCGACCGCGCACCGCGCGTCCTCGCCGTCACCTCCGCCGCGACCCTGCTGCTCGGCGCCGGCGCCCTCGTCGGCGCCCTGGCCACCGACAGGACACCCGGCGAGGCGGCACGGGGCTCGCACGCCGTCGTCCACGGCGCCGCCGAGACCGCGCAGGCGCTGGGCTCCTGGCTGATCGGACTCGGCTTCGTCCTCCTCGTCGCCTCGGGCCGCCGCGCCTACAAGGACGCCTCCGCGCGGCGCACCATCGGCATCCTGTGGGACGTCGGCACCTTCTGGCCGCGCGCCGCGCACCCCTTCGCGCCGCCCTGCTACGCCGAGCGCGCGGTGCCCGACCTGACCTGGCGCATCGCCACCTGGACCCGGGCCACCGGCGGCAGGCTGGTGATCTCCGGCCACTCCCAGGGCAGCGTCCTCGCCGCCGCCACGGCCTGGCAGCTGCCGCCGTCCACCCGCAGACGCGTCGCGCTGCTGACCTACGGCTCCCCGCTGGAGCGCCTGTACGGCCGCTGGTTCCCGGCCCACTTCGGCCCGGAGGCGCTCAGCTCCCTGCACCGGGAGGTCGACTGCTGGCGCAACCTCCACCGGCCCACCGACCCCATCGGCGGCCCGGTGCGGCTGCCCGGCGACCGCGGTCCCGACGTGGACCGTCCCGCGCTCAAGGACCCCCTCGCCTACGGCCGCACCGAGTCCCACCCCCTGCCCGCACCGATCCTCGGCCACTCCGACTACCAGGCCGACCCGGCGTTCGCCGAGGAACGGCGCCGGCTGCTCGCACGCCTGCGTCCCGGGGTGCCGGCACCCCGGGACACGGAGGAGCCCGACGGCGCTCAGGGCAGCGAGGGCAGGTCCTCGGCGTAGAGGAGGGTCAGGTCGGCGGTGGTCGGCTCGTCGAGCTGGGCCACCCGGCTCGCGTGCCGCTCGACCATCGCCTCGAAGGTCTGCCGCGCGGTGCGCCCGTTGCCGAACGCGGGCCCCTTGGGAATGTCGGTGAAGTACGCGAGCAGCGCCTCGTCGGCGCCCGGCGCCAGCTGGTACTCGTGCTCCTCGGCCTGCTGCCGCACGATCCGCAGCAGCTCCTCGGGGCCGTAGTCGCCGAAGGTGATCGTCCGTGAGAAACGGGACGCCACACCCGGGTTGACCGACAGGAACCGCTCCATCTCGGCCGTGTAGCCGGCCACGATCACCACCACCGCGTCCCGCTGGTCCTCCATCAGCTTCACCAGCGTGTCGATCGCCTCCTTGCCGAAGTCGCGTCCGGCGTCCTGAGGGGAGAGCGCGTACGCCTCGTCGATGAACAGCACGCCGCCGCGCGCCTTCTCGAACGCCTCCTGGGTGCGGATCGCCGTGGAGCCGATGTGCTCGCCGACCAGGTCGACCCGGGACACCTCGACCAGGTGTCCCTGCTCCAGCACCCCGAGCGAGGCGAGGATCTCGCCGTACAGCCGGGCGACGGTGGTCTTGCCCGTGCCGGGGGAGCCCGTGAACACCAGGTGCCGCTTGACCGACGCCGCCTTCAGGCCGGCCCGCTGCCGGCGCCGGCCCACCTCGATCATGTCGGTGAGGGCGCGCACCTCGCGCTTGACGCTCTCCAGGCCCACCAGCGCGTCGAGTTCCCCGAGCACGGCCTTGGACGTGCGGGTCTCCCGCTCCGGTCCGGGGGCGGGAGCGGGCGGTGCCGGTTCGGCCGTCCGGGCGGCGGGGACCGTGCTCAGCAGGCCGGTGGTGTGGCTCACCGCCTGCACGGCGGCCGGCTCCGGTGACGCCGCCGGCTTCAGGCTCCCGCTCTCGTCGCTGGTGCAGTCCTCCACGACGGGACCGCCCGAGCCGGACGCCGCGTCGCCCTCGGCGAACTCGTACCCACCGCGCGCGCAGCGCTCCGTACGGCACTTCCGCAGTGTCGTGCGGCTGCCGTCGATCACATGGAAGCCGTAGCCGCCGCTGCCCGTGACCCGGCAGTTCACGAAGGTGCCGCGGCCGCCGGCGGAGACGTAGACGCCGGCCTCGGCGGGGGAGCCGACGGTGCAGCGCTCGACGGTGGGGTCGGCGCCCTTGGTGACGATCACGCCGGTCTGCACGCCCTCCAGGGAGCAGTCGGCGAGGGTGCCGCCGCTGCCGTGGTCGCGGAACCAGGCGCCCGTCGCCGCCTCCCGGATCCGGCAGTCGTCGAGCTGCGCGGTGGCACCGTCGCTCACCGACACGGCCGTGTTGCGCACCTGCGTCAGATCGCTGTCGACGACGTCCACGCGGGAACCGCGGTCGAGCACGAACAGGGCGTCCGGCACGTCGTGCACCCGGCAGGAGTCCAGTACGGCGGTGGCGCCGTCGCTCACCCACACCGCCGGGTAGTCGCCGGTGCTGTCGAAGATCTCGCACTGGTTGGCGTCCACGCGCGTGCCCGGGTCCCACACCGACAGACCGTTGCGGCCGAACTGCCGCACACTGGTGCGGGTCAGGGTGAGCACCGAGCGGGACCGCAGGTCGACCGCGTTCTCCGGGACGTCGTGGATCCGGCAGTCGGCCAGGGTCAGCACCGCGTCCGTGTCGAGGGTGATGCCGTCCCCGGTCGTCCGGTGCACGTCGCAGTCGGTGAGGTGGGCGGTGGCACGGCCGCTGACCTGGACACCGCTGCCCCGCACCTCGTAGACCTCGCAACCCACCGCCTCCAGCGCCGAGTTCTCCCCGGTCGAGGTCAGTCCCGAACCCGAGGCGTGGTGCACCCGGCAGCGCTCGAGGCGGGGGCGGGCACCGCCGCGCACCGCGACCCCCGCCTGCCCCGCGGCGACCACCTCGCACTCCTCGAACACCCCGCCCCCGCCGTCCAGGACGGCGATGCCAACGCCCGCCGGATTGTCGACCGTGCAGCGGCGCACCGTGGGCCGGGCACCGCCGCGCACCTCGATGCCGGCCGCGGACCGGGTGACCACGCGTATGTCGCGCAGCTCCGGGGTGCCCCCCTCGACCAGCACGGCCGGGGCGGTCGCGTCCTGCCCCTCCACGTGCAGGTCCTGGACCACCGCCGAGGCGCGCACGGTCAGCGGAACGCCGTCCGGGGGCGCGATGCGCACCGAGCCGGGTGAGCCCTCGGGGCCGCGCAGGGTCACCGCCCGCTGCACGACGAGGTTCTCCCGGTAGGTCCCGGGAGCGACGGTGAGGACGTCGCCCTCGGCCGCGGCCTCCAGGGCGGCGGCGAGCGATGCGTACTCACCCGTGCGGCGCCGCCACCGCGATGTGCCGGTGTGCGTCACCTGGACCGTGCCCTGTGCCATGGCGTAGCTGTGCCCCCACCTTGTCGTACGTGGCTCGTTCGCGCGTGTGTCGCCGCCGATCGGTTCGGCCGGACCACCGTAGCGTGCGCGCGGGCACCGGGTTGACCAGAGCCGTGACGTCGGTCAGCTGCCGGTCCCCGTCCTGCCCCAGTCCGGGCCCGCCTTGTCCCATGCCCGGTCCCAACGCGCGTACCGGCGGCGGAGCATGCGCCGGACGGCCAGCCGTCTGGAGCCCTCGACGAGGGCCGCGGCCACCAGGGCCGCGCCGACGCCGGCGAGCACGGCGTGCGTCGTGGCCGTCGCGGTGTCCAGGGGGCGGGCCACCGTGGTCCCGTGCCCGTCGGTCCATATCCGGAAGAGGTCGCCCGGCCGGGGGTCCTCCAGGCGCGTCGGTACCGGCCCGCTCCGCCCGGTGCCGTCCGGCGCGGTCCAGTGGGCGAGGACGCGGTGGCGCGGATCCCCGCCGGCGGAACCCTCCGGGTCGGCGGCCGACGGGGACGGATCGAGCTTGCGCACCACCGTGGCCGTCACCAGGTGACGGGACTGGTGCTGGGCGCGGACGGAACGCTGCAGGGCGTCCTGGGCGGCGCCTCCGGTGAGCAGGCCGGCCACCGGGGCGGCGACGAGGACGAGCAGCAGCGCCGCGAACGCCACCCAGGCCTCGGCCAGGTCGGTCCCGCGGCACAACGGGTTGTGCCGCCAGCGCCAGAGTCCGCTGATCGCTCGCACGGTCCGCGCCCCCTTCCCCCGCGGGTCCTTTCACGGATCTCTCATGGATCGCTCATGAAAGGCCAACGCGCGAGCCCGGGGTCCGGTTCCCGCGCCCGCGAGGGGAACCGCGGCGTGCGGACCTCCGCGCCGGCGCCGGTGCCTCCGTTCCCGGCGCGGACGGCCGGACGGCGGCGGCCGGAAGTCCGGCGGCGTCCCGCACGAGGCGCGGCGGTCGGCGCCGTCCGAGGCGGAACCGCGTTCTCCCCCCGCCGGGCGGAAATCCGATTCCCTCCCCCCGGGGGCAGCCGGAAGCGGCCTCGGGGCCTCCGGCGAATCGGATGCGGGCGGGCATGCCCGCGGGGCCGTCGTGCCGTCTGCCCCGCCCGGTCAGGGCCAGGGCGTGATCGGGTTCGCGCTCGTAGACGGAGTCATCAACATTGCCCGTTGATTCGCCGTGTCGGAC
>NZ_JBEZBE010000056.1:0-32776 GCF_040646935.1 Streptomyces sp. NPDC044984
GCTTTCCTCCGGGCGCTTCCCTTCGGTCTTGCGTTTCCGACTCTATCAGATCTTTCCGATCCGATTTCCTCGGTGCTTTCCGGGTTCCCGCTTCCACGTTTCCCTTTCCGGCGGTTCCGACTCTATCAGATCCTTTCGGGCCTGATTCCCGGTCGGCGGGATTTGCCGTTGACCTTTGACTTTCGCCTGTCGGCCTTTCGACATTCACTACGTTAACCGATTCCCCCGCTCGATTCATAATCGAGCTCCGCGATTCGGAATTCAGACATGCGGACATGACGAACCCGACCCCGCTGAGGGGTGATCGTAGATAGTGGTTTGGCCGCTTCCGGCTGCAGGCGATCGCCGTACCCGGTTCAAGCGGCTCGGTCTACATTACGCACCTTCCAAGACTGAGTCAACTTCGGCGGCGCCTCGGCACGTGGGCCCGGTAAGGACTCACCGTCGGGTCGTCGGCGACCCAGTAACGCCAGGGGTGGACGGCTCCCTCACCGGAGACTCCGGTCCGCGGGCCGTTGTTCACCTGCTCGGAGGGCACGGGGGTACCGGTGAGGATCCGTAGCGGGGTGTCGCCGTCGGCGCAGGCGTCCGTGCCGTTGAGCGCGCGGTCGACGCCGAGGGCCGTGGCCAGGCGGGCCGGGCCTTTGGCGAGTTCCTTGTCGTTGCGGGCCGAGAGTCGACGGGTGCGGGCGAGCTCGGCGCCCTCGATGATCTCGCCGGCCCGCAGCAGCACGGCGCTCGCGCGGCCCTCGGGACCGCACACGAGGTTCATGCAGAACCACATGCCATAGGTGAAGTAGACGTACACATGGCCGGGCGCGCCGAACATCACGTCATTGCGGGCGGTGCGACCGCGATAGGCGTGGGAGCCGGGGTCGTTCGGGCCGTCGTAGGCCTCGATCTCGGTGAGGCGGAGGGCGATCGGACCGTCCGGGGTGCTGCGGACCAGGATCCGGCCGAGGAGGTCGGGGGCGACCTCGAGGACGGGGCGGTCGAAGAACTCTCTGGGCAGGGGCGTACGGTCGGGGGTCGCGATCATGCCGTCCGAGGGTACTGGAGACGGGCGGTGCCACGGGGTGGTCAGCAGGCTCCGCGGTTACCAGGGTGTGGGACGCGGAACCGGCCCCGGCCGGATCGCGTTGTTAGGGATCAAGGGTCCATACGTACGTACGCATCGACGCAGGACGACGGATCAGGTGTGGCCCACGGGGGTCGCCTGGAGAGGGAGAGACATGGCGTTCAAGAAGCTGCTGGCGAGTCTGGGTGCCGGCGGGGCCTCGGTCGAGACGGTGCTGCACGAGGTCAACGTCGTTCCGGGCGGTGTCGTCCAGGGCGAGGTGCGGATCCAGGGCGGGTCCGTGAACCAGCAGATCGAGGGGCTTTCGGTCGGGCTGCAGGCCAAGGTCGAGGTGGAGAGCGGCGACCAGGAGGTCAAGCAGGACATCGAGTTCGCGAAGTCGTCGCTGGGCGGTGCCTTCGAGATCCAGGCCGGTGCGGTGCACGCGGTGCAGTTCGGGCTGGAGATCCCGTGGGAGACGCCGATCACGATGATCGACGGGCAGGCGCTGCGCGGGATGAACATCGGGGTGAGCACCGAGCTGGCGATCGCGCGGGCCGTGGACTCCGGTGACCTGGACCCGGTCAACGTGCACCCGCTGCCGGCGCAGAAGGCGATCCTGGACGCGTTCATCCAGCTGGGCTTCCGGTTCAAGAACGCGGACATGGAGCGCGGGCACATCCGGGGCACCCGGCAGAAGCTGCCGTTCTACCAGGAGATCGAGTTCCTGCCGCCGCAGCAGTACCGGGGGCTGAACCAGGTCGAGCTGAGCTTCGTGGCCGACGAGCAGGCCATGGACGTGGTGCTGGAGATGGACAAGAAGCCGGGTCTGTTCAGCGAGGGCAGCGACACGTTCCGCTCCTTCAAGGTGGGGCTGAACGACTACCAGGGGACCGATTGGACGGCATACCTCAACCAGTGGCTGTCGGAGGTCGGCAGCAAGCGCAACTGGTTCTAGGCTCGGTCCGCGACTGAACGCAACCGATCAGGAGGTACCGAGGTGACCGAGCTCAAGCGGCGGCCGCTCCCCCACGACTTCCATCCGCCCGTGCCGTCGTTCGCGGTGACGAGCGAGGACGTGCAGGAGGGGGCGACGCTCAAGGACGCTCAGGTCCACGCGGCCGGCAACACCTCGCCGCACCTGCGGTGGGAGGGGTTCCCGCCGGAGACCAGGAGCTTCGCCGTGACCTGCTACGACCCCGATGCCCCGACGGGCAGCGGGTTCTGGCACTGGGTGGTGTTCGACATCCCGGCCACGGTGACCGAGCTGCCGGCCGGTGCGGGGAGCGGCACGTTCGAAGGGCTGCCGGAGGGCGCGGTCCACGCGCGCAACGACTACGGCGGCAAGGACTTCGGCGGTGCCGCGCCGCCGCCCGGGGACGGGCCGCACCGGTATGTGTTCACGGTGTACGCCGTGGACCAGGAGAAGCTCGGTCCGGACGCGGACGCCTCTCCCGCCGTGGTGGGCTTCAACCTCCGGTTCCACACGCTGGCGCGTGCGCAGCTGATCGGTGAGTACGAGGTGCCCGCGGAGTCCTGAAGCGGTCCGGGCGGCCCCGAGGGTTCATGGAACGTTTGCCCGCCCCTGGTCATGGAATTGATCAGGGGCGGGCATTTTTGTTGCCGGGGGTCGCGGGGGTCACCTCCCGCAGGAGCAGCGGATATTGCGTTGTCCATCCCGGCGTGCCCGGCCAGAGTTGATCCCAGCCCGCCGAGGGGTGGGCCGGTGCACACGGGAGGTGGGCTGGTATGCGGGACACGCTGGTACTGAACGCGAGCTTCGAGCCGTTGTCGACGGTGACGCTGAACCGAGCCGTCGTTCTGGTGCTTCAGGACAAGGCCGTCGTCGAGCAGGCCCACCCCGAGCTGCGGATGCGTGGAGCCGCGGTCGACATACCGGCGCCCCGGGTGATCAGGCTCTGCCAGTACGTGAGGGTGCCGTTCCGAAGACAAGCACCGTGGTCGAGGCGGGGTGTCCTGGTGCGGGACCGGCACCGGTGCGCGTACTGCGGGCGGCGGGCGACGACCGTGGACCACGTGGTGCCGCGGTCGCACGGTGGGCAGGACACGTGGCTGAACACGGTGGCGTCCTGTGCGGAGGACAACCACCGGAAGGCGAACCGGACGCCCGAGCAGGCGGATATGCCGCTGTTGCGGCGGCCGTTCGAGCCTACGCCGGCTGATGCGATGCTGTTGGCGCTGGGCGCCGAGGACTTCGAGGCGTTGCCCGAGTGGTTGACGCTGGACGCGGCGTGAGGGCTTCGCCGTAGGGGCGCGGGCGCTGCCCGACCGCGGGTGCGTTGTGGCTTGTCGCGCAGTTCCCCGCGCCCCTTGGGGGTGCGGGGAACCCGTGATTTCAGGGTGCCGTCAGTCGATCGACGGCTTTTCGCGGCGTTCCTGGGAGGGGACGTTGGCGGTTCCCGAAGGGCTGTTGCCGCCGCCCATCGCGCCGAAGTTGCCCATCGCGCCGGAGAGGCCCTTGAGGGCGTCGCCGATTTCGCTGGGGACGATCCAGAGCTTGTTGGCGTCGCCCTCGGCGATCTTGGGGAGCATCTGGAGGTACTGGTAGGAGAGGAGCTTCTGGTCGGGGTCGCCGGCGTGGATGGCCTCGAAGACCGTACGGACCGCCTGGGCTTCGCCCTCGGCGCGCAGGGCCGCTGCCTTGGCCTCACCTTCGGCGCGCAGGATCTGGGACTGCTTCTCGCCCTCGGCGCGCAGGATCTCGGACTGCCGGACGCCTTCGGCCTGGAGGATCGCGGCGCGCTTGTCGCGGTCGGCGCGCATCTGCTTCTCCATCGAGTCCTGGATGGAGGTGGGCGGTTCGATGGCCTTGAGCTCGACGCGGTTGACGCGGATGCCCCACTTGCCGGTGGCCTCGTCGAGGACGCCGCGCAGGGCCGCGTTGATCTCCTCGCGGGAGGTGAGGGTCCGCTCCAGGTCCATGCCACCGATGATGTTGCGGAGCGTGGTGACGGTGAGCTGTTCGATGGCCTGGATGTAGCTGGCGACCTCGTAGGTGGCGGCGCGGGCGTCGGTCACCTGGTAGTAGATGACGGTGTCGATGTTGACGACCAGGTTGTCCTGGGTGATCACCGGCTGCGGCGGGAACGGGACGACCTGTTCGCGCAGGTCGATGCGGTTGCGGATGGTGTCGATGAACGGGACGACGATGTTGAGGCCCGCGTTGAGCGTCCGCGTGTAACGGCCGAAGCGCTCGACGATGGCGGCACTGGCCTGTGGGATGACTTGGATCGTCTTGATCAGGGCGATGAAGACCAACACCACCAGGATGATCAGGACGATGATGATCGGCTGCATCGTCGGTTCCCCGAACCCTTCTTCGCCTCGGCGCCTACGGCAGATCTTATGCCTGTGGAAGATCTCCGGTTGAAGATCTTGCTGGTCGAGTCTGACAGACCATCGATGCAACTGGGAGGTTGTTCGCCCCACTTGCGTCGTGCGCGGTCACATGATGATCGCTGTGGCTCCCTCGATGTCCACGACGTCCACTTCCTGGCCCACTTCATAGGCACGGCCGGCGTCGAGTGCGCGTGCCGACCAGACCTCGCCGGCCAGCTTGATCCGGCCGCCGGAGCCGTCGACGCGTTCCAGCACGACGGCCTGTTTCCCTTTCAGGGCGTCGACGCCGGTGACGAGTTGGGGCCGCTGGGCCCGGTGTCTGTTCGCGATGGGCCGTACGACGGCGATGAGGGCGGTCGAGACGACGGCGAAGACCGCGACCTGGGCGACGGCACCGCCGCCGAAGATGCCGGAGACCACTGCCGCGGCGACGGCGCCCACCGCGAGCATGCCGAGTTCGGGCATCGCGGTGATCACGAGCCCGATGCCGAGTGCCGCCGCGCCGATCAGCCACCACAGCCATGCGTCGATGTCCACGTGGTCATGGTAGGACCGCGCACCCGGTCGCCGACAGGGCGCCGATCAGTTTGAACGCGCCGTGCGGCTCCGGGCCTTGGGCCGCGGAAGGGTTCAGGACATCGGGAGGCCCTGGGCGGTGTAGCGGTCGCCGACCTGCTCGACGACGAGCGGGAGGCCGAAGCAGAGGGAGAGGTTGCGGGAGGTGAGTTCGAGTTCCAGCGGGCCGGCGGCGAGGACCTTCCCCTGGCGGATCATCAGGACGTGCGTGAAGCCCGGGGCGATCTCCTCGACGTGGTGCGTGACCATGATCATGGAGGGGGCGATCGGGTCGCGGGCGAGCCGGCCGAGACGGCGTACCAGGTCTTCGCGGCCGCCGAGGTCGAGTCCGGCAGCGGGCTCGTCGAGGAGCAGCAGCTCGGGGTCGGTCATCAGGGCGCGGGCGATGAGGGTGCGCTTGCGTTCGCCCTCGGAGAGGGTGCCGAACTTGCGGTCCAGGTACTCGGACATGCCGAGGCGGTCGAGGAAGGCGCGGGCGCGCTGCTCGTCGATGTCCTCGTACTCCTCCTGCCAGCCGGCGGTCATGCCGTAGGCGGCGGTGAGCACGGTCTGCAGGACGGTCTGGCGCTTGGGGAGCTTGTCGGCCATGGCGATGCCGGCCATGCCGATGCGGGGGCGCAGTTCGAAGACGTCGGTGCCGGGTGTGCCGAGGGTCTCACCGAGGATGCCGACGGTGCCCTCGCTGGGGTAGAGGTAGCTGGACGCGATGTTGAGGAGGGTGGTCTTGCCGGCGCCGTTGGGGCCGAGGATGACCCAGCGCTCGCCCTCCTTGACCGACCAGGAGACCTGGTCCACCAGAGCCCGGCCCTCACGGACCACGGATACGTCCTGAAGCTCCAGAACATCGCTCATGAGCGCGTTGTCTCCCCTTGCAGTGTGGCCGGTCTCGGCTGTCGCGTACGCCTGTGGGTCGGTCCGCCGCACCCGTGGGCGCAGCCCCTCATGAAATCTACGCCACTGGTCGACCCGGACATTCCTCCGGTCCGGTTCTCGGGCTCTGTCTAGGGTGTACGCATGCTCTCGGAACCTCGCTCTGGACGCCTCGCCGCTTGGGGAAACGCCCTTATTGCCGGACTTGTCTCACCGGATGACGCCGTGCTCGCGATCGTCGGGGAGGACGCGGTGCACCGGGTGGAGGGGTTGCCGGGTGAGTCGGCGCCCGTGGGGCTCACGCTGGCGCTGGGGCGGCTGCGGGCGCTGGGGGTGAGCGGGCTGCGGGTGGCGCTGCCTGCGCCGGGGCATCCGCTGGGGCTGAGCGGGCCGCCGGAGTTCAACGCGCGGGCGCTGGAGGCGGAGGAGGCGGTGGTCTGTCACGGGGCCGCTGTCGGGTTGGTGCCGGAGGTGTACGAGGCCGGGCCCGCGGGTGATGTGCATGTGGAGGTGGTGTGGCACTGCCTGCCGGTGCGGGAGGCGGTGCCGGCGGACGTGCCGTCGCTCGGGGAGGCGGAGCGGGAGCTGGCGGAGGCGCTGCGGGAGGCGACGGAGGTGCTGACGCGGCTGGACGTGGCCGGGTCGGGTCCGGTGGCGGAGGCGGCGATCGACGCGTACCGGGCGCGGGCCTCGGGGTCGCGGGTGCGGGAGGTGCTGGCGCCGGGGTATCCGCCTCGGGCGGCGCGGGTGCTGGAGCTGGCTCAGCGGGTGGGGATGTTGGTGTCGCTGGCGGGGAGTGGGGGGCACGGGGGTGCGGTGAGTGCGTCGGAGATGTCGGGGCGGGCTGCCGCGTTGCGGCCCGTCGAGCGGACGGCTCGGCGGGCGCAGGTGGCCGCGTACAACTCCGTTGTGGAGGAGCGGGGGGTGGGGTGAGGTCCCTCGGGTTTCGCGTGGCCGGCGTTGGTGCTGGGCGGGAGTGGGTCGCGCGGCCCGGCGCTTGCGGGGTGCCGCCGCGCCCACCCGTGCCGCCCCAGCGGCACGACTGCCCGCAGCTACGCGGCGCGACTGCCCGCGGCTGGGGCGGTGCGGCTGTGTAGTGCTGAGCCCCGGGCGTCCGGGTGGGGGGGCCGGGCGGCCGGGGCTTGGCGGGTGGCGTCAGTGGTTGACGGCGGTGTTGCCGAAGGCCGGGTTCAGGACGCCGATGACGTTGACGCTGTTGCCGGACACGTTGACCGGGACGTCGACCGGCACCTGGACGACGTTGCCGGAGACGACGCCCGGGGAGCCCACGGCCGTGCCGTCGGCGTGGCTGCCGTCGGTGGCGGAGGCCATTCCCGTACCGGCCGCGAGCAGACCGCCGGCCACCATCGTCACGGCCGCTGCCTTCTTCAGGTTCTTCACTTTCCGAGCCCTCCTTGCGATGACCGCGGCAGGCGCCGCGGTACGCACTGGAGAACGGCGGACGCCGCCGCGGGATACGGCCGTCCGGGGGACATTCCCACTACGGTATGAATCTCGGATCGGACGGGAACCTTCCGCAGCGCGTGCGGCGTCCCGGGTCAGCCGCTGAGGCCGTGGCGCACGGCCCACAGGGCGGCCTGGGTGCGGTCCGCCAGGTCGAGTTTCATCAGGATGTTCGAGACGTGGGTCTTCACGGTCTTCTCGGAGAGCACCAGGGCGCGGGCGATCTCCCGGTTGGCGCGGCCGTCCGCTATGAGCCCGAGCACCTCGCGCTCCCGTTCGGTGAGGGACCCCGCGCGCCCCGGGCCCGCTCCGGTCTCCTCCTGGGACAGCAGCGCGCCGGCCACCTCCGCCTGGAGCAGGACGTGCCCCGCGTGCACGGAGCGGATGGCTCCGGCGAGCGCGTCGGGGTCGACGTCCTTGTACACGTAGCCGGCGGCGCCCGCGCGGAGGGCGGGGACGACTGTGCGCTGCTCGGTGAAGCTGGTGACGATCAGCACGCGCGCGGGGTGGCCCAGTTCGCGGAGCCGGCGCAGCGCGTCCACGCCGTCCATGCCCGGCATCTTGACGTCCATGAGGATGACGTCGGGGCCCAGTTCCTCCGCCAGGGCGACTCCCTCGGCGCCGTCCGCGGCCTCACCGACGACCTCGATGTCGTCCTGCACCTCGAGGAAGGTGCGCAGGCCCCGGCGTACCACCTGGTGATCGTCGACCAGCAGCACCTTGATTGCGTCAGCCACCGGGGACCTCCATCTCGATCGTGGTGCCCTTGCCGGGCGCCGATTCCACGGTCAGCCTGCCGCCGACCCCGCTCGCCCGGTCCCGCATGGAGACCAGGCCCAGATGGCGGCCCGCGCCACGGACGGCCCGCGGGTCGAACCCGCCGCCGTCGTCGCTGACCCGCAGGACCGCTCCGCCGCCGCGGCGGTCCAGGGTGACGTCGACGTGGTCGCCGCCGGAGTGCCGCAGCGCGTTGTGCAGCGCCTCCTGGGCGACGCGCAGCACCGCCTCCTCCTGGGCGGCCGGGAGGGCGCGTACGCCGTGTCCGGTGAAGGTCACGCGCGCGGTGTGGGCGCGGTCGAGGACCTGGATCTGGGTGCGGAGCGTGGCGACGAGGCCGTCCTCGTCGAGGGCCGCGGGGCGCAGTTCGACGACCGCCGCGCGCAGTTCGTCGGCGGCCTCGGCGGCCAGGGCGGCGACCTGCTGGAGCTCGCCCTTGGCGCGGGAGGGGTCGCGGTCGACGAGGCGGGCGGCGGCCTGTGCGGTGAGCCGGAGGGAGAAGAGTTTCTGGCTGACGGCGTCGTGGAGCTCGTGGGCGAGGCGGGAGCGTTCCTCGGCGATGGTCAGTTCGCGGCTGCGTTCGTAGAGCCGGGCGTTGGTGAGGGCGATGGCGGCGTGCTGGGCGAGGATGCCGAGCAGATCCTCGTCGTCCTCGGTGAAGCCGCAGGTGCCCTCGGGTTTGGGGCACCTCTTGTTGGCGAGGAAGAGCGCGCCGATGACCTCGTCGCCGTCGCGGATGGGCAGGCCCAGGAAGTCGACCAGGTCGGGGTGGGCGCTGGGCCAGCCCTCGAAGCGGGGGTCGCGGCGCACGTCGGCGAGGCGCTGCGGGGTGGCCTCGTTCAGCATCGCGGCGAGGATGCCGTGCTGGCGCGGGAGGGGGCCGATGGCCTTCCACTGGTCGTCGCTGACGCCGTCGACCACGAACTGGGCGAAGCCGCCGTGGTCGTCGGGCACGCCGAGCGCGGCGTACTGCGCGTCGAGGAGTTCGCGGGCCGAGGCGACGATCGTCTTGAGGACGTCGCGCACCTCGAGGTGCCTGCTCATGGCCAGCAACGCGGAGCTCACCGCGGCGAGGCCGGACCGGGGGCCGTGACTCATGTCCTCACGGTACCGGCGGGCTGTGACAGCGGGATCGGACGTGTGTCGGCCGTCGGCCGGGCCGGTGGTCCTAGGCCGGAGGTCCCGTGGTCCCCGGCGGTGGCGTAGGTCGCCGGGCCCGGGGACGGTGGCGTAGGCCGAAGGGCCCCGGGGCGCTGCGTCCCGGGGCCGAGGCGGTGGCGGTGGGCCGGTCCCTAGGTTGAGGGCACGCCGATCGGGCGGCGTCGACGACGACGACGAGGGGACGGTAGGCATGTCGGTTGCGATCATCACGGGGGCTTCGAAGGGGCTCGGGGAGGCTCTCGCCCGGGCGCTGGCGGCACGCGGCTGGGATCTGGTGCTCGACGCGCGGGATCCGGTGCCCCTGGCGGAGGCCGCCGGGCTGGTGTCGGCGCACGGCACGCGGGTGACGGCGCTGCCGGGGGACGTCACGGACGCGGCGCACCGCGCGGAGCTGGTGGCGGCGGCGTGGCGGCTGGGCGGGGTGGACCTGGTGGTGCACAACGCGAGCGCGCTGGGCGCGGAGCCGCTGGTGCGCCTGGAGGAGCTGCCGCTGGAGGGGCTGCGGCGGGCGCTGGAGGTGAACGTGGTGGCGGCGCTGGGCCTGGTGCAGGAGGCGCTGCCGCTACTGCGGTCCGCGCCGGCCGGGGCGGTGCTGGTGGTCAGCTCGGACGCCGCGGCGGAGGCGTATCCGACGTGGGGCGGCTACGGGGCGTCCAAGGCGGCTCTGGACCAGCTGGCGGCGGTGCTGGCGGTGGAGGAGCCGGGGCTGCGGGTGTGGGCGGTCGATCCCGGCGACATGGCGACGGACCTGTACGCGGCGGCCGTACCGGACGACGACGGTCCGCGGCCGGAGCCGGCCCGTGTGGTGCCCGCCTTCCTGCGGCTGCTGGACGAGCGGCCGGTGAGCGGTCGCTACGGCGCTCCGGCGCTGCTGGAGGAGCGGCGATGACCGTGGTCGTCGAGGTGCCGGAGGAGTTGTCCGCGCGGGTGCCGGTGGAGCAGCGGGGGCCGGGTCTCGACCGGGACTCGGTGCGGCTGCTGGTGTCGCGGGGCACGGCGGTGTCGCACCACGCCTTCGTGGAGCTGCCGGGACTGCTGCGGGCCGGGGACCTGCTGGTGGTGAACACCTCGCCGACGCTGGCGGCGGCCGTCGGGGGGTGGATCGGGCACGCGCGCGTGGTGGTGCATTTCTCCACGCGCGGGGACGACGGACGGTGGGCGGTCGAGCTGCGGGATCCCGACGGACGCGGCACCACGCGTGCGCGCGCGGGCGCGCCCGCGGGTACAGAGGTGCGGCTGGTCGGGGGTACGAAGCTGGTGCTGGAGGAGCCGCTGAGCGCGCGGGGTGAGCGGCTGTGGTGGGCGCGTGTGCCGGGTGATGTGCTCGGGGTGCTGCGGGAACACGGGCGGGCCATCCGGTACGCGTACACGGAACGGGACCAGCCGTTGTCCGCCTACCAGACGGTGTTCGCGCTGCCGTCGCCGGACGGTGCGGGGAGCGCGGAGATGCCGAGCGCGGGGCGTCCGTTCACCGCGCGGACGGTGGTGGAGCTGGTGCGCCGGGGGGTGCAGTTCGCGCCGGTCACGCTGCACACGGGGGTGGCTTCGGCGGAGGCGCACGAGCCGCCGTATCGGGAGCGGTTCGCGGTGCCGGAGGCGTCGGCGCAGCTGATCGGGGCGGTGCGGGCGGGGGGTGGCCGGGTGATCGCGGTGGGGACGACGGCCGTACGGGCGGTGGAGTCGGCGGCCGGTGCGGACGGCGTGGTGCGGGCCCGCGCGGGGTGGACCGATCTGGTGGTGACTCCCGAGCGCGGGGTGCGGGTGGTGGACGGGCTGCTGACCGGGTTGCACGAGCCGGAGGCCTCGCACCTGCTGATGCTGGAGGCGGTCGCGGGGCGGGCGGCGATCGACCGGGGGTACGAGGAGGCGCTGCGCGGGCGCTATCTGTGGCACGAGTTCGGTGACGTGCACCTGGTTCTCCCGGAGTGACCGAACCACCTCACGCAGAGCATTGCTCCAGCAACTCCCGGTGAGACCTGGGGATGGCTGGTGTGAGGCCGGGCATAGGGTGCACGTCACGTACGAAGGGGATTAGGAGCGACATACCGTCCATTTGAGCGGGGCGTATGGCCCTCTCTGCACCGATTTACCCCTCCCTGATCCACTACCCGGCTTCGTACGTCACATCTTTGCCCCGCCATTTTGCGGCCGCTAAGAATGGCTGCGTCGCTCGGCGCCGTGGGTTTCCAGCCCGCGGCGTTCGTGCCGGAAGCACCCTGTCCCCACCGGACGTCGAGCGACCTCCGCGCTATTCGAAGAGGTCCATCCCGCATGTCCAAGAACATCCTCACCCGTGGTCATAGCCGTGCCCTGACCCGTCGCCACAAGATCGCCGCCGCCGGTGTCGCGGCCCTCGGTGCCGCCGCCATCGGTTTCTCGGCCGTCCCGAGCAACGCGTCCACGACCACCACGACCGAGGCCGCCGCCCCGACCGCGAAGGTGCTGTACAGCACCGAGCAGATCAAGGGCGTCCACGCCGGTGTCACCGACCAGATGGCGGGCGCCAGCGTCAAGGTCGAGCAGATCACGGCGAAGAAGGAGGCCGCCGCGGAGGCCGTGGCCAAGAAGGAGGCCGCCGCTGCCGCCGCGAAGGCCAAGGCGGAGAAGGCCCGTCAGGCCGAGGAGGCCGCCAGCCGTGCCGCCGAGCGCGCCGCGGTGAAGAAGGCCGCCCCCAAGACGTACGGCGACAACCTGGACGGCTGGATCCGTGAGTCCCTGGACATCATGAAGAAGCACGGCATCCCGGGCTCCTACGAGGGCATCCACCGCAACATCATGCGGGAGTCCTCCGGCAACCCGAAGGCGATCAACCTCTGGGACATCAACGCCCAGAACGGCATCCCGTCCAAGGGGCTGCTGCAGGTGATCCCGCCGACCTTCGAGGCCTACCACGTCCCGGGCACCCCGAAGGACATCTACGACCCGGTCGCCAACATCACCGCCGCCTGCAACTACGCGGCCGACAAGTACGGCACCATGGACAACGTCGACAGCGCGTACTGAGGTCGGCGCGGACCTCTTCTCGCGAACACGAACGCCGAAGGGCGGCACCCTCCTGACGGGGTGCCGCCCTTCGGGGTCGTACGGCGCGGATCACTTGCGCATGACCTCGGGCTCGTGGCGGCGCAGGAAGCGGGCCACGAAGAAGCCGCAGATCACGCCGAGGACGAGCAGTGCGCCCATGTCCATCACCCAGGCGCCGACCGTGTGCTCCCACAGCGGGTCGGTGTCGCCGGCCGTCTCCGGCGGGCTGATCTTGTTGAAGTCCAGCGTGGCGCCCGACGCGGCGACCGCCCAGCGCGACGGCATCAGGAACGAGAACTGGTTGACGCCGATCGAGCCGTGCAGGGCGAACAGACAGCCGGTGAAGACGACCTGGATGATCGCGAACATCACCAGCAGCGGCATGGTCTTCTCGGCGGTCTTCACCAGCGCGGAGATGATCAGACCGAACATCATCGAGGTGAAGCCCAGCGCCATGATCGGCACGGACAGCTCCAGCAGCGTGAGGCTCCCGAAGACCAGGCCCTCCTCCGGGATCTCCCGGCTGGAGAAGCCGATCACGCCGACCAGCAGGCCCTGCAGCACGGTGATCATGCCGAGCACGAACACCTTGGACATCAGGTACGCCGAGCGGGACAGGCCGGTGGCGCGCTCCCGCTCGTAGATGACCCGTTCCTTGATCAGCTCACGCACGGAGTTCGCCGCGCCCGCGAAACAGGCGCCCACCGCGAGGATCAGCAGGACCGTGGTCGCCGTGCCGTTCGGGATGATCCGGCCGGTCTGCGGGTTCGGCGGGTTGGGCAGCAGGCCCTTGTCCGCGTCGATGAGCAGGCTGACCGCGCCGAGGACGGCCGGCAGGATCACCATCAGGGCGAGGAAGCCCTTGTCGGAGACGATCACCGAGACGTAGCGGCGCACCAGGGTCACGAACTGTGACATCCAGCCCTGCGGCTTCGGCGGCCGCATCGCCTGCATCGGCGGCACCTGTACGGACTGCGGCGCGACGGCGTCGATGTCCGCGGCGTACATCTGGTAGTGCTGCGAGCCCTTCCAGCGGCCCGCCCAGTCGTAGTCGCGGTAGTTCTCGAAGGCGGAGAAGACGTCGGCCCAGGTGTCGTAGCCGAAGAAGTTCAGCGCCTCCTCGGGCGGGCCGAAGTAGGCGACGGAGCCGCCGGGCGCCATCACCAGGAGCTTGTCGCAGATCGCCAGCTCGGCCACCGAGTGCGTGACGACGAGGACCGTGCGGCCGTCGTCGGCGAGGCCGCGCAGCAGCTGCATGACGTCGCGGTCCATGCCCGGGTCGAGGCCGGAGGTCGGCTCGTCCAGGAAGATCAGCGACGGCTTGGTGAGCAGCTCCAGGGCGACGGAGACGCGCTTGCGCTGGCCGCCGGACAGGGAGGTGACCTTCTTGTCCTTGTGGATGTCCAGCTTGAGCTCGCGCAGCACCTCGTCGATGCGGGACTCGCGCTCGGCGGCCGTGGTGTCGGCGGGGAAGCGCAGCTTGGCCGCGTACTTGAGGGCCTTCTTGACGGTCAGCTCCTTGTGCAGGATGTCGTCCTGCGGGACCAGACCGATGCGCTGGCGCAGCTCGGCGAACTGCTTGTAGAGGTTCCGGTTGTCGTAGAGGACCTCGCCCTGGTTGGCGGGGCGGTAGCCGGTGAGGGCCTTGAGGAGCGTGGACTTGCCGGAGCCGGACGGGCCGATGACCGCGATCAGCGACTTCTCGGGGACGCCGAAGGAGACGTCCTTGAGGATCTGCTTGCCGCCGTCGACGGTGACCGTCAGGTGGCGGGCGGAGAAGGAGACCTCACCGGTGTCGACGAACTCCTCGAGCCGGTCGCCGACGATCCGGAACGTCGAGTGACCGACGCCCACGACGTCGGTGGGGCCGAGGAGTTGTGAGCCGCCCTTGGCTATCGGCTGACCGTTGACGTACGTGCCGTTGTGCGAGCCGAGGTCGCGGATCTCCATGCGGCCGTCGGGCGTGGAGTGGAACTCGGCGTGGTTGCGGGAGACCTGGAGGTCGGAGACGACCAGGTCGTTCTCCAGCGCACGGCCGATGCGCATCACGCGGCCGAGGGAGAACTGGTGGAACGTGGTGGGGCTGCGGTCGCCGTAGACCGGCGGCGCACCCGCGCCGCTGCCGGGGCCCTGCTGCTGCGGGATGTGCGGCGCGGGCTGCTGCGCCACCGGCTGCTGCCAGCCGGGCTGCTGGGCGGGCGGCTGCTGCTGCGGCGCCTGCTGGGACCAGCCGGCGTTCGCGCCCTGGGCCGCGTACGGCTGCTGTGGCTGGGCCTGCGGCGCGGCGGCCTGGGCCGCGGCGCCTGCTCCGGCTCCCGCTCCCGCACCCGCGCCTGCGCCTGCGCCGGACAGCGTCACGCGCGGGCCGTCGGTCGCGTTGCCCAGGTTCAGCACCGTGTCGGAGCCGAACTCCAGGTGGTGGATCCGCTGCCCCTGCACGAACGTGCCGTTGGTGCTGCCGTGGTCCTCGACGACCCAACTGCGCCCGTTGAAGCTGATCGTGGCGTGACGCCAGGAGACCCTGGCGTCGTCCAGCACGACGTCCCCCTGCGGATCGCGCCCGAGGGTGTAAGCCCTGGACGGATCGAGCGTCCAGGTCCGTCCGTTTGATTCCAGTACGAGTTCCGGCACTCCATGCCCCACTGAGTTGTCCCCCGAATTTCCCCCATCGCAGGGAGTCTAGGGATGTCGAACATCGGGGGGAACTATTTCAGGCCGGGCCCCCTGACCGAAAGTCGGGCCTTGTCACGAGCGCGCACCAAGGTGTTCACCGGCTTTCGTCAGCGGGGTTGAAATCGGCCCGGAGAGTGGTAAACCACGCGAGGGGGACATGCGCGGCCGTCACGCCGCGTCGCGGATCGGGGGGTCTGCCATGAGTGCTGTCACGGACGTCCACGCCGCGGAGCGGGGTGGACGCGTGCCCTGGGTCGACGTGGTGATGTCCGCGGTCGCCGCGGTGAGCTGGGCGCTGATCGGGATGGCGGGGACGGCGGCGCTCGGGCTGCGCCTGCTGGACGCGGACGCCGCCGGTTCGCCGGGCCCGATGACCGCCGCGGTGGTGGCTCTGGGTGCGGGCGGTTCGGTCACGCCGTCCGGTGACGTGTCCGCCTTCGGGCTGTCGGGCGCGGAGGCCGGCACGGCCTTGGAGGTCACTCCGCTGGGTGTGAGCCTGGTGGGTGCGCTGTTGCTGTCGTACTTCTTTCTACGGTCCTTGCGGGCGGCGGGAGTCGTGGTCTCCGGCGCCGAACTCCTCGCACGTGCGGGCGCGGTGGTCGGGCTGTTCGTGGCGATGACGGGCGGGCTGGTCTGGGCGGGGCACGACGTCGTCACCATCGACGGGGGTTCGCTGGGCCTTGGCGACCTGCCGGGAGTAGGCGGTGGCGGGGTCGAGATCCCGGGGCTGGGCGATGTCGGAGGGCTGCTGCCGGACCGGGTGGGTGACCTCGTGGACGCGGAGGCCGCGGTCGGGTTCACCGTCGACACCGCGCCGACGCTGCTGGGCGGCCTCGGCTGGTCGGCCGGCGTCCTGCTCGTCGCGCTGCTGGCGTCCCGCCGCACTCCTCTGCCGCGTGGCTGGGACGCCGTGCACCGTGTCGTGCGGCCGGCGGTGTCCGCCCTCGTCGCGGTGGGGCTGACGGCGGTGGCGGCGGGGCTCGCGGCGGCGGGGTACGCGGCAATCGGCGACGACCATCCCCGGCGGATCGCGGGGGCGGCGCTGCTGGGGGCGCCGAACGGGGTGTGGACCGGGGTGTCGGTCGGTCTGTTCGTGCCGTGGGACGGGCGGGCGAGCGGGGTGCTGCTCGGGGCGCTGCCGCACCCCGTGGACGATCTGCTGCGGGTCGGCTCGGACCGGTCCGTCACGCTGGGCCGGCTGGCGGAGTTCGACGGGCGGGTGTGGCTGCTGGCGGTGGCCGCCGCGCTGATGATGCTGCTGGCGGGGGTACTGACGGGCGTGCGCACACCGGTCGGGGACGCGGCGGATCGCGGAGCGGCCGGTTTCGCGGGGCGGTGTGCGCTACGGCTGGGTGTCGTTACGGCGCTGGCGCTGCCGTCGCTGGCCTGGCTGACGGAGGTGTCGGCGAACGCCTCGCTGTCCGTGCTGGGCTTCGACGCGTTCGGCGCCGGCATCGAGCTGCGCGGCCGGCTCGGCACGGCGCTCCTGCTGGGCGCGGTGTGGGGGGCGGGCGCGGGCGCCGCGGGAGCGCTGCTGGCCCGGTGGAGCGGGGCGGCGGGGGCGCGGGCGGCGCCGCTGGCACGGAGTGACATCAAGGCGACCGGGGAGTGGCGGGCGGCGTCGGCCGTCGAGGGCCCGGACGGAGGGAGGACCGCCGGGCCCTACGAGCCGGGGGCTCCTTACCGCCCACCGAACCCGGACACCAATCCGTATCTGCGGGTGTCACGGGAGACGTGGGCGTCCCGCAGCACGTCACGGGAGCCGCACGAATCGCGGGAGCAGGGGCCGTGGGGGACGCACGGAGCGCGGGGCCCCGAGGACACACCTCGGGGGCCCGGGGCGCCACCGGGTGCCGGTGGACCGGACAGGCGCGAACCGCAGGAACGACGGGCACCGTGGAGGCAGGGACCCCCGGGATCGCGGGAGCGAGGGCCGTGGGATGCGCATGAGGCGCGGAGGCCTGAGGACGCGCCGGGAGAGGTCCGGGGACCGTCGGCCGGTGGGGATCCCGGGGCGCCCGGGGACGGCGACGGGGGTGGCGCCGGGAGCGGCGACATCTACGGGGCGCCCACCGTGATCCGGCCGGTCGGGCCGCCCGGGCGTGGGCCCCGGCGCGGGGCCGGGGAGCGGGGCGGGGCTCGGGACGGGGCTCGGGGCGGGGACGAAGCCGGAGGTGGTGGGCGGTCGCTGTGGCCGGACGGGGGGCCTCCGCCTCCACCGCCGCCTCCCCCGGTCCCGCGGAAGCCGCCGCCACGACAGCCGGACGGGCGGGAGGCCGACGGACGATGAGCCCACACCACGGGAGGCCCACGGACGATGAGCCCGCACCACGGGAGGCGGTCACGCCGACGACCGGACGGCCGTGAGGCGGGCCCGCAGGACACGGACGGCCGTGCGGCGGCCCTCGCGGGACACGAGTGGGTGGAGGGTGGGTGACCTGCGGGAGGTCGCCGGTGCGCCGTGTGCGGGACACCGGCGCGACAGGCAGTGTTCGCTGTCCGGCTGGCGGACCTCGGAGGCGCGGGGCACTGGGTGCCGGATACGGTGGGAACACCATGAGCGCATCGCAGACCACCGACGTCCCCACCCTCCTTGTCAAGATCTTCGGCAAGGACAGGCCGGGCATCACGGCCGGCCTCTTCGACACCCTCGCCGCCTACTCGGTCGACGTGGTCGACATCGAGCAGGTCGTCACCCGTGGCCGCATCGTGCTCTGCGCGCTCGTGACCGAGCCGCCCAAGGGGCTGGAAGGGGACCTGCGGGCGACCGTCCACAGCTGGGCGGAGTCGATGAAGATGCAGGCCGAGATCATCTCCGGCAAGGGCGACAACCGCCCGCGCGGGCTCGGCCGCTCCCTGGTCACCGTGCTGGGCCACCCCCTCACGTCGGAGGCGACGGCCGCGATCGCCGGGCAAATCACCAGGACCGGCGGCAACATCGACCGTATCTTCCGGCTCGCCAAGTACCCGGTGACAGCCGTGGAGTTCGCGGTGTCCGGAGTGGAGACGGAGCCGCTGCGCACCGCCCTGGTGACCGACGCGGCACGGCTCGGCGTCGATGTCGCCGTGGTCGGGGCTGGGCTGTACCGGCGGGCGCAGCGCCTGGTCGTCATGGACGTGGACTCCACGCTCATCCAGGACGAGGTGATCGAGCTCTTCGCCGCGCACGCCGGCTGTGAGGACGAGGTCGCCGAGGTGACGGCAGCCGCGATGCGCGGGGAGCTGGACTTCGAGCAGTCGCTGCACGCGCGCGTGGCGCTGCTGGAGGGGCTGGACGCCTCCGTGGTGGACAAGGTCCGCAGCGAGGTGCGGCTGACGCCGGGCGCCCGCACCCTGATCCGTACGCTGAAGCGCCTCGGCTATCAAGTGGGCGTGGTCTCGGGTGGGTTCACCCAGGTCACGGATGATCTGAAGGAGCGGCTGGGGCTGGACTTCGCCCAGGCCAACACCCTGGAGATCGTCGACGGGAAGCTGACGGGCAAGGTCACCGGGGAGATCGTGGACCGGGCGGGCAAGGCCCGGCTGCTGCGCCGGTTCGCCGCCGAGGCGGGGGTGCCGCTGTCGCAGACGGTGGCGATCGGTGACGGTGCGAACGACCTCGACATGCTGAACACGGCGGGGCTCGGTGTCGCCTTCAACGCCAAGCCGGTGGTGCGCGAGGCGGCGCACACGGCGGTGAACTTCCCCTTCCTGGACACGGTCCTGTACCTGCTCGGCGTCACCCGCGAAGAGGTCGAGGCGGCGGACACGCTCGACGTGGGCTGAGCCGCCCGGGCCGGGGCACGAAGAGACACGGGCCCGGTACCGACGGACGTCGGTGCCGGGCCTCTGCCGTGCCGGTGGTCACTCGGTGGGCGCCCAGTAGTCGACCAGCGTGCCGACGCCGGGCTCGAGGGACTTCCAGGAGCCGGTGAAGGACAGGACGGCGAAGGCGGCCGCCGGGTAGCCGCGCCGGCTCATGCGCTCACGGGCGTCGCCCTCCGCCGCGCCGGCCAGGATGTCGGCGAGTGCCTGGACGCCCGGGTTGTGGCCGATCAGCAGGACGTTCTGCGCGTCGTCGGGGGTTTCGTTGAGCAGGGCGATCAGCTCACCGGGGGAAGCGTCGTAGACCCGCTCCTCGTAGACGGTTTTCGGCCGCTGCGGAAACTCGTGGACCGCGAGCTTCCAGGTCTCCCGGGTCCGGACCGAGGTGGAGCACAGGGCCAGGTCGAAGGCGATACCGGTGTCGGCGAGCTTGCGTCCGGCGACGGCGGCATCCGTGCGGCCCCGCTCGGCGAGCGGGCGCTCGTGGTCGGAGACCGGGGGCCAGTCGGCTTTCGCATGCCGGAAAAGGACAATCCTGCGGGGTTCTGCGACGCTCATGTGACCCAGCTTCGCATGAAACAGGCCATGAGGCGCAGGGAGTTGACCGGCGCCTCCGGGGGTGTTCAGCGGGCTATGAGCTGCTGCGCGCGCTCGACGAGGTGGGTGAGCACGGGCTCACCGGCGGCCGCGTGGGCCTCGGAGGGGTTGAGGATCAGGGTGAGCAGGGCGACGAAGGCGAGGGTGGGCAGGGCCAGGGCCCACCACGGCAGCCGGGTGGCGACGCCACCCCGGGGGGCCGGGTGGGGCCGGGTGTGCGTGCGCGCCGACATGAGGGCCTCCGCTCTTCGTATGGTCCGTGGCCCGCTTCTCGCGGCCACATCTCGAAGGTACGGATCGTCGGGGACTCAACCCATCCGGTGATCCACCCACTTGACCCTGAGCCTGACCCCCTAGGGGATGGTGGTGCCAGCACCACCATGGGCCGTCACGGCGCGAGGACGCTCGCGATCACTCCGATGACGATGAAGATGGCGAAGAACGCGCCGAAGACGAGCAGCATCTTCTTCTGGCCGTTCTGCGGATTCGGGTCGAGGACTGGCATACGGCAAGTCTCGCACCCCGCTCGCCTGCGGCGGGCTTCGGGGGTGGCGCGGCGCGGGTGGCCTGCCGGCCGGGCGCGGGTGACCTGCCGGCCGGGCCCTCCGGCGCGACGGTTCCGCCGGCCGGTCCATGCGGTGCGGCGGGGCCGGGACGGTGCAGCACCGGCCCGGGGCGGTCGGGGCGGGGGCTCCCGGCCGTGGAGCGCTCGTTCGTTTCGCCCCCCGCCGCCTCTTCCCGTCCCGTTCCCGAGGGCTCCGCCCCCGGACCCCCACCGCGCCCACGCCGCGGAGGCCGCATGGCGACACAGCCCCGCACCCCTGAGGAGGAGGGGTCGGCCGGGGTTGGAAGGGGGCGGGCCGGTCAGGGGGTCGTCGCCTCGTCCTCCACCGTGCGGTCGCGGCCGGCCAGGACGCCCACGATCATCTGCGGGATCATCAGGCCGGCCATCAGCGCGATCGGCAGGCCCCAGCCGCCGCTGTGCTGGTAGAGCACGCCCACCAGGAGCGGCCCGGGGATGGAGAGCAGATAGCCGGTGCTCTGCGCGAAGGCCGACAGCTGGGCCACGCCCGCGCCGGTCCTGGCCCGCATCCCGACCATGGTGAGCGCCAGCGGGAAGGCGCAGTTCGCTATGCCCAGCAGCACCGCCCAGGCCCAGGCACCGGCGGCCGGCGCGAGGTACAGGCCCGCGTACCCGACGAGGCCGCTGACGCCCAGCGCGAGCGCGATCGGGCCCTGGTGGGGCAGCCGGGTGGCGAGGCGCGGGATGACGAAGGCCAGCGGTACGCCCATCACCATGGTGACCGCGAGGAGCAGCCCGGCCGTGCCCGCGGGGACGCCCGCGTCCCGGAAGATCTGCGCCATCCAGCCCATGGTGATGTAGGCGGCGGTGGCCTGGAGCCCGAAGAAGACGGCCAGCGCCCAGGCGGTGCGGCTGCGGGTGATGCGCAGCCGCACCGGCGCCTCGGCGGGAGTGTCCCGTCCGGCACGCTCCCCGTCGTGCTCCGGTTCCCGTGCCCGTACGAAGGGCAGCCACGGCAGTACGGCGGCTGCCGCCAGGGCCGCCCACACGGCGAGGCCCGAGTGCCAGTCCCCGCCCAGCGCGTCGGTCAGCGGCACGGTCACGGCCGCCGCCGTGGCGGTGCCCAGGGCGAGGGCCATGGAGTACAGACCGGTCATGGAGCCGACCCGGTCGGGGAACCAGCGCTTGACGATGACCGGCATCAGGACGTTGCTGACGGCGATGCCCATCAGCGCCAGCGCGCTGGTGGCCAGGAACGCCGCCGTACCGCCCACGTACGGGCGTATCAGCAGGCCGGCGCCGATGGCGACCATGCCGGCGCAGACCACCGCGCCCGCACCGAACCGGCGGGCCAGCCGCGGCGCGGTGACGCCGAAGACCGCGAAGCACAGCGGGGGCACGGAGGTGAGCAGTCCGGCCACGCTCCCGCTCATGCCGAGCCCGTCGCGGACCTCCTCCAGCAGCGCGCCCAGGCTGGTGATGGCGGGGCGGAGATTGAGCGCGGCCAGCACGATGCCGACGACGAGCAGTCGCGTCCGCCACGCGCGCGTGGCACCGGTCCGGGGGACGGCCCGGCGGACGGTCCGTGCCCCGGACGCGGCCGGTGTGCGTACGGTCGTGGACGTGGGTGTCCGGGTTTCCTCGCTAGCCATGACGCCCATCATAGAATCATGGGATGATTGGTTGTCCATGCCGAGGCCGCCGTGCGGCGCCGCTGTCGTGCGAAGGTGTGTCATGCCGCTGAGTCATCCCCGTCGTTCGGCCCTGTCCGAGCAGGTCATCGCCGCCCTGCGGGCCCAGATCACCTCGGGCGAGTGGCCGGTCGGCGCGCGCATTCCCACCGAGCCGGAGCTGGTGGAGCAGCTGGGAGTGGCCCGCAACACGGTCCGTGAGGCCGTCCGCGCGCTGGCGCACAACGGGCTGCTGGACATCCGCCAGGGCTCGGGCACGTACGTGGTGGCCACGAGTGAGCTGGCGGGCGTGATGCACCGCCGCTTCGCCGACGCCGACCCCCGGCACATCGCCGAGCTGCGTTCGACCCTGGAGTCGGCGGCGGCGCGGCTGGCCGCCGAGCGGCGCACGGAGAAGGACCTCAAGCAGATCGACACCCTGCTGCTGCGCCGGGAGGAGGCCTGGGAGTCGGGTGAGGCGGAGGCGTTCGTGGCGGCGGACGCCACGTTCCACCTGGCGGTCGTGGCCGCCTCGCACAACGACGTGATGACCGCGATGTACGCGGACCTGAGCGAGGTGCTGCGGGACTGGCTGCGCGGCGACGTGGGCGAGGGCATGTCCCCGGAGATGCACATGGACCACGGGCGGCTGGTGGACGCGATCCGCGCGGGGGACGCGGCGACGGCGGCCGAGGAGGCCGCCGCCTATCCGTTCATGTGCCGTCCGAGGCTGTTCGGCCCGCCCGCCGCCGGCTGAGCCGGGCCAGCGCGAGGGCCCGCACCCCGTACGGGATGCGGGCCCTCGGCAGGGCGTCCGGTCAGGCGCCGATGGCGTGCAGACCGCCGTCCACGTGGACGATCTCGCCCGTGGTCTTCGGGAACCAGTCGCTCAGCAGGGCGACGACGCCCCGGCCGGCCGGCTCGGGGTCCTTCAGGTCCCACTCCAGCGGGGCGCGGGTGTCCCACACGGAGGCCAGCTCGCTGAAGCCCGGGATGGACTTGGCGGCCATGGAGCCGATCGGGCCCGCGGAGATCAGGTTGCAGCGGATGTTCTGCTTGCCCAGGTCACGGGCCATGTAACGGCTGGTGGCCTCCAGGGCGGCCTTGGCGGGGCCCATCCAGTCGTACTGCGGCCAGGCGTACTGCGCGTCGAAGGTGAGGCCGACGACCGAGCCGCCGTTCTGCATCAGCGGCAGGCAGGCCATGGTCAGCGACTTCAGGGAGTACGCCGAGACGTGCATGGCGGTGGCGACCGACTCGAACGGCGTGTTGAGGAAGTTGCCGCCGAGCGCGTCCTGCGGGGCGAAGCCGATGGAGTGCACGACGCCGTCGAGGCCGCCGAGCTCCTCGCCGACCACGTCGGCCAGGCGGCCCAGGTGCTCGTCGTTGGTGACGTCGAGCTCGATGACCTTGGCGGGCTTGGGCAGCTTCTTGGCGATGCGCTCGGTGAGGGTGGGCCGCGGGAACGCGGTCAGGATGATCTCGGCGCCCTGCTCCTGGGCCAGCTTGGCGGTGTGGAAGGCGATGGAGGACTCCATCAGCACACCGGTGATCAGGACGCGCTTGCCCTCGAGAATTCCGCTCATGGTGTTCAGTGACCCATTCCCAGTCCGCCGTCAACGGGAATGACGGCTCCAGTGATGTACGAGGCCTCGTCCGAGGCGAGGAACCGCACCGTCGCGGCGATCTCCTCGGGCTGCGCGTACCGGGCGAGCGGCACCTGCGCGAGGATCTTCGTCTGCTGCTCCTCGGTGAGCGCCTTGGTCATGTCGGTGTCGACGAAGCCGGGCGCGACGACGTTGAAGGTGATGTTGCGCGAGCCCAGCTCGCGGGCGAGGGAGCGCGCGAAGCCGACCAGGCCGGCCTTGGAGGCGGCGTAGTTGGCCTGCCCCGCGGAGCCGAGCAGTCCGACCACCGAGGAGATCAGGACGACGCGGCCCTTCTTGGCGCGCAGCATGCCGCGGTTGGCGCGCTTGACGACCCGGAAGGTGCCGGTGAGGTTGGTGTCGACGACCGAGGTGAAGTCCTCCTCGGACATGCGCATGAGGAGCTGGTCCCTGGTGACACCGGCGTTGGCCACGAGCACCTCCACGGTGCCGTGCGCCTCCTCGATCTCCTTGTAGGCCTGCTCCACCTGCTCGGGGTCGGTGATGTCGCACTTGACCGCGAGGAAGCCGGCCGGCGGCTCCCCCGAGCGGTACGTGATGGCGACCTTGTCGCCGGCGTCGGCGAACGCGCGGGCGATGGCGAGGCCGATGCCCCGGTTGCCTCCGGTGACGAGAACCGAGCGGCTCAACGGATCACCCTTTCGATAGCGGTCTGGTGCACCGCCCGGACACCTGGGCGACAGGCGGCTACCCCGAAAACCTATCGGTCCCGGTCCCGCCCGGGACATTGGGGCACCGACAGTGGCTCTCGTGGCCTCCTGTCGGGTTCCTACAGTTCACGGCCCCGGTCAGTTCGTCATACCGGGTGCGTGAGCCGACAGCCCTTCGGCGCGAGCGGTCTCGAGCATCCTGCGGTCGTAGGTCACCACGGCGGTCAGGTCGTCCCGCAGGGAGAGGGCGCTGGCCACGTGGATCGCGTCCAGCGTCCTCAGACGTCCGACCAGCAGAGCCGCCGCGTCACGGACCTCTCGGGTGAGGAGGATCTCGGTGATCCGGGCGTCCAGGTCCTCCATGGCCTTCGGGAAGTGCCCCATGAGGTCCAAGGTCCGTACGGTCTCCACGAAGCCGAGCGTGCTGGTGGCGAGCGGCTCCGTCGCCCGTTCCTGAAGGAAGACGTCCAGCGCGTCCCAATGGCTGCGCCGGGTCATCCAGGTGACCAGTGCGGACGTGTCCATGTAGATCAACGGTCGTCCTCTTCGCGCTCGGCCAGCAGCAGCGCGACGGGATCGACGTCTTCCGGCACCTCGTAGTGCGGCATGCTGTGGCGCTCGGCGGCGGTGACCGGCTTCAGCTTGATCTTCCCCTGCGCCACCAGGTGCGCGTACCGCTCCATGGGGCTGCCGGCCGGTGACAGTATCGCGATCACGTTGCCGTGCCGGGTGACCTCGATCGCCTCGCCCTTCTCGACCCGGGCGAAGACCGCGCTGGGGTTGTACGAGAACTCGCGGACGGAAATGGTGCTCATACCGCGTCCCCCTCACAGCAGGCAGGTTGTGCGTACACATCCCCGAGAGTACCTACATCCGGCCGCCACAGTCGCCTTTCACGTGGCCGTCCTGCTGCGCGCGGTGTCGACCGACTCGGCCAGAGCGTCGATGTCCGCGGCCAGGTTCCGCCGGGGACGTGAGAGGTCGACGACGTGTCGCCAGCTCCTCATTGGGTCGAGCTGGTCGGCGATCTTCCGCACCAGCGCTCCCGAACGTACGGCGACTCGGCGCACGGACAGCGACGGGGCTCGTACCGCTTGGTGGACAGCCGTTGCGCCAGAGGAAGTCGGGGACCCATGGGCGCGAGTGGCACGCCACGGGGGCGAACGCGTGGGAGCGCTCCCGCGGGCCGTCCGGCCCCACGGGAGCGCTCCCGGAACGCTTCGGCTCAGTACACGTGGCGGGTGTACCACGTCCCGCTGTCGAAGAAGAAGTGGTCCACGGCGAGCGTGTGCCCACCGCTGTAGTGGGCGTACGCCACCGCCTGCTCGCCGGGCCGGCCGTTGCTCAGGCCCGTGTCCAGGCAGGTGCCGGGCCTGATCATGAAGGTGCTGAAGCCGCCCCGCAGCGGGAACTCCACGTTGATGTCCTGTGCCCGGTGGTTGCAGGCCGTCAGCCCGCCCGTCCTGCTCAGGGGCTCGTCGGCGACCGCGGCGGGGGCGGACAGGGCCGTGAGAAGACCGGCGGTCGCGGCCGCCAGGGCGGCCACACGACGCATACGCATACGCACTCCTCGAGTCGGGCCGTCCGGTGATCGTCCGGACCGGCGCTCCCGAACGTACGGAGACTCCGCGCACGGACAGTGACGAGACGTGTGCCAGTTGGTGAACAACCGTTTTCCCAGAGGAAGTCGGGAATCCACGGGCGCGAGTGGCGCACCACGGCGGCCGTCCGTCACGTCCCCCGGGGGCGCTCGTGGTTCACTGCTGACGGTTGAGCACATCTCGCGAGGGTGAGAAGGGGAGGCCGCTCGTGGCCCATGAGGTCGATCAGTCATTCCTGGCGCTGCCGTTGCGCGCGCTCGCCGACGCGGCGCTCGCGCGGGCGCGGGCGCTCGGGGCGGAGCACGCGGACTTCCGTCTGGAGCGGGTGCGCAGCGCGTCCTGGCGGCTGCGGGATGCCAAGCCGGCCGGGTCGTCGGACACCACCGACCTCGGGTACGCGGTGCGCGTGGTGCACGGCGGGACGTGGGGGTTCGCGTCCGGGGTGGATCTGACCCTCGACGCCGCCGCCAAGGTCGCCTCGCAGGCGGTGGCGATGGCGAAGCTGTCCGCGCAGGTGATCCGGGCGGCGGGTTCGGACGAGCGGGTGGAGCTGGCCGACGAGCCGGTGCACTCGGAGAAGACCTGGGTGTCGTCGTACGAGATCGATCCGTTCGCCGTGCCCGACGGGGAGAAGGCCGGGCTGCTGGCCGAGTGGAGCGCGCGGCTGCTGGCGGCGAACGGGGTGGACCACGTCGACGCCTCGCTGCTCACCGTGCACGAGAACAAGTTCTACGCCGACACCGCCGGGACCGTGACCACGCAGCAGCGGGTGCGGCTGCACCCGGTGTTCACGGCCGTGTCCGTCGACGGCTCCAGCGGTGAGTTCGACTCCATGCGCACGATCGCGCCGCCCGTCGGCCGCGGCTGGGAGTACCTGACGGGCACCGGCTGGGACTGGGACGACGAACTGGCGCGGATCCCGGAGCTGCTCGCCGAGAAGATGCGCGCGCCGAGCGTCGAGCCGGGGCTGTACGACCTGGTGGTGGACCCCTCCAACCTGTGGCTGACCATCCACGAGTCCATCGGGCACGCCACCGAGCTGGACCGTGCGCTCGGCTACGAGGCGGCCTACGCCGGGACCTCGTTCGCCACCTTCGACCTGCTCGGCAAGCTGCGCTACGGCTCGGAGCTGATGAACGTCACCGGTGACCGCACCGCCGAGCACGGGCTCGCCACGGTGGGGTACGACGACGAGGGCGTCGAGGCGCAGTCCTGGGACCTGGTGAAGGACGGCACGCTGGTCGGCTACCAGCTGGACCGGCGGATCGCGAAGCTGACCGGGTTCGAGCGGTCCAACGGGTGCGCGTTCGCGGACTCCCCCGGCCACGTGCCGGTGCAGCGCATGGCCAACGTGTCGCTGCGGCCGGATCCGGCGGGGATGTCGACGGAGGACCTGATCGGGGGCGTGGACCGGGGCATCTACGTCGTCGGGGACCGGTCGTGGTCGATCGACATGCAGCGGTACAACTTCCAGTTCACCGGGCAGCGGTTCTACCGGATCGAGAACGGGCGGCTGGCGGGGCAGCTGCGGGACGTCGCCTACCAGGCCACGACCACCGACTTCTGGGGCTCCATGGCGGCGGTCGGCGGTCCGCAGACGTACGTCCTGGGCGGCGCCTTCAACTGTGGCAAGGCCCAGCCGGGGCAGGTCGCGGCGGTCTCGCACGGCTGCCCGTCCGCCCTCTTCAAGGGAGTCAACATCCTCAACACGACGCAGGAGGCCGGGCGATGAGCGTCAGCACCGGGACCGGCTGGGGGTCCGGGGGTCGTCCCCCGGGAAAGCACAGTCTCAACACGACGCAGGAGGCCGGGCGATGAGCGCGCGCACCAGCAAGCCGTACGAGATCGTCGAGCGCGCTCTGGAGCTGTCCCGGGCCGACGGCTGTGTCGTGATCGCCGACGAGGAGTCCACCGCCAATCTGCGCTGGGCGGGCAACGCGCTCACCACGAACGGTGTCACGCGCGGGCGCACGCTCACCGTGATCGCCACGGTGGACGGCGCGCAGGGCACGGCCTCCGGGGTGGTGTCCCGGTCCGCGGTGACCGTGGACGAGCTGGAGCCGCTGGTGCGGGCCGCCGAGGCGGCCGCGCGGGGCGCGGGTCCGGCCGAGGACGCGCAGCCGCTGGTCACGGGGGTGGCCCCCTCCCCCGGGTTCACGGAGGCGCCGGCCGAGACCTCCTCCGCCGTGTTCGCCGACTTCGCCCCGGCGCTGGGCGAGGCGTTCGCACGCGCGCGTGCCGGTGGCCGGGAGCTGTACGGCTTCGCCAACCACGAGCTGGTCTCCAGCTACCTCGGCACGTCGGAGGGGCTGCGGCTGCGGCACGACCAGCCGAACGGCACCCTGGAGCTGAACGCCAAGTCGCCGGACCATACGCGGTCGGCGTGGGCGGGGCGCTCCACACGGGACTTCAAGGACGTCGACCCGGCGGCGCTCGACGCCGAGCTGGCCGTACGGCTGGGCTGGGCCGAGCGGCGGCTCGAGCTGCCCGCGGGCCGGTACGAGACGCTGCTGCCGCCGACCGCGGTGGCGGACCTGCTGATCTACCAGCTGTGGTCGGCCTCGGGGCGGGACGCGGCCGAGGGGCGCACGGTGTTCTCCAAGCCGGGCGGCGGCACCCGGGTCGGCGAGCGGCTGACCGGGCTGCCGCTGACCCTGCGCAGCGACCCGGAGGAGCCGGGTCTGGAGTCGGCGCCGTTCGTGATCGCGCACTCCTCCGGCGGCGACCAGTCGGTGTTCGACAACGGGCTGCCGCTGGCGGCCACGGAGTGGATCCGCGAGGGCGAGCTGAACCGGCTGACGACCAGCAGGCACGGCGCGGGCCTGACCGGGCTGCCGGTGGCGCCCGGGATCGACAACCTGATCCTGGACGGCGGCGGCGACCGGTCCCTGGAGGACATGGTCGCGGCCACGGAGCGCGGGCTGCTGCTGACCTGCCTGTGGTACATCCGCGAGGTGGACCCGGCGACGCTGCTGCTCACGGGGCTGACTCGGGACGGCGTGTACCTCGTCGAGAACGGCGAGGTCACCGGCGAGGTGAACAACTTCCGGTTCAACGAGTCGCCGGTGGACCTGCTCGGCCGGGCCGCCGAGGCGGGCCGTACGGAGAAGACGCTGCCCCGGGAGTGGGGCGACTGGTTCACCAGGGCCGCGATGCCGGCGCTGCGCGTCCCCGATTTCAATATGAGCTCTGTCAGCCAGGGCGTATAACCTCGTAGGCATGCGTGGCCGGCTGTCATCCGGCCGGCCGAAGATCATCAAGGAGACACGAGAACCGTGACGGACATCGTCGACGAGCTGAAGTGGCGCGGGCTGTTCGCCCAGTCCACCGACGAGGACGCTTTGCGCAAGGCGCTCGCGGACGGTCCCGTCACGTTCTATTGCGGTTTCGACCCGACCGCTCCGTCGCTGCACGTGGGGCACCTGGTGCAGGTGCTCACCGTGCGCCGGCTCCAGCAGGCCGGTCACCGGCCGCTGGCGCTGGTCGGCGGGGCCACGGGCCAGATCGGCGACCCGCGCCCGACGGCGGAGCGCACGCTGAACTCGCCGGAGACCGTCGCGGGCTGGGTCGAGCGGCTGCGCGGCCAGATCGAGCCGTTCCTGTCCTTCGAGGGCGAGAACGCGGCCGTGATGGTCAACAACCTCGACTGGACGCAGAACCTCTCCGCGATCGAGTTCCTGCGGGACATCGGCAAGCACTTCCGCGTCAACAAGATGCTGACGAAGGACTCGGTCGCCCGGCGTCTCGAGTCCTCCGAGGGCATCAGCTACACGGAGTTCAGCTACCAGCTGCTCCAGGCGATGGACTTCCTCCAGCTGTTCCGGAGGTACGGCTGCACGCTCCAGCAGGGCGGCAGCGACCAGTGGGGCAACCTCACGGCCGGCCTGGACCTGCTGCACCGGCTGGAGCCAGGCGCCACGGTCCACGCCTACGCCACGCCGCTGATGACCAAGGCGGACGGCACCAAGTTCGGCAAGACCGAGGGCGGCGCCGTCTGGCTCGACCCGGAGATGACGACGCCGTACGCGTTCTACCAGTTCTGGCTGAACGTGGACGACCGGGACATCTCGGGCTACATGCGGATCCTGTCCTTCAGGTCCCGTGAGGAGCTGGAGGAGCTGGAGCGGCAGACGGAGGAGCGTCCGCAGGCCCGGGCCGCCCAGCGTGCGCTGGCGGAGGAGCTGACGACGCTGGTGCACGGCGCCGACCAGACGGCCGCCGTGATCGCCGCGTCCAAGGCCCTCTTCGGGCAGGGCGAGCTGGCGGAGCTGGACGACCGCACGCTGGCGGCGGCGCTCTCCGAGGTGCCGCACGTCAAGGTGGCCGAGCTGGGACCGGTGGTCGACCTGTTCGCCGAGGTCGGTCTGGTGCCGAGCAAGTCGGCCGCGCGGCGCACGGTGAAGGAGGGCGGTGCCTACGTGAACAACGTCAAGGTCACCGCCGAGGACGCCGTCCCCGCGAAGGAGGACCTGCTGCACGGGCGCTGGCTGGTGCTGCGCCGGGGCAAGAAGAACCTGGCGGCGGTGGAGGTCACGGCCGGCTGAGCCGACGGGCTGGTGCGGGGCGGTTTCCGGCATGTGCCGGAGGCCGCCCCTTCGTCGTACGCCGGAAACCGCCTCGCCGTACGCCGTCGTACGCCGTCGTCGCCGTCCGTGCCGGGTCAGGCCCGCTGGTGGTGCCGCTCGGCCCGCTTGCGCTTCATCGCGGTGTACAGCATGTCCACGAAGAAGACGACGACGACCGCCGCGACCAGCTGGAAGACGTGCCGGCCCCAGTCGATGCCCCGCGTCTCCTCGATCCCGAAGCCCCGCGCGACGGCGTTGCCCGCGATGGCGCCGATCATGCCGCAGATGGTGGCCAGCCACAGGGGTATGTGCTGTTTGCCGGGGATCAGCGCCTTGGCGATCAGACCGAGCACGAGTCCCACGATGATCGCCCACAACCAGCCCATGGCTGCCTCCTCGTACGGCTTGACGCGAGCACTACGGCCAGTGTCGGCCGAGACGCGGTACGCCGCATGTCGGGCATGCCGTACGCACTACGACGCAGGCGGGGCGCCGCGGGGCGGGGCGACCCGCCCTCGTGACCCGGTCGGGCACGGCGTAACGTGGACATGTCCGGACCCGGTGTCGCGGGACGGGGTGCCGGCCGGTCAGGTAGGTGGAAGGTCCGATGCGGGCGGATGGTGGAATGTGATGCGGAAGCAGCATGGCGGCGGCAGCGTCCAGGTGTTCCGGATCACCGGCGCCCGGGCGGGCCTCCATGACGATGTGCGGGCGAGGCAGCGCCGGTACGTGATCTCGATGACCGTCCGTACGATCTCGGTCATCCTCGCGGCGACACTGTGGAACGTGGAGCGGCACGTCGCGATCGTGGCGCTGGTGCTCGGGATGGTCCTGCCGTACATCGCGGTGGTGATCGCCAACGCCGGGCGGGAAAACGCGCCGTCACTGCCGTCGACCTTCGTGACGACACCGATGAGGCCGATGATCGCGCCGCCGCGGACGAATGACGGTTCCGCGGAATCGGATGCGGAAGATGTGGCGTCACAGGCGGCTCCGGGTACACGAACGGAGCGGCCCGAGCGGTCGTGAAGATCGGGGCGTGAGGGAGAAGGGCGTCAAGCGGAAGGCACTTCCCCGCCAAGCTCAGGAAAAGCTCAGATCAATCATGTTGTTCCGGTGCCGGGGGCGGGGTGACCCGTGACATACTTCGTACGCGCTCCGCATCCCCCGTCGGAGCGACGGACCGACGCCGGGCAGCTCCCCCCGTGGCTGCTCGGCGTCGCCTTTTCCCCGGCATTTCGCACTGCGCCGATCGGGTTAGGGTCGGCGGTGTGATGGTCCCTGATCCCGAGACGCCGATCTGTTCCGCCAAGGGCTGCCGCGCCGCCGCCGTGTGGGTGCTCGCCTGGAACAACCCCAAGCTGCACACGCCGGAGCGCCGCAAGACCTGGCTCGCCTGCGAGGAGCACCGCGAGCATCTGTCGCAGTTCCTCGGGGTGCGCGGATTCCTGAAGGACGTCGTCCGGTTCGAGGAGTGGAAGGCTCCGGAAGGGGCCTAGCGCTCTCGGCCGCCGATGCCGTCCCCTCAGCCTTCGATGGCGTCCCCTCAGCCCCCGATCGCGGACATGGGGCGGTCCGGCTGGACGAAGGCCGGGTCGTCCAGGCCCGCGCCCGCCTTCTTGCCCCACATGGCGAGCTTCCAGAGGCGGGCGATCTCCTCGTCGGGGGCGCCGGAGCGCAGGGCCGCGCGCAGGTCGGTCTCCTCGGTGGCGAACAGGCAGGTGCGTATCTGTCCGTCGGCGGTGAGACGGGTGCGGTCGCAGGCGCGGCAGAAGGGGCGGGTGACGGAGGCGATGACGCCGACGCGGTGCGGGCCGCCGTCGACCAGCCAGCGCTCGGCCGGTGCGGAGCCGCGTGCCTCGTCGCCCTCGGGGGTCAGCTCGAAGCGGGTGCGCAGGGAGGTGAGGATGTCCCCGGCGGTGATCATGCCCTCGCGCTTCCAGCCGTGCTGGGCGTCCAGGGGCATCTGCTCGATGAAGCGCAGCTCGTAGTCGTGCTCCACGGCCCAGGCGAGGAGGTCGGGGGCCTCGTCGTCGTTGAGCCCCGGCATCAGGACCGAGTTGACCTTCACCGGGGTCAGTCCGGCCTCGCGGGCCGCGGACAGGCCGTCGAGGACGTCCTGGTGGCGGTCGCGGCGGGTGAGGGTCTTGAAGACGTCCGGGCGCAGGGTGTCGAGGGAGACGTTGACCCGGTCCAGGCCCGCCTCCTTCAGGGCGGGCGCGATGCGCCTCAGCCCGATGCCGTTGGTGGTGAGGGACGTCTGCGGACGGGGTTCCAGGGCGGCGACGCGCTCGACGATGCCGACCAGGCCGGGGCGGAGCAGCGGTTCGCCGCCGGTGAAGCGGACCTCCTCGACGCCGAGGGAGGTGACGGCGATGCCGACGAGGCGGACGATCTCGTCGTCGGTGAGCAGGTCGGGCTTGGCCAGCCACTGCAGACCCTCCTCGGGCATGCAGTAGGTACAGCGCAGATTGCACCGATCGGTCAACGAGACCCTCAGGTCGGTGGCCACTCGGCCGTAGGTGTCGATGAGCACGTGGCCCCTCCCTCGACGCGGATCACTCGTGCCCGGCTGTCTGCGAGCCTACGTGACGCCACCGACAACCCACAGCGACCCGGTGTGACGAGATGGCGAACGGCCGCGTCGTACGGACCTCCAGGGGTCCGTACTGCGGAACTGATGCCCCTGTGGCTCAACATCATCCGAAATCTCGGCATGGGCTTCCTCCTGGCCTGG